>CAZDFY010000232.1:0-3409 GCA_964504785.1 uncultured Sediminispirochaeta sp. | reverse complement strand
AAAATCACAGAGCCGATGGAAAATGGGACTTTCTTTTATAACTCTCTGTTTGAATCAGCCAGAATCGAACTTGGTATGAAAGCGTTCTTAAAGGACGGCGATTTTTCAGCTTTTACTACCACATTTGAAAACCTACACGGCATGCAGCAATTGCCGGGTTTAGCAGTACAGCGCTTAATGGCCGACGGCTATGGTTTTGGTGCAGAGGGAGACTGGAAAACAGCTGCACTTACACGAACAATGAAAGTGATGAGTTCGGGTCTATCCGGGGGAACATCCTTTATGGAAGATTATACCTACCATCTTGAACCCGGCAATCAAAAGGTTTTAGGGGCACATATGCTTGAAGTATGCCCCAGTATTGCTTCCGAGACACCCTCTCTCGAGGTACATCCACTCGGAATTGGTGGAAAAGAAGCCCCGGGTCGGCTTGTTTTCAACGCAGATACAGGTCCAGCACTAAACGCAAGTCTAATAGATATGGGAAACCGTTTCCGTCTTATAGTGAATGAGGTAGAAGCTGTGCGGCCTGACCAAGACCTGCCCCACTTGCCTGTAGCCCGGGTAATGTGGAAACCATTACCCGATTTATCCACTGCGGCAGCTGCATGGATTTATGCGGGAGGAGCACACCATACAGTGTATTCTCGCTCTGTAAAAACCGAAGATTTGGAAATATTCGCCGAAATGACTGGTATAGAATTACTGGTAATCGATAACATTACTAAAATAAGAGATTTTCGTAATCAGCTTCGCTGGAATGAGGCTGTGTATTAATAAGACGATATGTGGACTATCATGAGGAAAAGCTGGATTGGTTTGTTCAGTAAATATTAATTACTGGTTCAGTAAGTGGATATTGATGCCCACATTAATACATGGTAACTAAAAAAGGAGTAAACAATGGAAAAGAAAGACTCACCAAAAAAATATATTCTTTTTATTAAAGGATAATACTTATGAAAATTAAAACTCGTCTGATTCTATCAAACATATCCGTTGCAGTAGGCATTATCGGCCTTATCTTCGTTATGTATACATACGGGAACCAGGTCCAACGGTACAACTCATTGCTATTAGAGGCAAATGAAATTATCACAGAGGTGTATCGGACCAACTCCAATCTAAAATCCACCCTGTTTACCGACAATTTTAGTCGGGATTATAAGATATTTAAGGAAAACTTTCAGAGTTTAATAACAACCATCAACAATTTTGTGTCCCACGAATTGTATCAAAAGATTTCTAAAAAGTCATCCGATAGCAAAGAAGAAGAACTTACCCTAATAATGAAAATGACGCAAGATAAGTTTGAAGGTACCAACAATGCGGCTACAGAGCTAATAAAAAATAATAACAGCTATTTACCCGGTCTTTATAAAATATCCGATGAATTCTATGAAGGGAATATGTATTTTATAATGAGCACAATCGGCGAGATCGAAGACTTAAGCCTCTATCTGGGGGATGTATTTGAAACAACTGTGAAGCGGGCTACCGCCCGAATTGAAAAGGCCGCTACCTCGCAGCTGCAGATAATTCAAAATGTCGCAACCGGTATTGGGGTGATTATCTTGGCGATCATAGTCGGCTTTCTTTTTGCCGTAATGCGCAGCCTGCGTATCAAATTGGAGACCCTGCAGAGTTCTATTAATGTGATCGGTCAGGGAGATTTTACCCACCATATCGAATTGCAGGGAAAGGACGAACTTACCACATTAGGGGCAACGGTCAATACGTTTGTAGGCGACTTTTCAGGCATAATCGAAGAGGTAAAAAAACGTGCCGCCAGTACTGCCGAACAGAAAGAAGAGGTTACCAGCGCAACTACTGAATCATCGGCAGCGGTAAATCAGATGAGTTCCAATATCAACTCAATTTCCGATAAAATCAGGAAGCTGGTAGAGCATATAACCACCTCACGCAGTTCAACCGAGCAAATAACCCAGAAAATAGTTGATCCTGCGGAAAAAATCGAAATGCAATCCTCATCGGTCACGCAATCGACCTCTTCAATCGAAGAGATGAGCACCAGTATTGAAAATGTAAACACTATTTCCGACCAGCGAAAGGAAGCGGCCGACAAGCTGGTCCAAATCGTCGAAGACACCGACACCAAGCTGAATGAAACCGGCGAGCTAATAAGTCAAAATGCCGAGGACACAAATCGCATCCTGGAAATCATCGGCATCATCAACAACGTGGCAAGCAAGACCAATTTGCTTTCGATGAATGCGGCCATTGAGGCTGCCCACGCCGGAGATGCCGGACGGGGATTCGCCGTAGTGGCTGAAGAAATCCGTAATTTGGCCAAAACGACCAACGAAAACTCAAAGCAGATCCGTACCACCATTAACACCATCGCCGACCGCATAACCCGCATACAGGAAATGAGCAGCGACAGCCAAACCGCCTTCAGCCAGGTAAAAGTAGAGGCAAAAAAATCCAGCGACTCCATGGCCGAGATCTCATCAAGCATGGACGAGCTGGCCGTCGGCAGTAAGGAGATTATGGACGCTATGATCTCGCTCAGCCAAACCACGCAGGTTATTCAGGACTCCGCCGAGCAGATGCGCGAGAACACTAACGAGGTAAACAGCTCCCTTGAAAACATCGACTCGATAGGCCGTAACGTTGATAATCGTATACGAGAAATCAAAGAGGGTGCTGAAAACATCAACACCTCAATGAAGCACATCAACACCCTGAATGAAGAAAATGACGAATACGCCAGGTCGCTGACCGAAGCGGTAAGCCGCTTCAAGACCGACCACCATGGCCAGGCATTAAGACTTGATGTCTTACATGTTGCTGCAGATATACCTGCGAAGGTACTGCCCTCAGAGACCTCAACCAAAACAGATGATGCACCGCGATCCTCTTCCGCACAAGGGTCCGTCAGTGTGCAAAAGGACGACAGTTCTGCAACAGAACCTGAAGAGTGCGGAGTTACTGATCTGAAGGATGAACAGTAATATTTCATTTTGCGATAATCGATAGTAAAAATAAGTGTATCGGTTATCCATTCTTGTGAATAGGGATGCAGAGAAAAAAGATCCTGCGAAGATACTTCCTGATCAACAACTTCTTTGCCATTTTCACAGCCAGTTCAACTCCAATTTATTATGTGGAATTCGGATTCATTTTTCCTATCGGTGAAGCATCTGTACTATCATTGTCGGCGGTATCTGATAGATTCCGTGGCCGGCAATAAAGACTACCACCGTGTCATCTGGTCCAGCCCCGTCCAGAAAAATATTGGCCTCCCGAAAAGAGGCTTTTGTCATCTCTTCATTCAGATAGGTTCGGGTTATGACAGAGGTGTAATTCCTTCCCTCAAGCCCCTGGAATAGCTCCTCCAGGTCCTTTTGCTTCTTTACGAAAGGCTTTCTTAAGGATTGGACGAAAC
>CAZDFY010000231.1:0-3413 GCA_964504785.1 uncultured Sediminispirochaeta sp. | reverse complement strand
ATACTGCTAAGCAGTGTAATAACCTTATGAAACTCATTCGACTTGTCGTAAAAATACTCAGCTCCTAACTCCATGGATTTTTTCCGGTAATATTCGGTCACATAGTTTGTGAGCACAATTACCTTCACCTCCAGGTGGTTCTCTTGTACGTAAGAAAGCACTTCCAAACCGTTCCCTTCCGGCATATGCAAATCCAGTATAAGTATGTCAGGGTATGCAGTATTGAGTATTTTAATAGTAGGTGTGATATCCTCAGCTTCGGATATGTGAGTTATACCTTCTATGGGCTTAATCAATTTGATTAAATTTTTTCGTATTAAACTTGAATCGTCAGCTATCAGCACATGCATCTATTCTATTCACCCTCATGTACAGCATATAGAATAGGATGCAGGAAATATGTAGCAAAATTTATGAACTTTTTGTAGCAAATTTGCTACACAGGACTATGATTCATCGAGATTGTGGGTATCTACATAATGGATGAGTTCAGCATTATTCTTGAGTTTTAGTTTCTCCATAATGCGTTGTTTATACGTATGTACGGTACTTACACTAATATTCAGTGAGCCGGCAATACTTTTAACTGCATCACCACTTCCCAACCTTGTAAGAATAAGGAACTCGCGGTCGGAGAGCCTGCTATGAGGGAGGGTTGTCTGTTTTTCTAATAGTTCAGAGGCAAATCTTTCAGCTAATGCTTCACTTATATATCTATCTCCTGCTGCCACCTTTCTTATTGCCTTCTCCAGTTCTTCCGGCGTACTGCCCTTTGTGATGTAGCCGGAGGCCCCGTTTTCTAGGGCTCTCACTGCATACCGCTCTTCAGGGTGCATGCTTAAAATAAGTATGTGCATATCCGAATAATAATTCTTTATCTCTTTTATGAGTTCTATTCCGTTTTTATCAGGCAGGCCGATATCGAGCAGAATAACATCACAAGATCTGAGGGCTTCGAGGTGTAACAACTCCTCACCGTTTGTCGCTTCCGCAATCACTTCAATATCATCTGTCCGTTCAATATACTGCATCAATCCCCTTCGGATTAAATGGTGATCATCAACAACAATAACACGTATCACTCTTCTTCTCCGTTAAGAGGCAATTGCATATGTACTTCCGTACCAATTCCATTCTCACTTTTTACAGTCACACTTCCCCCGAACTGTTTAGCCCTCTCTTTCATTCCTTCTAAACCAAAGGAATCACGCAGATCCAAACTCTCCGGGTCAAAGCCTATACCGTTATCTTTAATCACTACTTCAATTTTATCGTTATCTAAGAGTACTTCTATTCCCACTTCAGATGCACCGGCATATCTGGCACAGTTTGTGAGTGCTTCCTGGACAATTCTATATATCGCGAGGGATTTTTTCTTATCCAATGCACAATCTCGGCTCGGTTTTTTAAATGTTAGTGGAAGTTTGAGCTTTCTTTTATATTCATACACCTGCCATCCCAGAGCTTCAACTATTCCCGAAGAATCCAATACCGCGGGTTTCAGTTGCCATGATAGTTCCCGAGTCTTTTTTATGGTATCCTCTATTGTCTCCTTCATTTCCCGAATCATCTCCCGGATATTAGCACATTCGCAGGAACTTTCGACGGTTTTGAAATCACTTTCAATAATTGATAGGCCCATCTGCAGAGACGTAAGAGATTGTCCCAGCTCGTCATGCACCTCTTGAGCAATCAAAGCGTTCTGCTCTTCTCGAATATTTTGCTGATGCCGCAGCAGTTCTTTATATTTATTCTCACTCTCAATATGGGCCTTCTTACTCTCAAATAGCTTCATGGCCATCTCTATAGTTGCTAAGATAAACTGCTCATTTCCAGGTACTTTCTGGATGTATCCATATTTTGTCATGTCTCTGGTTGTATCGAGGGTTGCTTTATCGGTGTATGCTGAATGGAGGACCACCGGAATATCATACTTTTCGTAAATCTTTTTTGTTACCGAAGGTCCATCCATGCGGCCCTTCCCAAGATTTATATCCATGAGAATCAGATCGGGGAGCGTTCCTGAATCCAACCTTTCTAAGCAGGGTTCTCCATGGGCGAACATCTCTACAGAATACCCATTCTTCTGAAGAAATCTTTTTAGTCGCTCATTGAGAATCATCTCATCTTCTACGAGGAAAATCTTTTTGCTCATACCTATATACAGTTCCAACATGATTAGTGATTTTTGATAATATCGTCTTTTTTTTACACTTTTTGAAGCATAAAAACCAATTGCAAGAAAATGTACCGTCTAAATATAGTCCTTTTGTTCTTTTATTTAGTAATCACCCCCTCTTTTGATTCACTATACCCATGAATATTACTTCAGTCATATCAGACAAAGGAGGAATCGCCAAGAGCACCACAGCTCTATGTGAGCATTCGCAATATGAAAAATATCCAAAACTTTATCACTGTTGCTGACAGATGTGTTTAAAGTTGCTCCTCCTGGTACTATGATAGTTCAGAAATAGTAAAATTTCCGGGTCCCACTAGATATCAACTTATCTATATATACGAAATTTTTTTCGTGTATTTTTTGTCGCGAATATTGACACGTACATGTATAATCTTTAGTATAATGCTAATATTTAGAGATGGAGGAAGAATGACGGATAAGAACCGTGACATTTCCTGGACTTTCCTTACGAATCATTCCCATGTGCTGCTCTGTCTGGCGGAAGATTCTGCCATGCGGATGAGGGATATTGCCAAGGAAGTAGGCATAACCGAGCGTGCAGTACAGCGGATTATCTCAGATCTCGTTGTTGACGGGTATATTGAGAGAGTACGTGAAGGACGCCGCAACACCTATAAAATTAATACCGATATGCATCTTCGCCATCCGATAGAGCATGATAGGACGATCAAAGAACTGATCGATCTTATATAGGACGAAATGCCCGGCCGACCCTAAACCCGCATTTCTAAAGAATCCAATAATATTAATGAAGCACTCTTTGATTGCTTCCGAAGGAGAAGGATCCTATGGACATTATGAAAAAGCTAAATCTCTCGAATGAGACGTGCCGGCTGTTGCAGTCAGCACCGTCGGTCTCTTTCGCCTCGACAATTCAGGACCTCGAAGCCCTGGCCTGCGGAGATGCAGATACCCAGGAATGGAAAGTTGCATATACCCTGCCGGACGGCAAAGAGGTGCATGAAGTCGACGTTGTCCGGGTAAAAAATGGCGTCAGTGCAAACTACACCGAAGCGTATATGCGCCGGCGCGACCCGAACTGCCTGTATGTCGCCGACAGCGAACTCTCCGATAAGCCGAACTTTGATGAACAGTTCGATTTCACCTTTGCGGAGCTGCGGAAAGAGACCTTTGAATGGATGGCCGGACAAGACCTGGCTGTGTTTGCCTTTGAAATGGGCCAACCGGGTATTGGGGGCGAAGCCCTCGC
>CAZDFY010000230.1:0-3439 GCA_964504785.1 uncultured Sediminispirochaeta sp. | reverse complement strand
CTTCAATTACTGTCTTCATTCATCGGAGGCAATCTCTAGAAACACCGGACAGTGGTCCGAGCCCATCACTTCGGAGCGGATTTCCGATCGTGTAATGCGTTCGGAAAAGCCGGCGTTCACACAGAAGTAATCCAGACGCCAGCCCACATTCCGCTCGCGGCCACGGGTTCGGTAGGACCACCAGGTATAGTTCCCACCCTCCGAATTAAACATACGAAAGGTATCAGTGTATCCGGCATCTAGAAATGTGGTCATCCAGGCCCGCTCCTCCGGCAGATACCCCGGGTTGCCCTCGTTCTGCTTGGGCCGGGCCAGATCGATCGGTTTATGTGCAATATTGTAATCGCCGCACACTACCACGTTCTTCCCGTCGGACACAAACGAGTTGCAGAGATCCAGAACAGTATCGCAATAGCCGAGTTTATAATCGAGACGGGCGCCTTCACTCTGGCTGTTGGGGAAATACCCGTTAATCAACACAAAATCCGTATATTCCAGTACCAGTGCCCTGCCCTCTGCGTCGAATTCCTTGACATTTAGCCGATTAACCTCCAGCGGTGTGCGGCGGGTGTATACCGCCACTCCCGAGTATCCGGCCTTCTCCGCCGAGCTAAAAAATGAAGTATACCCGTCCGGAGAGGTCATCTCATCGGAAAGCTGTTCCGGTTTCGCTTTGGTCTCCTGGAGACACACAATATCCGCATCCTCGTTCATCATATAATCGAGCAAGCCCTTTTTCTGGGCCGCTCTAATTCCATTTACATTCCATGAAACAATTGAAGTACTCATAGATTTAAAAGTAGTGGAAAGCTACCTTCGATGCAAGAAAAAAAATAATAGCCAATAAATCTTATAAATCTAAAAGCACTAAGAGTTCTACATGATCTGCGGGGTCCATAAAATCATGTCTTGAACTTCTTCGTACCGCTTCTTTATAGTGGTACTATCAACACAAGGGAGGTTGCCCTGGGCGTATGACAACAAATCCTCATGTAGAAGAAAAATTGAACGCCTTCACCCACAGTGTCGGAACTGGATTGGCACTAGCCGCGTTGGTGGTTCTCACAGGCCGTGCTCTGGATTCCGGGTCCAAGCTTTTGGTAATCACTGCGCTTGTCTACGGCTTCAGCCAAATACTGCTGTATCTTTCATCGGCCCTTACCCATGAATTTTACGACCTGCCCCGGGCCCATTACTATTTGCGAATTTTTGATCAAATATCGGTGTATCTATTAATCGCCGGCACCTATACTCCTCTCACCCTCGTAACCCTCTCCGGCCGTAGCGGCATAGTTCTCTGTGCCCTGGAATGGGGCTTAGCAACACTTGGAATATTCTCCAAACTTTTTATCTTTCGAAAAAAGAGCATTGTTTCAGACCTGCTCTACATTCCAATGGGCTGGATGCTTATATTTGTGCTTCCCGCAATCCTTGACCTCCCCCCCGGCCTGATACTCAGCATTATTATCGGAGGAATTACGTACACAGGAGGGGTCGCCTTTTACCTTTCCAAAAGCATTCCCTACGCCCACGTACTCTGGCATCTCTGTGTCATCGCCGGTAGCATCTCCTTTTTTGTGGGTTTCTTACGATACGTGTACTAGCCCATTATGTGGAAAAAAACGCCGGCTTAACCGGTGAATTTTTCAATATACAATACAACGGTAATCGTTCCAGAATACCCCGGGGCTGCGAGGTCCTTGCCGACTGAATGCCCGTCTTCAAAGGGTATTTCAAAGTGAAACTCCTGATAAAGGGGCAAATCCATTGAAAAGCTGCCGTCTTCACACTCAAAAAGCTTGGTCCCGCTGGAATTGCATGTCACGTCGATTATTAAAGACAAGTCTTGATAATTATCCTCAAGCTCTATCTTACCCTTCACGCCAACCTTCATTACCCCGGTGATAGTTGTAGTACAGTCATTAAATGCACCTGAACCTGTAAGAGAAAATTCACCCTCCCCCGAAACCGGATACCCGTAATCTTCACCTCCAAAGGGGCTGGTGATAACAACCGGACCTTCATAGCTTATTGTTTCCTCCCCATCATCTGCATAGGCGGTGGTTCCGGTGTAACTGAAATACAGACGACAGCGGTTCATGCACTCATCCATCATTTGTTCAAAGGCATCCCCAAAATTATCAAAGGTCTCACTATTCGGGTTGCCTAGTAAATCGAGAAGCTGGTGGTGTCGTGCCATTGCTACCACATAGTCCTCATCGCAGGGAGAAGGCGGCTCGGCATCAAGCATGTCCTCCGCGGCATCCTCCGCTATGCGGGTGGCAGTTTCCAACGCATTGTCGGCAACACCGTCATATCCCAAAACTAAAGCAGCATCGGCGATCTTGATGGCACCATGTGCTGCAGTCATTGTAGTTTGCCAACCGTAGGGGCCCCTGCTTTGAATCTTGTACAAAGCTCTAAACTCATTGTTCGTATCGGTTACCATTTTTTCCAAATCCGATTTAGTCGGCGCACCGCCAAAGAAAAGTCCAAGCTGATAGAGGTTTGCCTCTAGGGTATTGTCGCTTAAATCATCTGTTTTTGCAGTTTCAGTAATCCCAACTGGTACAATATAATTTGACTCTTCCCCGCTGAGTTCAACGGGATTTTTAAAAAGCATATTGACCTCATCCGGATTAACTGTATCCGCAAGTTCAACGGTCAATCGTACAAAATCTCTCAAGACTGTATTCGAAGGCTCAATAAAAACTCCTGGAAAAATTGTTTTTTCAACGTAGGTATGGGGCGATGTAGGATTATCGTATACGGTTACGGATATATTCGTATCCGGGAGGAGAGAAAACTCGGGTACCTCCAGTGTCACTTTATCACCTTTAGTATTTTCAACCGTTATAGAACCTCCGGACATACCGATAGTCTTGCTTTTTGTTATCCCCTCCGGCGGTACCCACTCATTTTCTTCACTTTCATCCCCGTCGTCCACACCGTTGTCGTTGTCACTGCTTTCGAACATATCAGCAAAACAAGCAGCCATTATACTAATAACAACCAATCCGATCGCCACCACCGCAAAATACCTGAATATTGACCATGTGCCTAGGGCAAAGTTGTTTTTATTACCCGGTATATGTTTCATGTACCCTCCCCGAACGGAGCTAACCGCTCATCCATATTTTGGGAATGAGAACTTACGGTACAGACGCATTCTCCCATTCACCACAGAAACAGGCCGCCATCAGACAACGCTCAGGCTTTTACACATACGCTGATTAGTATTTTTAAGAGGAGTTTAAACAGAGATAGAAACATAGACTGATGTGTGTTATGTAACCTCACATGCACTTCCCTGAACGGTCAACCCGCCTAATTATTCTTTTGGAAGTACAAACAAAAAGTAGTTACACCTTATGCTACATTATACCATTTGCTTGGGAATCTGTATATTAAATCAGCAATTCGCAATATGAAAAATTTT
>CAZDFY010000229.1:0-3441 GCA_964504785.1 uncultured Sediminispirochaeta sp. | reverse complement strand
ATCGTACAAAAAAACACTGAGGGTAGTAGTGGCTCCGACAATATGACGTTCAGTTATACCCCCCAGAAGGGGCGGGCCCCCGGCGGTCATCAGAAACACCACACTAAACTCTTTTAAGGCTTTCACAAAATTTATCAGCACAACCGAAAGCAGGATTTCCCGCAGCTGGGGAAAACAGATACTGAAGGCAATTGTCCCGTCGTCGGCGCCATCCAAGGCGGCCGCCTCTACCATCTGCCGGCCTATCTTTTTAAAACCGCTGTAAAGGATAAATACGGTGGCCGGCAAAGTTAACCAGACACTGACCAACAAGGCAAAGACAAAACCCCACATTGGCTGCAGTAATAAGTTGAAGGGTTCCCCGTCGCCGTGAATAAGAGCACGCCACACCGGCACGGCGATATACACCGGAATTCCCCAGGGCACTAGGACCGCCAGGTGCAAGCCGCGCCCGCCCTTGCCCAGCCTCCATAAGCGATAGGCTATCAGCAGTCCTAAAGACACACTCAAGGCCGTCTCCAGAAAAGCCCATAGCACCGTTATATTCAGACTATAAGAAAAAGCCCGATCTTCGAGGATGAAACGGTAGTTTTCCAAGCCCGCCGGGGAGATTTTTCCGAAGTAGTCGTGCAGAAAGGAGCCGCGGAGGGCCGCAAAAAATGGAGCTACCCCGACCAGGGCCGACACTGCCAGCAAGGGCAGCAGCAGGCTGAATCGGGAAGTAGCTCTCAGGCGCGAGTCAGCGGGTTTCAGCACCTATACCTCAATCAAAAAGAAGATGAATCTCCGTAATATTTCGAACCGCTTTTATTCCCTCGGGAACCGGATCGGCATCCTGGTCCCATACTAAAATAAGAGGCCATTCCCGTTCAGGAAGTGTTTCTCCATCCTTTTGAGTTGCGATAATTACTCCATCGTTCTTATTGAGTTGCCGCGAATCAAGGGTAATCGAATAGCCGTCGGAGGCCGTAATTTTTACACCGTACCCCTCTTGAGCACTTTCTTCTTTATAAGAAAGAATGCTTTTATCGGTCTGACGATGGGGGGCATGCCGCGCATCATCACCGTAGGCTAGAAGCATCCAGAGAGGAATACCGGTGTAGCTTTCCACCTCACCACTCTTTTTATCAAGATACTCCACCGTCCGTGTATGACAGCTTACTCCCGACTGTATGGTCTGGCGGTCGAGGGTATTGTCCATTTTTCCTCGTATGAGCAGCTCATACTCTTTATAGGCTTCAGCACTCACAACGATTCGCTGTATCATCCGGGCCGAACTGTGCCCGTCGATATTCGGTTCGGAGGGCCCTACCTTCACCGACCTGACATAACCGGGGTCCAGAGGCAGGTATTCGCCGTCGCTTTTGAAAGCAAGAAGCCAGGTACCGTCGCTTTCATCCATTAGATCTTCACCGCTGTAACTCATGGTATATCCATCCATTGCCTCTACCTTCACGGTGGTATCATCCTCAAGGTCCACATAGCTGCGCAGAAAATCGGCGAATTTTATTCCCCCGTACCGGTGGGTATGGGTTGTGCCTGCGCTGGTGGTGTAACTGCCGGTACCTTCAATATAATAGGGTGAGTTTTCAAGCTCTTCCCGGGTAAAAGAACTCACCTCCCCGTTAATTTCCATCTCAAGCTCATAGGTTTTTTTCACTGTAGTTGCACCAAGGGATAGCTCAATAGCCACCAAATCTTTGATTTGGAGTTTTGTGGAAACTTCCCCTACGATTCGCGGTGGTATCAGCTCTCCGTTCTTTTTATCGGCCAAATACAACACATCCGAGTCTACCTCATTGGTAGAAAAGGTTACCGCATACCCGTCGGAAGCGGTCAAAGTTATGTCGTAACCTTCCTTCCAGGCCTCTTCATCAAAGAGCCAGGGGTGTTCGGCATCCTCTCCGTCAACCATGGCCACCACAAGCCAAAAGGGCATACCCTGGTATTCATTCACTCCATCCTTCTGTTCGAGAGAAATTGTCTTGTAGTGGGACCCATGCCCCTTTGCCTCTGCAAATCCTTCGGCGGTAACAATATCCTCCCGGACCCCGGAGAGGGATATTTCCCAATCCGCAGCTCCTTTGCTCTGCTCCGTATCTTCAGAAAGCTTCTCCTCGCTTGACTCTGAACCTGACTCTGAACTTTTTTCTGAAGTTGGTTCCGAACTTGTTGCGACCGACGGCGTACTTGTACAGCCGGTACTCCAGAGCAGCAGAAGCGACACTATAAGTGTGAATAAAATAAGGCTATTTCTTTTCATCTATTCCTCCTATACACAATTTTTTATCGGGAGATTTGCTTATCAATCAGCGATTGGGCCCTCTGCAATCCCTCTTCAACGGGGAGTTTGCCCGTTAAAAGAAAACGCAGCATCTTCCACATGGTATTCTTATAAATTTTATACCCTTTCGTAGAGGGTACCGAGACTCCAATATCATACGAATTTCGCAAGACTGAAAAATAGCGGTTCTGCTGTGCCGCAAGCTTCCATGCAGACTCACTTACCGGGAGCTTAGAAACTTTGCTGGTAAAATGATGCTGAACCGCCGGATCACTCATTGAAAGCAGAAACCTCCGGGACAGGATCGGATGCCGGGTTTTCCTTGACACCGCAAACCCCTTAAAATCAAGCAATGGAGCAACCGGCCCTTCCGGTCCCTCGGGAAAGGGGGCAACACCGAAGGGAACACCCAGTCGTTCAAGCTCGGGAATTGAAAAACTCGCCGATAACATCATCGCAACATCTCCGGAGATAAAACGGGAAAACATCGAATCCCGCTCCCGCAAATCAAGAATTCCCTCATCCTTCAGGCGCTTGAGATACTCCACCGCTTCAATAGTGGCCCGGTCATCTACCCGTACCGAGCCGTCAGCCTCAATAATACTCCCCTTACCAAAACCAAGTTGAAACGGAAGCAGCCAGTAAGCACTGTAGGCATTCCAGGAAGCGGGGGCTAATCCCCTTTCCTTCACCCGGCGCGCACTCTTTTCAAAACCATCTAGGTCCCATTCTATGACGCCGTCAGTTTGTGGAAACTCGGATAAAGACACAATATCCGAACGATAAAATAAAACTTGAGCATCGAAGTAAAAAGGCACGGCCCATAGACTCCCCTCTAAACTCAATGCATCTAAACTTTTCTCAGCAAACCGATCAGTAGGAAAACGGACCATGGGCTGCAGGGCCCCTGCTGCGGTAAGGGCAGGTATATAGTCCGATTGAATCAGAATTACATCGGGAGGCCGGCCTCCGCCTCGTAACACCGAAAGAAGCTTGGAATCGCTTTTAGGAACTTCATTTACCTTTATATCAATATTATGAAGCTCGCCCCAGCGTCTTATCTCCGCTTTTAGCTCCTTCACCCCTTCCCAGGAAATCCATACCTCTAGTTTTTCTGATTCAAGCTCTTCGGCGGACAGGCTAATCTTTTGTACCCT
>CAZDFY010000228.1:0-3462 GCA_964504785.1 uncultured Sediminispirochaeta sp. | reverse complement strand
CCCTTCATATTTCTTCCTCCACTTTCATTATAACAGTGAATTAGGTCGTTTGTCTTGATAAAAAGTATGATTGCCACGCACAACAGGAAATAAAGGCCCTTAAGAGTAACAACAAAGTTACAACACTTTGACGCAACGCATATGATCTATATAATAAATCGCCCTACTTCGTACTCAATTTCAATATCATCAAGACAAATATGTCCAATATAGGTGTAATGATGGCCTTCTAAGCCGTAGGTCGCCCGTTCGAGTCGGGCTGGACGTAATAAGCGAGAATTAACCGTAAGGTCAGTTCTCGCTTTTTTTAAACAGAGGATTCGATCCGAACGAACACCGAGCGGTAGCGAGGAAAGGCGCACAGGAGTGCGCCGCCAGTGAGTGAGGCGACACGATGTCGCCGACTGGAGGGCGAATCCTGCTGGACGTAATAACTTCCTCAATGGTATATTACATATATGCCTTCGGTAAAAGGGATATCAGGACCATATCGATTTTTCTTCTTCAGCTTTGACTGTGAAGAACCAAGGCATATCCATGTACAGCATGAAAATAAAGTATGCAAGTTTTGGCTTGAACCGATTCTCTTAAGTACGAATCATGGATTTTCTCCCCACGAACTAAACAAAATACGTAATTTAATTCGAAAAAACGAAAGTAAGGTAGTGGAGGCTTGGCATGAGCACTGTGAATAATGTAGAACCCAGGATAAAAGAGGTGCAAATTACTGAGGACGAGATTATTGCCTCCCTTGTTGACGGTCGCACTATAAGTGTTCCCCTCACTTGGTCGTGGAGATTATCAGAGGCCAAAGAAGAACAAAGAAACAATTATGAACTTATTGGTGATGGAATTGGAATTCATTGGCCGGATGTGGACGAGGATATAAGTGCACAGGGTATGTTGACGGGTACTCCTGCAAAACCCCCTAAGCAGAAGGTATAATTCCGCACTACTTGAGAGAACAAGTTAAGAAGAGTAATCATCCTAAACATAATCCAAATTCACATCAATTTGTCGCAACGTATATGATCTATATGATAAATACCAGCTTTGAAGCCCAGAAAGGTCACCATACACCACAAATATATCCAATAGAGGTGTAATGATGGCCTTCTAAGCCGTAGGTCGCCCGTTCGAGTCGGGCTGGACGTAATAAAGCTGAATGGGCCGCAGGGTCCGTTCAGCTTTTTTATCTTTAGAGAGCCCAGGATTCGATCCGAAGGAGCGGCGCGAGCCGGCGAGCGCAAAATGCCATGGACGGCATTTAGCGACGGAGGCAGCCCGGAGGGAGCTGGCAGGAGGGCGAATCCTGGTGGAAGGAAAGATCTCGCCTGATGTCGAGTGATCTCTCCCTACAAGTACATGTATTGGGCGTGCATTTGAATGCTTGAGAATAAGGGAGCCCTCCTCTCGCAAGTTTCCTTAGCCTCCTCTATCGTCTTTCCTTGACCGTTTGCACCGGGAACCTCCGAACAAATTGCCCAATAAACGCCTCCCGGAGCTTTCTCAATGATTGCCGTCAGTTCACCTTTCATGTTTCTTCCTCCACCTATATTATAAACAGTGACTTGGGTCTTTTGTCTCGATTGAAAGCTTGATTGCCACCAACCATAGGAGACACACGCCCTTCGGAGTTACTACAGAGTTACCACACTTTGTAACGAAAAAAATATCTCTATGAGAGACGGCTTCATTGGAGTACCCAATTCTACTTAATACCCTAAAGCGAGCATCATCTTGAAAATCAGCTCTTTTGGAAGGAGATTTTGTCCGATCGGATTACGTTCTTGAAACCGCCGGAGTGTTCAAGCTTGTTGAGTTTCGGCTTGACACAGAGCCTCTCTTTCAGTATATTAGTCATAAATGACTAATATACTTGTGACTAATAGCAAAAGAAGGAGACTCCACTAATGGAAAAGAAGCTTCTACTACTAGGATATCTACTGAATCAGAATATGCACGGATATCAACTAAATGAAATGCTGCAGCATAATCCCGGCATGCCGATAACCCTGAAAAAATCAAATGCCTACAAATTGCTGAATGATATGGAAAGAGATGGATGGGTGACTCACCAGGATGAACAACACGGCAATCGGCCTCCGCGGCGAGTGTATGCCGCAACCGAAAAGGGCGAGACGGCATTCTATGAATTGCTACGTACCAATCTGTCGAGCAGTTCTTCACCTGAGTTCCCGAGTATTGTCGGTCTAGACTTTGTACATATGCTCCCGACTGAGGAGGTGATCCGGCTTTTAGAACACCGGCATCAGATAATCGAAGCCAAATTCACACAACTGGATGAAGTCTCCCCGGAAATACGTGAAAGCCATATAGCCGTTGATTACCTGCACCACCACTACGCTTCGGAATTGCAGTGGCTGACCGTAGTAATCACTCACCTGAAATCTGCATAACCGGGAGGTAGACAATGCAGACAATTATTATTACCGGATCCAATTCGGGAATAGGTAAAGAGGCGGCATTGATTCTTGCAAGACTGGGCCACCGAATCCTGATGCTCTGCAGGGACAGCGAAAAATCAAAACGGGCGCAACAAGAAATAGTTCGCCAATCGGGTAATGAGAATTTATTTTTGTACCCTGTTGATTTGTCGGATCAGCATTCCATACGTACTACTATTGAGAAAGTGAAAAGCCAATATCCTGCAATTGATGTCCTGATAAATAACGCCGGTGTGTACAAAGCAAAGCGAGAGTTAACCGCAGATGGAATCGAAGTAACTTTTGCCGTGAATTTTTTAGCTCCGTTCATACTCTCTGAAAGGCTGTCGGAGAACCTTGCAGCCGGTGGAAACGGACGAATTATCAATGTGGTATCCGAACTGTACAAAAATGGGACAGTCACATTAGATGATGTAATGATGGAGAGCCGCTACAAAGCAGGCGCTGCATATGCAAACGCAAAATTGGCAACGGTTCTTTACACGATCGAACTGGCAAAAAGGATAAGAGACAAAGGAATTACAGTTAATGCGCTACATCCCGGAGTATTGGCCACCAATGCCTTTCGGGATTATCCGGATATTATCATGAAAATCGTTAGCCTGTTTTTAGAGCATCCCCAAAAGGGGGGTGAGAGAATATCGTATTTAGCGGTGTCTGACGAGGTGCAAGGGACTTCAGGAAAGTATTTCTTTAAAACGGAAGAGCGGGAACTTTTTGTACCCGCTAATGAGTATGAAAAAACAGAGCAACTACTGGAGTCGGCGCAAGAGCTCACTGGCATTCGCGCCTAAAGGATAATGGGAATAAGTAGTGATAGAGAAGCAATCTCAACCAGAAAGTTAACCAAGCGATTTGGGGGGGAAGTTCTTGCGGTAGACAGCATTGACCTGTCTATTCAGGAGAACACTATTTACGCTCTGCTGGGGCCCAACGGAGCAGGAAAAACCACCACGGTGTCCATGCTCACCACCCTGTTGAAACCATCCTCCGG
>CAZDFY010000227.1:0-3485 GCA_964504785.1 uncultured Sediminispirochaeta sp. | reverse complement strand
GTAAAGTCTTTTTCAACTCCCAAACGCTTTTTCAGAAACCGGTAGATGGCATAGGAGCCGCCCAGCACCTTGAAGGAGTTTAAGTCGAGACGAACAGACTCGTCCTTTACCCAGAGCCCCCCTATTCCGAGATATTTTGCCATCTGGTTCAGACTATTTAGAGGGGTTATTTCAAACCCCGGAATCTCATCATGGAATTCCCTGCTGTGTCGGCTGATCCCTTTGGGAAAGAGCTCTTGGCACTTATCAAATTTATTGTGATTGGGATGATTATTATCAATCCATTTTATTTGTTCCATATGTTCTCCTTTACATTCCCATAGTAACATGCAACAAAAATACTTTATACGGGCTTATCCCTTAGCCTCCCACTACAAGAACCCAAAGGGGAAGGGTCAATAAAGAACTGATGGATGTCAGAAAAATTACAGTCACTGTCAGCGAACGGTCGAGAGGATACATCGATGCAAGGGCGAAGGGAGTTATAGCCAGGGGCATGGCCGCCTCAAGTACCGTGGTCTGGTACAACTCTATGCTGTTCATCCGCCAGGCAAGCAGGAAAAACAGTGCAGGTGCTATAAACAGACGCACCACCGAAATCAGCAGCGCCGGACGCCAGATAGAAGCCAGGGGAATCTTTCGCATCAGAAAGACCCCTAAACTTACCAGAACCACCGGTGAGGCAGAACCGGCAATCATTTCCAAGGCCGAGTAAATCGGTCCCGGCACCGACCATCCAAGCAGCAGCAACATCATCCCAAGGATAATTGCAACAATAAAGGGGTTACAAAGAATACCGCACACAATTTTCCACCAGGATTCACGGGTATGCCTGCGCAGTTCCAGGATAAAAATTCCCACTGAAAAGAGAATTATTGTATAAATTGAAATAATGATAGTAGTTTCCGGCCCCTTATCGGGATACACGCTCGTCACCACCGGATACCCGAGGTAGGCAACATTGCCGTAAAAGGCAGCCACCATTAGGGTATTGGTAATCCGCCGCGGAAGCTTGAGCAGCACGGCTATACCCAGTGCCGCCAGCATAATAAAAACTATCATCCCCGCATTTACAAGGAATACCCCAGCCTTTTCTGTTACGTCCTCCGGGGCCAAGCCAACGAGATTAAGAAAAATAAGGGAAGGGAACCCGATGTACAACCCGTAGCGATTCAGCACATCCACCCAGGTCTCATCGGCGATTTTTGCCGCCCTTAAAATCGCCCCCACAGCAATCAACAGAAAAATCGGCAGAATCAGCTTTAGAATCTCTATCATGATAGTACTAATATATTGACTCCCAGAGATTCTTGGAAGCCCATTTTAAAGTATCTTTTACTATTTTATTAAGATTGGAAAATGAGTCAAATCTTCGATCAGATTTTCTTTTGTATTTCCCTCCACACCAACGCGACCCTGATACTTCAATTGCCGCAGCTTCAAGTACATTTCATTAAAATCAATTCTACCATAACCCGGAAAATAGCGGTTGTTATCCGAGAAATGTATTTTGTGAATATATTGCATATACTCTTCCAAGGGTTTATACATATCCACTTCTTCAATGTTCATGTGGTAGGTATCCGGTAGAATACTATGGCCCTCAGCTGCGTAATCGTGGATAAATGCGGCTGCCTCGTCCACTCTATTAATCACATATGATTCATAATGATTAGTCGCTTCTAAAACTAGTTTTGTATCTCCTCCCCCTGCATCCGAAAGTATTTCGTCGAAGGATTTCTTCAAACGGTCATCCGCACCCAGTTTATCATCATATCGTGGGTCGCTTTTAATAAAGCCGAGGATTATTTCAATTCCAGTCCCGTTAAAATGGCGGCGCCACATTCTTACCGCTTCACAGGAACGTTCGCGTATCGTCTCATCATCAGAAGTCAAACTAAGGTGTTTATTCTTTGCAGTATATCCTGAAGCGAAATTTATAATACCTAGACCTTCCTCGGCAAACACTTCTATTAATGTTGTTACATCCATTCGAAGAGGGTTTGCGCAGTTCAGTTCGATACCCGTAAAGCCCATTTCGGAGATTGACTTTAACAGTGAGCGAAACCCATTATTTTCAGAATAGTCATCGGGACATAAGAGTTGTACATCAAAGTTGATTTTGCACATATTTCTGCTTCCTTACGTAGGTATTAGAACAGTTGCGGGACCAATAATCTGGGAATAAAAAGACTTATCGATGGAAACACTATCAGGGCCACCAATACCAACAACATGACAAATAGAAATACACTCACCTCGCGCATCGCTTCCATCGAATTAATGCCGGCTATATGACTGGAGATCAGAAGAGTAAGTCCATAGGGGGGTGTAATTAACCCGAATCCCAAAGCAACTATTCCTACTGTTGAAAAATGTAATGGATGTATCTGAACCGCCTCCGCCATTGGTCTCAGTAGTGGGCCGAGAATAACAATAGCCGGAATTGCATCCATAAAGGATCCAACCAGAAGAAAGATCGCTGCCACAATAAATAAGACCCCCGTAGGGTTAGTAGTTATAGTACTTACTATACTTATGAGATAACGTGGAATCTGAAAGAATCCCAGTACCCAGCCGAAAATACTCGCAGTCCCAACTGCAAACAGGGCAATCGAGGCCAGCTTAATAGTTTCAAGCAGCAGCGGGGCAATATCGGTATGCTTCAAAGATTTATATACCAAAAACCCCAACATAGCTGAATACAATACCGCCACGAGCGATGCTTCGGTGGGTGTTACAAGTCCACCTACTATGCCGCCGATTATTATTATGGGGGTAAGCATTGCCAGGAGGGAATCTTTTGATGCGCCTACAAACTCCGGCAGAGAGGCCTTGCTTTCAACCGGATATTTGCGCTTATACGCAAACACGGCAACCAACCCCATCTGGGACAGTCCCAAAATTATTCCAGGGAGAATTCCGGCCAGAAAGAGTGCGCCCACAGACACATTCAAAACCCCTCCCCAAACCACCATATTGATACTCGGTGGAATAATAGTTCCCATCACAGCTGAACACGCGGTAACTGCAACGGTAAAACGGGCATCGTATTTTTGCTTTATCATAGCCGGAATCAATACCGAACCAATGCCCGCTGCATCTGCCTGGGAACTACCGGAAATACCTGCGAAGAGCATACTCACCGCAACATTGATATGTCCCAGCCCTCCGGGCAGCCAACCCACCAACACATTGGCCATGCGAATAAGCCGCTGAGTTATTCCCGAAGAGTTCATTATTTTTGCAGCCAGAATAAAAAAGGGTACCGATAGCAGGATGAAGGAACCGTAGGAACGCATCATTCTTTGGAGCAGCATCACTGGGGTTACCCGATCTGCAAGAAACAGAATCGGCAGCACCGCCAGGGCTAATGAAAAAGAAACCGGGACTCTTAATAGAATCAGCACTATTAATAATCCGAAAAGTGTTGCAAATACAAAGGTTGCCGACATCGCCTACTCTCCATGTTTGTGTAGTAATTG
>CAZDFY010000226.1:0-3492 GCA_964504785.1 uncultured Sediminispirochaeta sp. | reverse complement strand
CTTAAATAAATTAACTTGTGTAAAGAGGACGAACAGTTCCGATTAATCGAATATTTTACTGCTTTACGCGACGAATTAGAATCCTTTGGTTTTTCAGTGGAAATCTCTGACAAGCAAAAGAAGAGTGATACTCCAATTGAATCTGCTTTCAACAAAGCAAATATACGTATTCATACTATTAGAGCTGGAGTACCTGCGTCTGTATCAGATAAAATTCACAGAAATGCAGTGTGCAAGGTAAAGTTGGAGATCGATACCGACCCCCCTGAAGGGGCCGAGTATGATCTTGGGTATATCGATGAGCCTGTTCCCTTCTCTTTACGTAGTTATTCCGGACCGGCCCTGCTGGCAGGAAAGTTAGATGCGGTCCTCTCCCGCGGGTGGAAAAACAGAGTGAAAGGGCGCGACTGGTACGATTTCGCTTTCCTGGTACGCAAAAAGGTCCCTGTCCTGCTCCGACATTTGGAGGCACGTTTGAGTCAAAAAGGATTTTACTCCTCGCACTCTAACTCATCCGGCGGGCTTGAGAAACCGGAACTTATCGAAATGCTTCATCAGCGTATTGAAGCAGTAGATTTTGATCTGGCCAAAAATGATGTAGGACCCTTCGTAAGCCGTCCCCGCGACCTTGAAGTGTGGTCAAAGGACTACTTCCGGTACGTGGTCGGCAAACTGGAGTGTGTATAGTGGTATGGGGTCGGAGGAAATGTGGCCGGAATTGAAAGGGAAATCGCCCCCTAAGGCCGAGAGCCGGGAGTACGCCGATTTTCTTATCGAGAAGGTCGGGCTGAGCGAATATAAAAAACACCTCCCCAGTGAACTCTCCGGCGGACGTAGCAAGGATCTACTCATAGAGACTGAAAACAAAAAACAAGAAAGATAGCATGGATATCGATATTAGATGGAAACAACGTTTTGAAAATTATAAACGTGCTTTAGCGCAGCTGAAAGAGGCCGTGCAGCTGTTTAATGAGCGCTCGTTAAGTTTGATCGAACAGCAAGGCTTAATTCAGGCCTTTGAATATACACATGAACTTGCGTGGAAAACTTTGCAAGATTACTTTGCATATCAAGGGATTACTGATTTAAAAGGATCGCGGGATGCATTTCGTGAAGGTGTCCGCTATGATCTTCTTGAAAACGGAGAAGTATGGATGGAGATGATTCAAGCACGCAATCTTACATCACATGCCTTCGATCAAAAAATGGCGGACCAAGTGGTTGGTGAAATAGTTGAGAACTATTTCAAGCAGTTTGTACTTTTTGAGAAAAAAATGAGTGAACTCGAATCAGAGGATAAATAAGATGCCGGAAATAGATACCGGTCTGAAAGAAACCGAAATCATTCGTATTGTTGATGTGCTTCGCGAGAATCAAAAGGTAGGAGACATCATTTTGTTCGGTTCAAGGGCAAAAGGCAACTATAAAAAAGGGTCTGACATAGATATAGCGGTCCACTCCGACAACTTGACTGTATCTGAGTTATTACAGCTCAAGTCGCAACTCGACGAACTGCTTTTGCCCTATAAAATTGATGTTGTGGTATATGAGAATATTCAAAACCAAGCCTTACGAGACCATATAAATCGGGTAGGCATTTCCGTGCAGCAGCTTGTGAAAAGTTAATCAAACAGCGTTGGGTACTGTGTAAAAGTCTATTCGACAAATTCGCGTGAATTCATCGAATGCATTCGACAAATTCACGTTAAATACTTATAATATAGTTATGATGAGGTATATTCCCCGTGCCCTAAAGGACCACATTATCGAAAGGCTCTCAGCTGATAATCGAATTGTGTTGCTTCTAGGTCCCCGGCAAGTGGGAAAAACGACCCTGGCCCACGAGCTTATGGGTGAATTGGCTGGGGAGAATTATTTGACCCTCAATGGGGAAGATCCGCGTACAGCGGAGGTGATTTCCTCTTGTGAGCTTAGTCGACTGCGTGGGGTTTTTTCCGGTTACAGCTATGTGTTGCTTGATGAAGCGCAACATATTCCGAATGTAGGAACTGCCCTAAAAATTGTGCATGACAATAGGACTGCCGGCGAAATGGACCCTCGGGTCCTGGTTACAGGTTCCTCAAGCCTTTCTCTTGCCGGGGGTACTCGTGAAGCACTGACAGGCAGGACGTGGTCGCATACACTATATCCGATAGCTTTCAATGAGTTAAAACATTTAGAGAACAGGTTTGAGCTTGAGGGGCGGTTGAAAGAGGCCCTGGTTCTGGGGTCGTATCCCGCTTTGTTTTCGCTTCCGAATCGGTCGGACCGAGTGGAACATCTCTATGAACTGAGTACTGCGTATCTCTATCGGGACGTGTTAGAACTTGGGGGCATTAAAAACTCAAGAAAGCTGCGTGATCTTCTACGCCTATTGGCCTATCAGGTAGGTTCTGAGGTATCATATCAGGAGATAGGCAGACAGATCGGTCTTAGTGCTGATACCGTTATCTCTTATATAGACCTGTTGGAAAAATCGTATGTTATTTTTCGCCTGGGTGCCTTCTCGCGTAATCTACGTAAGGAGGTGAGCAAGAAGGACAAAGTATTTTTCTACGATAATGGTGTGCGTAATATACTGATAGATGATATGAAAGAGTGGGCCCTTCGCGGCGACCAAGGTGCTTTATGGGAGAATTTTTTAGTCTCAGAGCGCCTAAAAACAAACTCCTACAATCGCCATTATTGCAGCAGCTATTATTGGCGAGTATACACAGGTGCGGAAATCGATTATATAGAAGAGCACAGCGGCGAACTCTTTGCATATGAGTTTAAGCTTCATAAAAAAAATACTAGCCCGCCGCAGTCCTTCCTGCACGCTTATCCGAATTCTCACTTCCATAATGTATATATGGAAAACTGGCTGGAGTTCGTTACATAAAGAACATAAGAGTATAAAAGGATATTTGCAGAATGACGATTGAAGAGGAAAAACAGCATAAAAAAGAAGAGCTCATGCAATTTGCTGGAATATGTAAAGGAGACTTCGGCAGTAGCACCATTCAGAAGCTTAAACAGAAAAAGGACGCGTAAAAATCGTGGTATCTGTGTTTGTAGATGCGAATGTTATTATAAATACTCTCGATTATATCCTAAAGTAAATGAGATGATTATAACCCTGCTCGTATTCTTCCTCTTAGTCTCTCCCGGTCTCGTTTCGGCACTTCCGGTGGAAGATATCAGTGCAGAGGAATACCTGCACCTGCTGCAGGGTTCGCCGGTCATCCGCTTGTTTGATGATTACAAGGACATGCGTCTGAAATCGAGCGCGGCGTATGCCGATCGCATAACGGGGCCTCTGCAGGAGGTCGACCCTAATTTGCTGGCAGAGGTAATGTACCTTGTGCCGGTACCGGCTGAGCGCCATGACGAAGCCTTTGCCGTCGCGTGTAAAATTCTGCAATCTTTCGAGGCGTTTGAACACATTCCTTACTATTCAAAAAGGAACAAAACGACGACACCCCTCTTCAGGGACGTGGAAGTGGACTCTCG
>CAZDFY010000225.1:0-3496 GCA_964504785.1 uncultured Sediminispirochaeta sp. | reverse complement strand
CGGGAGGTGCAGGCCTTTGAAAAGGTTTCGATGCGCAAGATTGCCGAACGGGCCGGTGTGGCTGTCAGTATGGTTAACTATCACTACCAGACGAAAGAGAATCTGATCAACCGGGCAGTGCAGAGCTATATCGGCAGCGTGATTGCCGGGTCGGAAGATCGGACGGCGGAGCCGGCAGCAGAGCAAACCGCGGAACAGGCAGCATACCCGCGGGCGAATGCGGGGGGTGCCCTGGACCCGGTCGAGCGGATGCGCCGGCATCTGAAGCAGGCGGCCGATTTTATCGCCGCACATCCGGGGATTTCACGGGTGTCGATTCTGCGGGATATGCAGGGGGGCAGCAGTGATGACAATACGAGCCAGGTCGCGGCGATGGTAATGCGCCAACTATCGGAGATATACCCACAGCGGGCTGGTTCTACCGAGCTAAAGGTACAGGCCCTGGTACAGGTGGCGGTGGTACAGCACCTGTTTCTGCGGGCTGAGCTGAATAAGGAACAGCTCGGGCTGGATTTTTTCGATAAAGAACAGCGGGATGACCTGATGGATATGGTAATCAATACGGTGACCGGGGGCGGCTGGATCGGCCCGGCGAACGAGAAATAAATACTTTTTATAAGATAGGGAGATATATATGAAGATTTTAGCGGTAATCGGAAGCCCGAAGGGCAAGGGCAGCGGGTATGAAATAGCCCGCCGGATCGAAAGCCAGATGAAGAAGCAGGGTGAGGTGGAGTTCGACTACCTCTTTCTGCGGGATCAGAACTTGAAGCTGTGCAAAGGCTGCTTTGTCTGTGTCACCCGGGGCGAGAACCTCTGTCCCCTGAAAGACGACCGCACGGCGATTGAAGGGCGGATCGATGCGGCCGACGGAATAGTGATGGCATCGCCCTGCTATGTGTCGAATGTCAGCTGGCTGATGAAGAACTTTATCGACCGGATGTGCTACACCAACCACCGGCCGCGCTTTTTCCACCAGAAGATGCTGTTGGTCTCGAACGCCGGCTCGGGAATGGAGAAAACCCTGGAGACAATGCGGCTGGCTTTGGGAGCTGGGCCGGAAATTGTGGGCGAGCTGAGTTTTTTGAGCCCGCCCTGGCCGCTGAGCGAGAAGGTGCAGGCCAAACAGCGCCGGCTGATCGCGCGGCAGGCGCAGCGGCTGTATGATGCAATTGAGAAGGACGCTCCGCGCAACGGGCTGCCGGCGGCCCCTTCGTTTTCCGACTACCTGCGGTTCCGCTTTTTCAAGAAAATCTCGGTAGATGTAAAAGACTACCTCAAAGCAGATTACCACTACTACAAGGACATGCAGGACTACTATTTTCCAGCCCGGGTAAGTTTGCTAAAACGGATTGCCGCCGGGACGATGCTGAAACTGAGTATGGTCTTGATGAAAGATATGGCCCCGGCGGAGCAGGGCTGACTATGCTGATCGGGCGGGCTGAAGCAGCAGACATTTCAGTTTGGCCGGCTGTAAACTCATTTTGCCATCATTTACTGCTGAAGCACTCTATAAAAAAGGGCAGAAATGATGGCTCTATGCGGACACTGGCGGCATGGCCTCCGTTGAAGACGGTCAATTCATGGGGGATTCCATTCTTTTTTAAGAGCTCCGAAAAGCGCTGTGATCCTATTCGTATGTAGCGATTTCGATCGTATTTTCCGTATTCTATAGATATTTTTTGAGAAGAAGCGTCTGTTTTCGAGTACTCAGTAACTAAATTAGTGAGATATGATCTTCCGTAATTTTTATCGAGCCTAGAGCAGATTGTTTCATCCGGAACAAGTTGTGTAATATATTGAGCCAGCTCGCGCTGGTCTGCTTCTTTTCCGGTCACCTCTAAAATACTTTCTGGAACAAAAGCACATACCATCGCTTTCATCCACATTCCTTCCTCTGGCTCGATAGGCTCCATATGTAGAGCTGGGCCTATTGAATGTATATGTCCGAAAATATCCGGATGCAGCATACCCAGGTTAATAGCGGCGAATCCCCCCATTGAGAAACCGGAAATGCCGGTGTTCTTTGGCCCGGTTTTTGTGCGGTAGTGAGCATTGATGATTGATGGAACTTCCCTTACCGCATGGTCGGCCCAGTTCCCGGTGATAGGTGAATTGACCCAGAAACTGCCGCCGTATTTATTCCGGCCATCTATGCCCACTAAAATAAAAGCCTCTTCAGGGTTCTGCTTAAAATAGCTGTTTAAGATATCCGGAGCATAATTTACAATTTCAAATACGGACAATGTGTAGCCATGCAGAAAATACACCACTGGATATGATCTATCGGATTCGTGATATCCTGGCGGCAGGTAAACTGTCATATTTCGTTCGGCCTTTTCACCGTTTAGATTGTCGGCGATGGCCGGTGAATAGACCGTCAATAGTTGTACAGTTTTATAGGGACGTTCAGAAAGCAGCTCCGCCTGCGGGGGTGGGCTTGCACAGGCACAGACAAAGCTGATAACACACGCCAACAAGAACAGTTTAATACACTCTTTCATGGAGACACTCCTTTCTCGTTATTATGAGGTGGAGCAAAAGAAGCGCAATCACATTTATTTGTTCTATTTTACACCTAAAAGGGGGATCGGTAAGAAAATTATGGTCAAAAAAATCCCCGGCTGGACAGCACTCGATGGTGCCGCGGATCGCCGGGGGGACTGCTCTAACTCTGCAAGAACTCCTCTACCGCCTGCATATTCGGCTTGACCGCTTTCGGAACCGAGACTGCGCTGGTCACAGCCTGCATATCCTTGAACCCGATGCCGGTCAGCAGCACCACAATTTTCTGGTCGCGGCTGACGCGACCGGCGGCCAAGTCGGCATTGAAGCCGGCGTAGGCAGCGGCAGCGGCCGGTTCCACGAAGGTACCGGCTTCAGCGGCCAGCTCGAGCTGGGCGGCGCTGATCTCCTCATCGCTCACTTCAGTGGCCCAGGCGTTACTGTCATTAATATAGTTGACTGCCATTCTGCCGTTGGCCGGGCTGGCTACGCTGATCGAGTCGGCCCGAGTCGTAGCCTTTTCGATGGTCCGGGCATCACCGCTCTTCCAGGCAGTTGCGATAGCGTTACTCTTGGTCGACTGCACCGCCACCAGCTTCGGCAGCTTGGGAATCAGGCCCGCGACATGCAGGTCGTAAAATCCCTTGAAAACTCCGGAGTAGATTACCCCGTCGCCCACCGGCACGTACATTACATCGGGGATGGACCGGCCGAGGTCATTGAAGAGTTCGATGGAGATGCTCTTCTTGCCTTCAATAGTCATCGGATTGTAGCCGGTGTTGCGGTTGATACCGCCGTATTTTTCAGTGTACTCGAGTGAAAGGCTGAAGGCGGCGTCGTAGGTGTCTTCGATCGGCACTACCTTTGCACCGTATAAAACCGACTGCAGCAGCTTGTTCTCGGGGGCTGTGTGCGGCACGAACAGCACGATGTCCAGGCCGTAGGCGGCTCCTGCACAGGCCATGGCGGACCCTGCATTTCCCGTGGAGGC
>CAZDFY010000224.1:0-3566 GCA_964504785.1 uncultured Sediminispirochaeta sp. | reverse complement strand
TACCACGCCCCCGAATCACTGTTGCTGCTGGCATTGTAATCGTTGTATTCCCAGGTACCGGTGTTACCGTCGCTGCTGGTTCGGATCAACACCTCGGCGTCGACTGAGCCGGATGAAAACGAGGTTGCTTTTATTTCGAGGTCGTAGTCGCCGGAGTAGGGCTCAAAGCTGTAGGAGAAGACCTTTTCATCTGAATAGGTGTCGAAATAATCTACACTTCCGGTAAGCCCGTTTGTGCTTATTGTGCCAGAGACATATTCTTCTCCGTTGATGGTCCATGTAAAGCTCCAGCCGGAGCTGGTAGATTCGACACGGTATTCGACTGTGTCGCCGGTGCTGCTGTCGGTGTACGTCCAGATCCACATGCCGTCATATTTGGTGACCTCTACTGTAACTGAGCCGTAGGTGTAGCTTGAGGCCCCGTCCCACTCTTCAACATACGCGGCGAAGATAGTGAAAAAGTAGCTGCCGTACGAGGCATACACGCTTGCTGAAAGGTTGTCGATGTTGCTTGAGGCGGTATTAATAGTGTTATATACAGCATCGAAATCTACGTCCCGCGGATCTGCACTGCTTCCGTTTCCCTCGGAACCGGACCCGCTACAGCCTGCCATGATGATAATAACTGCTAATGCAACCGATATTAGGGCTGTACTTTTTCTCGTCTTTTGGTATGTCATTTTTTCCCCCTTTTGACTCTGTTCATAAGAGTTAAATAGTTTACAAAAAATGTAATGTATTAGAGGGCAAATAACAACTTTTCTACAAAATTTCTTGAAATTTATTTATGCAGCCAAATTCGGGCGGCAAAGGTTTCGCTGTCGTCAGCAAGGTAGCCGCGTACGGAGCTGTATTTTTCACCATCGTATCGGCAGAGTGTTACCTGGTCGTTGTAGGAGGCGGCCTTTTGGTAGTTGATTAAAAAGCGCAGGTTTCCATCCGGAGTCACCTCCTCCGGGGCAAAGCAGTCGAGAAACCAGCGCACATACCGGGTGTTGTTTACGTGCATATTCTGATCGAGGTCGGAGTAGCGGGCGGTGACTCCTATCTCTTTGCTGCAGTCGATTTCTTCAGCCGTTACTTTTGAGGCGGGTTCGTCGAGGGCCGCTCCAAGTTCATCTAAGGGATAGGGGGCGAACAAGGGTTGTGGGCGGACCGGCCGCATGGTTGAGGTGTCCAGAAGCAGCCAGGCACTGGTGGCCCGGGCTTGGGGTTCGCCCTGTTCTGATTCAATTATAAAATCACGGGTGGCGAAGGGCCCCTGTGGTTTTTTAGGCCACGTCTTCAAACGGACCTTGTCCCGGTGGCATGGAAAAGTTCTGATATCTAAAAGAAGTCTGGACAACACCCACATGAGGCCCTTTTCATTGCAGTAGGTCTCGCCAAAATTGAGTTGTTCTGCCTGTAGGAGGGCGGCTTCCTGAAAAAGTGAAAAAAAGGCCGGCAGCGAGAGTAACCCGCGGGCATCGGTTTCGCTATACAGCACCGTGTGCGGCATTTTAAATATGTAGTCTTCGTTCATTTTATCCTCAGCTTTCTTTTGGACAATAGTATGCGAAGATCGGTGTCCTTGCAAGCCGGGGGCGGGGATGCTATGGTTCTTATCATGGTCGCGTGTCCTAGAGTCACTTTCGTTTGTATCGGGGCCCGATGCCAATAATCAATATTGATCTTCGGCATCGAGGTCAGAGTGTTAAAGGCTGTTTTAGTTATGGACTGACTCTGTCTCAGGGTGTAAACTCACAATCGGTAACGGTATCGAACCTTAAGGGAACAACGATGGCAGCTTGGAACCAAATCTACTCTTTGATGTGCCGGAAGGTGTGGTACGGAAGCATGCAAGGGAGCGTACGGTGAAATCGAAAGACAGCATTATCAGAGTAGGAATTATCGGCTGCGGTAAGATCGCCCTTGGAAAGCACATGGCAGGGCTCGCTCGTATTCCGGGGGTCGAAATTACCGCCTTTCAGAGCAGGACCAAAGCCAAGGCCCTGACAGCTGCGCAGGAGTTCGGTTCGAAGGGGGCGAAGGTCTACGATAAGTACAGCGAGTTACTTGCCGATCCACAAGTAGATGTGGTGCACATCTGTACCTCAAACGAGAGCCATGCCGACCTTTCGATTGCCGCGCTTGAGGCGGGCAAGCATGTGATGTGCGAGAAACCGATGGCCCTCAACGCTGCCGAGGCCGAACGGATGGTTGAGACGGCCGAGCGAAACGGAAAATATTTGTCCGTCAGCTACCAGAACCGGTTTCGGAAAGATGCTCAGCATCTTAAAAAACTGTGCAAAGACGGAGTTTTGGGGCATATCTACTTTGCCAAAGCGCATGCCTTACGGCGCAGGTTTATTCCCACATGGGGAGACTTCCTCAATAAGGAAAAGCAGGGCGGGGGAGCGCTCATTGATATTGGTACCCACGCCCTCGACTTGACCCTGTGGCTGATGGACAATTATGAGCCGAAGCTTGTTGTTGGAAAGACGTATAACTATTTCGGTCGCAAGGAGAATATACCGATGCGGATGACTCCGGAATCATCGAAAGAATACGATATTGATGATTCCGGTTTTGCCTTTATTGAAATGAAAAACGGTGCCTCAATTATATTAGAGAGCAGCTGGGCCCTGAATACACTCGATTTTGCTGAGGCCCAAACTACACTGTGCGGCACACGTGCCGGTGCCGACATGAAGAACGGCCTGCGCATCAACGGGGTTTCCCAGGACACGTTGTATGAAACCCATATAGATGCACAGGAAGAAATTGACCCCTTTGCAGATTCTGCCCCGGGGCGGAGGGAGATGGAAGCCTGGATCAACGCGGTCCGCGAGGGAACCCAGCCGGTGGTACAGGCACGCCAGGCCCTGGCGGTGGCCCGGATCCTGGATGCTATCTATACCTCTTCGGAAACCGGCCAACCGGTCCTGTTTCCGGAGTCTTCCGCCGAACGGACAGCGGCCGGAGACAGCTAAGGGAGCCTCCGGCCGTAAAATTTCTAAAAAATCCTGCGTAAGAACCTGCGAACGATCCGGCGAATCATATAGGAAAAGGAGCTTTGCGCCTCCCGCTTTACCGAATCAATGACGGTGTCCTTCAATCCCTTTTCTTCAAAGTTGTTGGTAGTGCCCGGGCCTGAAGCCCCTGAAGGACCGGCTGCTGAGGCATTTGCCTCAGGGCTCTGCGGCCCGAAGGAGACGGCGGTTTTCCAGCCGGGATCGCCTTCAAAAAATTGAACAAAAAGTTTTTTAACGGTTTCGACGGGTAGATTTGTGTCTTGACATTCAGTGTAGCCGCCCCCATCGTTGTACCCCACCAGCATTCCGGAGCCGGAACCTGCTGCTTGAATGAAATCATCATTGTTACTGAGTATACAGTGATCAATATCCTTCCCGACCCTTTCTACCATAGCCTCAACATCGCTGCTGCTTCGAGGCTCACTTATCTTGCCTGAAGAATCTTCCAGTTTCATATTTACCCTCCATTTAATGTATGTAAGTATTGTACCCCAAATCGGGATAAAAGCAATTCCAATTATTAATATTGACGAGAATAAGGGGGCGTGTAAG
>CAZDFY010000223.1:0-3577 GCA_964504785.1 uncultured Sediminispirochaeta sp. | reverse complement strand
TTCGGCGGACCGACCGGTTCCGATGCGGTTGAGCAAGCGTTCAAATTGGCCCGCTACACTACCGGCCGCTGGAATATTTTGGCATTCGAAGGTGCCTACCACGGCATGACCGGAGCATCCCTGGCCATGACCACCGACAGCAGCCACCGTGACGGACTCGGACCACTGGTACCGGGAGTACAGTTTATTCCCTTCCCCTACAAATACCGCAACCCCTTTGGCTGTCCCGATGAGGATGTAGACCTGCAGGCGGCGGAAAACCTGGAAAGAGTACTTTCCGACAGCCACTCCGGTTACTCGAAACCGGCGGCGATTATTCTCGAGTCGGTACAGGGCGAGGGCGGAACCATAATTCCTACCACCCGGTTTATGAAACGGGTACGCGAGATTTGCGACAAGCACGATGTGCTGATGATCTGCGATGAGATCCAGTCCGGTCTTGGACGGACCGGTAAGATGTTCGCCTTCGAACACTTCGATATCGTTCCCGATATTGTCACTATGAGCAAGGCTCTCGGTGGTGTGGGTTTCCCAATTTCCGCAATTGCCTACAAGGAAAAACTGAACACCTGGCCGGCCGGAAAGTCCATCGGTACCTTCCGAGGAAACATGGTTGCATTTGCCGCCGGACATGCGGCGCTGAAGTGGATGAGCGAAAACGAGATACCCGAAAGGGCCCTCCAGCTGGGGGAGAAAGCTATGAAAACCCTCAAAAAGCTGGAATCTGAGTGTTCAATTGTCGGTGAATCAAGGGGCATCGGTCTAATGATGGCAATTGAAATGGTAAAAGACAAAAAGACCAAAGAGCCGGCATCCGATTATGCCAAGATGGTGCGCAAATACGGCCATCAACGGGGTGTAATGATCGAGGTCGGCGGACATCACAACAATGTTGCCCGTCTGTTGCCGCCGTTGGTAATCACCGAGGAATATCTGATGAAGGGTATCGAAATTCTCTCCGGTGTTATCAAAGATATCGAAGCTGGTAAGCTAAAATAAGGAGGCCGACCGATGGGACAGAAAGAGAAATACAACGTTGCAGTAGTTGGTGCCATGGGCATGGTCGGCACCGAAATGATAAAAACCCTTGAGAGACGCAGTTTTCCAGTGGCCGAATTCCGGCCGCTGGACATTGCCGCCAATGAAGGCAAAGAAGTTCAGTTTAACGGAAAGGCCTACAAAGTGCTGGAGGCTAAGTACGAGAACTTCAAGGATATTGATATAGCGATTTTTTCCGCCGGTGGTGATGCCAGCGCGAAATTGGCCCCAGAAGCGGTCAAGCAGGGTGCCATTGTGGTTGACAACAGCAATCAGTGGCGGATGGACCCAAAGTGCCCGCTGGTAGTTCCCGAGGTGAATCCCCAGGATCTTGACTGGCACAATGGGATTATTGCGAACCCCAACTGCTCAACTATTCAAATGTTAGTTGCGCTCAAGCCCCTGCATGACTATGCTAAGATTAAGAGGGTGGTGGTTTCTACCTATCAGGCTGTATCAGGATCCGGAATAAATGCCTTCATCGGGCTGAAGGAAGAGGCCAAGGAGTATCTGGAAACAGGTGCACTGAAAGAGCCGAAGGCCTATGGCAAACAGATTGCCTTCAACTGTCTGCCCCACATCGATGTGTTCCAGGAGGGCGGCTACACTAAGGAAGAGTACAAGATGGTCAACGAGACTAAAAAGATTCTGGACAAGGATATTAAAGTCTCTCCTACCTGCGTGCGGGTTCCTGTATGGTACGGTCATTCAGAATCGGTGAATATCACAACCGAAAAGAAGCTGAGCCGTGAAAAGGCCCTGGAGATTCTCGCAAAGGGTCTCAGCATAAAGGTTGTGGACGATCCGGACAACGAGGTGTATCCCACACCGCTCATGAGTAACGACGAAGATTTAACTATGGTGGGCCGGGTCCGAGAAGATAATACCATTGAGAATGGATTGAATCTGTGGGTTGTGTCGAACAACATCCGCAAGGGTGCGGCACTGAACGCAGTCCAGGTAGCGGAAACGCTGCTCGAGAGAAAGATAATATAGGGCGGTAAGGAATGGCTGTAAAAGACCAAGCGGCTGCATTAAAGGACGAATTGATTGAACTGCGTCGTGATTTTCACATGCATCCCGAGCTTGGATTTGAAGAATACCGAACCGCCGATAAAGTAGAACAGTATCTGAAAGGTATTGGTCTTACACCGGAGAGGGTGGCGAAAACGGGAGTTATAGCCACCCTCGAGGGGGCCCGTCCCGGGCCGACCCTCCTCTTGCGGGCCGATATGGACGCACTTCCAATTCAGGAAGAGAACGATGTCCCCTATAAATCACAAAATGACGGATGTATGCATGCCTGCGGGCACGATGCCCATACGGCTATGCTGCTGATAGCGGCAAAAATTCTGACCGGGCTTCAGGAGCAAATCGCCGGGAAAATCAAGTTCCTCTTTCAACCGAATGAAGAGGTTGCCGGTGCGGAGATCCTGATAGAGCAGGGTGCGCTGAAAGATCCTGAGCCGGATGCGGCAATGGCTATACATATCTGGACACCCGTGAAGAGCGGACTGATCGGAGTACAGGCCGGGGCAGTGATGGCAACCATGGATGTGTTCAAAATTACCGTCAAAGGAAAGGGCGGACACACAGGGTATCCTGAAAGTGCGGTGGATCCGATTGTAGCCGCAGCGGATATCATCCAGACTACACAGAGAATCCAAACCCGTGAGATAAGTTTGATGAAACCCACCGTTATTATGTTTGGAAAAATTCAGGGTGGCTCAAAAAATAATATTATACCGGACGATGTTGTGCTTGAAGGTACCATGAGGTATCTCTATGAGGGCGGACCTGAGAGTGAAGAGAATCCGCCGAAACGTCTGCGACATATTGCCGAGGGTGTATGTGCAACCCATGGTTGTACCTGCGAGGTTGAGATAGAGCGGGAAAACACCGCGGTTATCAACAACCCCGCAATGGTGCAGCTGGCCCGCGAGACAGCAAAAGAAATTCTCGGTGATGAAAACAGAGTGGTAGCACATGCTTCGATGGCCGGCGAAGATTTTGCTGCGTATGCTTCGAGGGTCCCCGCGGTATTTGCCTTTCTTGGAACCGGCAATCCCGCAAAGGAGACCGATTATCCACACCACAATCCTCGCTTTAACATCGACGAAGATGTGATGCCCCTGGGAGTAGAGTTCTTCGTTGAAGGAGCTCTGAAGTATTTCTCAAACCAATAGAAGGAGGTGGGCAGAGAGTGTAGGAGGAGGTAAAAAACGATGCGTATTATTTTTGCTTGGCGTTTCAAGACAGGTGTTTCAAAACATCGAGATTTTGAATGCGCCTGAAATAAAAACATTTTTTGGAGGTACAGGAAAGTGAAGAAAAGAATTAGTGTTTTGTTGCTGGCTCTGGTGGTTGTTTTGGCCGCAGGAGTGCTGCTGGTTGGATGCGGTCAGGACGCCGAAAAGGCCGACGAAGGGGCTGCAGCTGAGCAGGAAGAGGAGAAAATCTTAGACAAGAAAATTACCGCTAGGATGGCTTCCGAAGAGATCGAAGGCGATTTCATGACCGTATGGGGCAATAATTTTGC
>CAZDFY010000222.1:0-3593 GCA_964504785.1 uncultured Sediminispirochaeta sp. | reverse complement strand
AACGATCGAGCGAATATGATGGTAGCGTACATGCGGGCTCCACACTTCGATGTATACTACATCCTGCGGTGCCGTAGCAGTTACCTCAACCGGCCAGTTGCCAACATTGTTGAAAATCAGCTCTGCCTGCGGTGAAGACTCACGTGTCTGCTCAATCAAAGCCCGGAACCCCTCTTCAAGAAAAACAGGATAAGGATTAGGGCCCTCTGCAGCTCCATCCGACCCTGCAGCCGGATATACAAAGCCTTTCTTAGGAAACCCGTAGCTGTCCATATGCAGGCCATCGAATCCAACATCCTCAACAGCATAACGGTACTGTTCTATAATATGCGAATTCCAGGGTGATCCCGGTTCTATATTCATAATGAAAAACTTATCTATCAGGTCAAAGGGTTTTCCATCGCAATCGTAGAGTCCCCAGTCAGGGTGTGCTGCAAGGAACTCCTTCCCCGCAGCATAAACCGCGCCATAGCCGATAGAGCGAATGCCACGCCGCCGACACTCCTGAATCAACTGCTGTACCACATCAAGATCGATCTGTTTGCCCATTGCATCCCGGTATCGGCGGGTCCCGCTTCTGTACTCATGATGAGCAGGTACCCAATCATAGTATTGCACATGCGTGATATGACACCGGGTGAGAAAATCGACCGACTCGTTCACTCCGGAGCTCTCGGAAGAAGAAAGGCCAGGTCCGGTAAAATCACACAAAAAACCATATCGGATTACCCGATTCTCCGGGTCGTCAAAATCAAAGGCCGTGGCTGCCTGCTGTTTTTCCCCGGCCGGGCCTTGGACATTAAGTTCCACGCCAAAACCGAGTCCTGGTGCCCGGAATTCACGCGGAACAAAAATTCTCATTATAAAAGATTGGCCGTGCTCTTCAACCCGGAAGTATTCATTCTGTGTGTGTATAAGTGAATCCAAGTGAAAAAGACGGGTTGTGCACTGATAACCCCCCGTTGGCCCCTCTGAAAAATCATCGAGCCCGATTATCAGAAAAACCTCATCAGCTACCCGGTAACACGCTTTGTCCGGTAAAACTTTCAACTTATTGCTCATCCCTTTACGCTCCCTTCAAACATACCGGAGATAAATAGTTTTTGGAAAAACAAAAATGCGACCACCGCAGGGAAGAGCCCGATAAGGGCCGCAGCAGCCATATGAGGCCAATTAGCCCCGTACTGTTGAAAAAACAGCGAAATGGCCAGGGGAATGTTCCGCATTTTCTGGCTCTGCAGAAAAAAGACCGCCTGCGCATAGTTGTTCCAGAAAGTCAGTCCCTGCAAGATAATGACCGAAGCGGTGACGGGCTTAAGCAGGGGAAATATAATCAGCCAGAACGACCGTGCATGCGAACACCCGTCCATCATAGCAGATTCTTCAAGGTCGGTATCCACCGTCTTTATAAACCCGGTGTACAAAAACACTGAAAACGGGAGCGCATTGGTAGTAAGTACAAAGATCATGGCCCAATACGTATCAATTCCTTTGATTTTTATCAGCAACGTATAGAGCGGGACCGTATTGATGATTCCCGGGACCATCATACAGAGCAAGAAGATGGTGAAGATTGCCTTGTTTACTATATTTCCTACCCTGGCTATCGAATACCCGGCCATAGATGATAACAGGACCAACAGCAGCACACCGCCGGTAGTAATAATAAAGTTGTTAAGCATTGCCCGTCCCATCTGGGATTTCGCCCAGGCCGCACTAAAATTATCAAGATGCCAGTCCGGCACTAACTGCAGTGCGCTCAAACCACCCTGGGGACTTTTAAGGGAAATCAGAATCAACAAATAGAAGGGTACCACTGCCACAAGAAACACACACACCACAATGAAAAGCTGCAGGATCGAGGTAGACCGCTTAGCCATGCTTTTCCTCCGCTTTTTTGAAGAAACTCAGCGAAATAAGTACCGGTACCAGAATAATAAAAAAGAGAATGATGGCAACCGCAGTCGAATAGCCCGTCCTGCTTCCATAGCACATCCGCATGATGTAGATACTCAAAGATTCCGTGGAATAGCCGGGCCCGCCGTCTGTCAGCGCCAGAATCACCTCAAACACCGAAAGGGAGCCAATAATATTCGTGATAACATTCACTTTGAGTGCCGGCAACAACTGTGGAATAGTAATAAAACGAAAGCGCTGCTCCGCATTGGCCCCGGCAATATGGGCCGCCTCGTACAGCTCGCCCGGGATCTGTTGAAGCCCTGCCAGATAAATCACCATAGTCATACCGGCAAACTGCCAGACATTTATCAGTATGATGACAAGCATTGCATTACCGCTCAGCATCCAATTACCAAGTGATTCAACACCAATTCGCCCGGCCAGTATATAGAAAAGGCCCCGACCCGGTTGCAGCAGTAAATACCAGATCGAACCCATAATCATCGGGCTTATGACTGCCGGCATATACACCGCAGCTCGCACTACCCCCCGTCCCGAAAAGCTGCGATTTAGCAACAAGGCCAATGCAAGACCAAATATATTTAACAGCGGTGCACTGCCCAAGGCAAAAAATACTGTATTCAGTACATCACGGCTCGCCCTTGAATCTGAAAAAAACCGGACAAAGTTCTGAAATCCGATAAACTCGGGCTCGGAGAATCCGTCCCAATCCATCATACTCATCTGCACCCCGTGGCTAAGCGGGTAAATAAAAAAGAGTATAAAAAGTAAGAATGCCGGCCAGGCCATATATCTATGCCACTGAATGCTGTGTTCCCTCATGTAGTTTCCTTAGTTCCCTTCTTGTTCTTATATGTTCTTATAATAGAGCAGCCGGCAGGTGAAGTACCTAAAAAGTACCCGAGAAGTACCCGCCCCGCCGACTTTACTCATGCACCACGTTTTGGGTAGGCTCTGCCTATACCCTAATAGGCGCTGTTCCAGATCTTTGCATATTTGTCCGCAAACTCTTCCGGCGTTTTTACCATACCGGTTAACAATTCCTGCACAAGCCGACCAGTATCATCTACAGAAAGGGCAGACGGTGCTTCAGTAGTAAAATTGATATTCACATACGTTTCCACCAGCCGCTTCGCATCATCCTTGATCGGGCTCCAATCGGCGTTTACATCGGTAAAAGCCGACGGCATATTGCGCACCTCACAATAGGATTTCTGGACCTCCGGCTGAAACAGGTAGTTCAAAAAGGTAAGCACCTCTTCTTTGTGTTCAGTTGTTGCCGAGATCGCAAATACCGAATCTTCTGCCGAAAGTACCATCGGTTCATATCCTTCCATGATCGGCGGAAACGGTGCAAAACCAATATTGTCTTTCATATCCGGATTTAGCTTAATGATATCACCAACGACCCACATCCCCTGATTTATCACAGCCGCCTTTCCGGAGGCAAACGCCTCCTTTTGGTTATCATATGTAGCCGTTACGGCATCATCGTTGATCAAATCCTTGTCCTTCAGCTCAAGAAGCGCAGAAGCAAAAGATTCCATTACGCCCCCCGGAGCGTCCCAAGCCAGCTTCTCTTTGTCGTTATTGAGAAAGGCCTTTCGAGATCCGGGAATACCGTACTCCTGTTTGATAATACCATGGGCCCAGAACTCGACCAGGTGCCCTAA
>CAZDFY010000221.1:0-3624 GCA_964504785.1 uncultured Sediminispirochaeta sp. | reverse complement strand
CCATTTGCTTGGGAATCTGTATATTAAATCAGCAATTCGCAATATGAAAAATTTTGGATATTTTTCACATTGCGAACGCTCACATTTTGTGTAAGATAGGTAGTTTATCTTAAAGATGGTGTGGGTATTCTGATATTAAACAGAACTTACGCCAGAAATTCCCCATCTGTAAAGAAGGGGCGCGGCGTTGGGTCGGCTGGTATGGTTTTTGCAAAAAGGTCTCCCAATATGAACTCAGGAACCAGTGCCAGCACATCTCCTCGTCCCGGTTTCACGAAGGCGGGAGTTATGAGTTTATGAGAGTTACTTACATCGCCTTTTTGGTGATGGATGTGGTGACAGTGGAGATACTTTATTATGCTACTTCGATAATACTCAGTCCCGTCGAGGGTGCCCTTCTTCCGTTCCATTTGCCTCTGAAAAATCAAGGAACGAGTGGCATTGCATGAAGAATACCAAAAATGCACTGAGAGCAATATCGGTAATTGAATAATGAATATTTGAGCCGACACGTCTATCGGGAAGCTGGGAGAAAGTATTCCTCATCTGTGAGATCATTCGGTCGAACTGTAATAAATTACCTCCCGAAACCACATAAATAGTATATATTATATAGAAGTAAATGTCTAGTCATTATATTTTATCGGTTCAATTTACATCGCCCGCTTCAAAATTAGAATTTCTGGGTTTACTCCAATTTTTCATCTTGACTGAAGCCGCTCCTTGAACCACAAGGGGATTTTTTAAATTAAAAAAATAATCTTGGAAATTTGACAAACTCCCTATCGCACATAATACTAATTTATAAAAGAAATTTAATATTATCAAAATAATATGCCTTGCGCTCAATGGTTTGCACCTATTTACACAGTAAAGAACAAATTGCGCATACAGTTTGTTCAAAATATTTTATAGGAGTGATGCGATGAAAAGAAAAGCAAAAGGAATTGGCTGGCTGTTGATTGTAATTTTCCTGATGTTTTCAATCAATCTTACTTTCGCCGGCGGTCAGGGAGAAGATGAAGGAAAAACCTATTCCGCAGGTATAGAAGCAGCCTTTCCTCCCTGGGCATATGCTGAAAAAGGGGAGTACAAAGGTATCGTTGTAGATGCCGTAAGAGCTATTGAAGAGCTGGAAGGCTTTTCGGTTGATTACAAAGATCTCCCCTGGCCTTCCCTGATTCCCGCCCTTGAACAGGAAAAGATTGATATGGTAGTCACAGGTCTTTCTGTTACCTGTGAACGAGCAAAGATTCTTGATTATACCATTCCTTTTTTCGCACTAAAAGATGTAGTGCTAATTGCAGAAGGTTCAGGAATAAGCATGGAAGAGGCTACGGGTGATGGTGCACGTATCGGTGTTCAGGCCGGTTCGACCCAACATGATTGGGTTGAAGCAAATATTGTTGATAAGAAAAACAACGTAAAACTTTCGACCTATGAAGATTTTCTGATGGCGGTAAACGATGTAGATTCAGGCAGACTTGACGCGGTAGTTGTCGATAGGCTTTCAGCACTACAGTATATTGAAAAAGGCAGTCCTGTTGAGATGGTAGGAGAATTGGATAATGCCCGATCCGTCGCTATGGCAGTTGGAAAAGGAGATCCAAATGGATTACTAGAAAAATTGAATCGTGGATTTGTAACGATTTATGAAAACGGAACTTGGGAAAATATATTAAAATCTTATCTTCCCTCCGGTTTGGAAATCGACCCAATTCCAACTCAAATGAAAGATTGTATCGATACATATCAAGATCCCGTACCCGGGCTTGATTAACTTATCTTCAAGAATTGAGCTGAGGGAATAACAATTCCCTCAGCCTATAAATGAGGTTCCATGATATATCAAATTTTATTGGAAGAGTTACCATATCTACTTCAAGGCGTATTAGTAATTATTGAACTTCTTATCTCATTATTACTTCTAGGCCTTATAGTTGGCATCACACTTTCAGCAATGGAAGTGTATGGAAATAAATTCTTAAGGCAAAGTGCAAGGGCATTTATTAGAATCTTTCGAGGCGTTCCAGCTACTGTATTGCTTTTTCTTGTCTATTACGGAATTTCTGGTCTTTATGATATTCCATCGTTTGCGGCGGCGGTTTTAGCCCTTGGGTTGAGGTCTGCTGCATATCAGTCACAGATTTTTCGTGGGGCAATTGAATCGATTCCATCCGGACAAATGAAAGCGGCCCATGCAATTGGAATGAATAAAATACAAGGGGTGTTCTTTATTATTCTCCCCCAGGCATTAAGATTATCAATTGGTCCATGGTCCAATGAATTTTCTTCCGAGTTAAAGGCAACCTCCCTTGCATATCTGGTTGGAGTAGTAGAATTACTAAGAAGAGGAAAATATATCGTTTCTTATACCTACGGAAATGCACTGGTTGTATTTGTATTCTGCGGTGTTATCTATTTTATTCTAACCAGATTGGGAAATAATCTTTTGTACAAATTTGAGACGAAAATCTCAATACCCGGATTTGAACGACGAGATGTGAGAGAAAGTACTATAAAGGGATGAGGTAATTATAATGGGAACTGTACTGAAAATTGAAAATCTTCACAAAAGCTTTGGACAATTAAAAGTGCTAAACGGTGTTTCATTGGAACTAGACCGCGGGGAAACAAAGGTAATCATTGGTCCTTCCGGAACTGGCAAAAGTACCCTTCTCGGCTGCGTTAACAGACTAATCGAACCTGACGAGGGAACTATCTGGGTTTCGAATGAAGAGATTACAAGTAAAACAATTGATCTGAATAAGGTACGAACGGAAATCGGATTTGTTTTTCAGGATTTCAACTTGTTTACCCACCTCACGGCATTAGAAAATGTAAAGATAGGACCACAGAGGGTTCGAAAAATAAATAAGCTGAAAGCTCATAATTTGGCTATCGAAGAACTCGAGAGAGTTGGTTTAGCCGATAAAGCAAATGCTTATCCAGCGGAACTTTCCGGAGGTCAAAAGCAGCGTGTCTCAATTGCAAGAGCTTTAGCTATGAATCCAAAGGTAATGCTTTTTGATGAGCCTACCTCTGCTTTGGACCCCGAGCTAATAGGTGAGGTTCTAGAAGTGATGATAAGTTTGGCAAAAGAAGACATGACTATGCTTATAGTTACCCATGAAATGGGTTTTGCGCGGGTTGTTTCCGACGAAATCATTTTTATGGAGCATGGAAATATTGTTGAACAGGGACCTCCGGCTCAATTATTTAACAATGCACAGCATAAGCGTACAAAAGAGTTCCTGCATAAGCTTACAGAGTTGTACGGAGAAAAAAAGGAAGAGGAAAAATGATAAGTTTTTTTGAATTTACCTTAGATTCTCTCCCGGCTTTGATGAAAGGAACTCTTGTTACCTTGGAAATATGGATTGTATGTATTACAAGCGGTGGTATATTAGGTATCTTCCTTGCCCTCGGACGGATATACGGAAATAAATTCACATATGGCCTCACCACAACGTATATTGAAATTTTTCGTGGAACCCCCCAACTGGTTCAGATGTTTATTATCTACATCGGTTTACCTGATATCGGTATAGTACTACGACCTATTATAGCGGCGATGATTGCTATAGGTTTAAATACTGCAGCATACCAGGCAGAGTACTTCCG
>CAZDFY010000220.1:0-3685 GCA_964504785.1 uncultured Sediminispirochaeta sp. | reverse complement strand
CGAGGGTCTCCGGCATTTTGGGATTTACCTTTTCGATTGCACAGACCACTCCTACTTTCGGCATTTCTCCACCGAGTTTGCCCACCAACTCAACACCATTTTTGATGAGATCGATTTTCTGCTCAAGGGTAGGACGGGGAATAAAGCCGCTGTCGGTCAAGAAAAGCAGTTTGTTGTAGTGCGGGCTTTCGATAATCCCCAATACGCTCATAAAGCGCCCGGTTTTCAGCTCTTCCCGGGCCAGGACAGCCTTCAGCAGCACCGATGTATCCATAAAGCCCTTCATAATCGAACCGGCTTCACCCTCCAGCACCAGTTGGACTGTCCTCTCAGCCACCGCCGCCGGCTCGCCGTCTACGTGCTCGATGCGGAACTCCGATGGGCGCCGGCCGGCATGCTGTAGGTTTGCCCCCCGCATATCGATATGCTGCAGCCCCGCTTTGATTTTTTCGCCATTGCCCACCAGGATAGCATCCATGATTTCGCTGTCTTTAGCGGCGCAGATTGATTCGAGTACGTGTGGATCCTCGGCCCCGGCAACGGCAATGGGAGGGGCCTGACTCTTTTGAACTTCGGAAATAACATGTGAAAAACTCGTTATCATACCTGCATTGTAGCAGAGGACGGCCGGTTTATACAGAAAAACATTCTTCAAACAAGGGGCGAGCAGGGGATTCCGGCAGGCTATGCAGCCCTGATCAGCACATATGAATTGAAAGTGCGCTTCCCCTTCGTCTACTAAAATTACAAAAAAGCTGTTTGCATTCAGCTCCTTCCCTCCGTTTTCCACTTTGCCGAGTCCTCGAGAAATTTTATAAAAAATGCTCATCCCGCAGCCGGCTGGGCTGTGCCGCAGCGCTCGCGCCTGCGCCGGTAGAAAGCCCGAATAAGCCTTCGATCAGCGGACATAAGACAAGTTTTTAACTCGAACTGAGGTTGTCAAAACCACCAGCACCGACACCGGAGATTATGGCTGCACCTAGGGCCAGCCTCGGATTGTATCATCTCGGGATCACTAGTATAGTTTCAAGTACCCTTACACATAGAAGGAGTCGAGCATGCAGTCGGAAGGAGTAAAGAAGAATCAGTCCCTCGGAAAGGCTTTGCAGATCTTTGAGGTTTTAGCACAGCAGGCTGCACCTATGCGTTTGCAGGAGTTGGCCCGTGAGCTGAATATGCCGGACAGCACTTTGCTGCGCTTCTTGAACACCATGATCGACTACGGATATGTAGCAAGAGAGCCGGATACTTCGCGTTATGGTCTTACCCTTAAACTGGCACAACTGGGCAGCCGGGTTCAATCTAATTATCCCTATCAGAAGGTCATTCATCCCTATCTGGAAGAGGTCAGTCGGAAACTGCAGGAGCCGGTTTCACTCTGTGTCGAGCAGAACGGAAGCGTTGTCTATATTGACACGGTGGACGGTCCCGACCACATGCTGCGCACATTGCAGAGAATCGGCAAGGTTGCACCTATGCACAGCACCGGAGCCGGGAAGGTGCTGTTGCAGAACTATTCAACTAACTCTTTGGAGGAATATGTTGCGACAAGGGGTTTGCCGGCTTTTACAGAGAAGACCATAACTAGGGCCGAAGTATTTTACAATGAGCTGGAAGAGGTAAAGCAGCGCGGCTATGCGTATGACAATGAGGAGTGCGAGGTTGGAGTGAGGTGTATTGCCTTTCCGATTAAAGATTTCAGCGGAAAAAATATAGCTGCCGTAAGTATTTCCGCACCGGTAACCCGGCTTGATACAGCCAAAGAAGCGAAAGTTATTGCAGTATTGCGGGATGTAAGCACTCGAGTTTCAGAAAAGCTGGGCTGGAAGCCGGATGCCCGCATATAGATGCCGGTACGGAGACCCTGAGGTCTCATGTTCAATTCCCAATTCTCACTGCTCACTGCCAAATACCTAGAGTTCTCAATTCAATTTTAATAATTAAAACAAGATATTAAATAATGAAATTATCCTTGACTTATTGGGCCTCTCCTCTATAGAATAAAAGTAGGAGTAAAGATGAAGACCCTTCGTGAAACAGTTGATGTACTTATAATCGGTGGGGGGACTGCCGGTCATATAGCGGCAATTCAAGCCGGCAGGGCTTTACAAGGGGCAAGACCAACCGACCCAGCTGTGAATGGACAGCTGACGGATAGCCCGGCAGCCCGACAAGCTTCGAACCACTCTGCGCGGGTCGCCGTAATCGAGGCGGGACAGATGCTCGGCGGAACCATGACCTCAGGAGGGGTGTTCATGCCGAATCATTTTCATACCCCCAAAGGGCCGGTAGTGCAGGGGATACCCTGGGAGTTGTATCTGCAGAGTCGAGAGATTGAAGGTGTTCCGCCAAAACCTTTTCACAAGCGTAGGCCGGTGGATACACCGGGATATTACAGTCACATCAATATACCCATTTATGCAACTCTCGCTGAACAGAAGGCGTTAGAGGCCGGGGTAGCACTCCATTACGGCGAGTTCGTCGGCGAAGTCGCTGCTGTGGAAGCTGCCGAAGCTGACGGGGCTATATGGAGGGTTGTGTCCTACGCCCGCGGGATAAAGCGTATTACTACTGCAAAAGAGATAATTGATGCTTCCGGTGACGCCGATGGCGCCCGGGCAGCTGGATTTGAGGTTGAGAAGGCCCCGGCCCGGCAGCCGGGAACCTTGCAGTATCAAATTGAGGGTATAGATCTTCAGCAGGTGTGGAAAGGCGAAGTACAGCAGCTGTACGATGAAGCGCTGGCAGCTGAGCGGTTGCAGCCCGGGGATTGGGCTTATTTTAAGACGTATCCCTTTTTATGGTACCTGCAGATGGGCGGCCATAATGCGACTCACGTCTACGACTGCGATACCACAGATGCCGACGGCCAAACCGATGCCAATATCCGCGGCAGGGCTGCAATGCTGCGGATGTTCCGCTTTGTGAAAGAAGAAATACCGGGCGCTGAACGGGCAGTACTAAAAGCAATGTATACTCGGGCCCTCTCCAGAGAGGGGTATCGGGTAGTAGGGGAGCACAGGATCTCCTACGATGAATTTATGGAGGCCCGCCCATATGCAGATCAGGTGTGCAATGCCTTCAACTATATCGACCTGCACAATGAAGAGTCCGGCTGCGAAGAAGAGTTTCACTCAACCGGGGAGTTGATCCCAAAAATTCCCTTCCGATCGCTTATTCCCAAAGGTGTAAAACACTTTCTGATTGCCGGGCGAATTATTTCCTCTGAGCGACGGGCACTGGCCGGTCTCCGGGCCCAATGTACCTGCATGGCGATGGGACAGGCTGCGGGCGCTGCGGCGTCCTTGGCGATCCAGCGCGGAATTCCGTCACGGGATGTTCCGGCGGAAGATATTGTGGCCCTCACAGTTGAACATGGGTCAGTGCCGGTGTAACCGGCTCAGCTGAATCGGTAGTTTCTTTAGCAGGGGCAGGACTCGCCCTCTGGTCGCCGGCCTCGTGCCGGCTCCCTCCGGGCCGCCTGCGGCACTAAAACGACCTCCTGTCGTTTTGCGCTCCCTGTGCGGTCGCGCCGTGCCTCCGGATCGAGTCCTGCCGGCAGAGGGACGTGTATAGAGGCCGTGGGCTGAGACATAAAAAAAGGCCAAACCACAAAGTGATTTGGCCAAATTAGCAGGGGCAGGACTCGCCCTCTGGTCGCCGGCCTCGTGCCGGCTCCCTCCGG
>CAZDFY010000219.1:0-3692 GCA_964504785.1 uncultured Sediminispirochaeta sp. | reverse complement strand
CTTGGAACAATGCGAAAGCGAAATGCAACGGTAAAAAGATCCAAATTGATTCCCGGCACCGGAATGTAGGCCTGAATATACTGGTTGAATAACGTGTTTCTCATCTCGAGATTCGATGAATCCTTTTCCCAATCCGGATGTACTTCTGGTCTAAACTCGTATATCAGGCGGTTTTTAGTGAGATGGTATTTAGTATTCTCAAAGAACTCTCTGTTTTCCCGGTCATTTACGAAATGTCCGCCTACCGGTGCATAAGCGAGAAGTAGTGGTTCACCACCAGCTACTTCATTTTCGGGTGAGCCATTGAAGTTCCAGAATCCGAATACATCCCGGCTCTCAGCCGCCGATTTCTCGACTACAACGTAGTTCCCTGCCTTTTGATTCAATGAGGCACAACCGAATAGGCCGACCACTAGTGCGATACATACCAGTGCGGTTACAAAGTGTTTCATAAATTACTCCTATACGTATGGGCGGCTTGAAACCATGCCGAATCCATTCCCGGATGAACCTTTCGGTACAGCTGATGGACCAGCTCAATTTTTGACTGTAGGGGCTGACTCGGCTGGATTGCCAGCGGTCGCCCCATCGCAACCGCGGTTTTCTCAGCGAGATCTTCCTCATAAGAAATTTGCGCATACAGAGAAACAAAACCATGTTCGACCTTTTGGCGTAAGGAACCGTCGTAGAAGACCGGATTGCGTTTTTTTTGCTCGTTGGCTTCCTCAAGGTAAAGAAAACCATCGGGGAGAAGGGTGCGCCAGGGCGCGAGAATTGTACGGCTGCGTTTTTCGCTGAGTGTGATGATATGGGCCATCTCGTGGTTGAATAGATCGAAGGCATCTTTCGGATTGCTGCGATAGCCGGGCTGCGAGGTCATCACAATGCCGCTATTAGGTACTGAGGCCCAGCTGCGGCTTCCCACTGAGTTCTGCGAATCGGTATCAGCAAGACTGTTGCTTGTGGCAAGTACGATCAACTTGAGATCGTCTCGGATAATATCGAGGGGATATATATCGGTGAGTATTCTACGATAGAAGTGAATCGCATCTACGAAAGCTTTTGGGCGCATGCCGCGCCAACTAGTGGCACCCGAGAGGTTCATGTGACGTGAGACAGGTCCCTTATCGCCGGTCATAAAAACCAGATCTAACTCTGAGTCAACATATTGCAGGACCTCGCCGTCGCGGTGACTGATTCGTTCAATGTGCAGGGGATTTTCAGAAGGTGTGGACTCTTGAGACGTCGAGCTGCACCCGCTAAGCAATAACAATGCGGATTCGAGAATAATTAAGACCTTGTACAGGCTTTTCATGTCTTAAAAACCATACCGCACTGATAGGCGCACTGCAAGCAAAAAAACTGTAAACTAGTAAATTGTATATCTACAATCGTATTGAAATTCTCCGACCAGGGCAAAAAGTTGCGTCGACGCAACTTAATAATAATTCTATATATAAAATTCATTCAAATGCATAGTTTACAGTTCTGTTAACCAAAATAAAAACTCATTCCATGCCTTTTTTTGGGTGCCATTATTATAGTGTATCAGTCCGATAGTCTTTAATGATTCGGAAAACTGATCAATAAACTCCTGGGGCATCTCTTCTTCTTCAAGTATTTCAGTAAATATTTCCGTCACCTCAGGCGACCAATCTACTAACTGAAAAATATACGCTACCTTGATCCTATCACTTTTATTCATTTCGGTAAAAAAAACTTCAAAAAACTTTCGCTGTATCTCCTCAGAACTGTTCAATGTTGTATTTCCCGAATACATTCCTAATTCTTGAATAACAATGTTTTTTTCACCCGATACATCAAGCATCCTCTGAATATCATGCTTAATTTCGCGTTCTGTTTGTACAGCATAATAATAAGGCAAAGTAAACGTCGATTTTGCTCCATAAAAATTCCAGCTGGCAACATCGCACACAGCAAGAATCTCATTGATGCCCGGCTTATCCTCGTCCAGGCTCCCCTCAGCAAGGGTAACTGTAACCGCCATTTCTTCGTGTATTTTGTGGATATGTTCTTTTATCTCCAGTAAAAAAGTAAGTACTTTCTTATGCAGATTAGGAACCTCACTGAAAGAATTATCGGCTTCGTTACTAATCGAGATAAGATAACCATCATACTCAACCAACAATGGTATCACCCAATCCATTAAGCTCTTAAACCTTTGGATTAATTCAGGGTCATCAAAATCTTTCTCCGCCAAGTCATCGGGAACAACCGGCCCGCCACTATCATATGCCGAAATCAACAGAAATGGTTGCAGCCCCTGAGCTTTCATTTCCATCAATCTTTTCTCAAAATTGTCCTGGTCGTATGTATTTGGATATGGTTCTAACTCTGGCCAATCAATCTGCAGCCGGCTCACCGACATTCCTGCATCTAATGCCTCCTGCCATCCTGCTTCTATGGAAGCTTCTGTTGCAGGTGGGTTCGAAGGATTAAAGCCCTTGATTATTCCAGCCGTATTGTGCTCAACTAGAAGGGGTAATGTTCCAGCAATATTGTCAATTTTTGGTTCTTCAGTTTTGGTAGAAGTGGTGCACGCTGAAAAGAGAATAATAATTGGTAATAGTGCAAAAATGAGTATATGTTTCTTCACTTTCCTTCCTTCTTAGTTTAAGTATGTAGAAAGAAATCCATAGATTCAAGAGAAGAAGAGTCTAAACGGATTCTACCACGAATCGTTCTGTGTAGCCGTTCTTAAAAAATTTACTGCTTCAGTATCGAATTTCTGCGGAACCACTAAGTTGGATGGATCGCTGCCTCCATTCAGCACTCTCAATGTCGAATGACTAATTGCACTCACCGTCTTCTCAGCCATTTTTATAGCGAATTTTCCAAATCCGTCCCCAACCAAAACCAGGACGGAAGCTTCTATTGTCTGTAGCTGCTGTGTGAGGTTAACGCTGTTGAGTGCTTTACGAGCTTTTAATAGTTGGTCCTTATCCATCCGAGTAAAGGATTGCTTAAAATAATTACGTACCGCAGCTTTATCATCTCCTTTGTAAGCAGATTCAAGTGATTTTCTGAGCAGTTCCGGGGCAATTTTTATCGTCAGCCATTGCATCCACCCGGCCAGTTTTTCGGTAACCGACGACACCTCACTGAAGCTATCTGCAATGACCAGCTTTGAGGTTTTTTCGGAAAAGTCATGTGCAAATTGCTGAGCAATCACTCCTCCCATACTGACTCCAACAATATTCGCAGTTTGTATTTCAAGGTGATCCAACAATTCACTGATATCTTTCGCACAATCACTGATACGGAAGGAATCTACCTTCGAACTCCTGCCATGACCCCGCATATCGGGTACTATTAAAAAAAATCCCAATTCCGGGTATTTTTCAATCTGTGGTTTCCACATTTCATGATCCGCGCCCAGCCCATGAATCAACACAACCGGTTCATGCGACTCCTCGCCATATGTCTTGTAATACAGTTCAACTTTGTCCGATGTTCTAAAATTCATATTCACCCTCGTTAATAAAACTGATTGCGCACCCCCCGGGAGGCCTGTGAGAAGCGGACATATATGGCATATTGAAAAAAATCGGTAGTGACGCCGGTATCCGGCGGCGGAGTAGTGAGCATCCAGTGCAGTTGTCTGCGAAAGGGGGAGCCCGTCTTGTTGAGAGAAAAAAGGGTCAGGTCCCATTGGGCAGCCTGATAGAAGG
>CAZDFY010000218.1:0-3729 GCA_964504785.1 uncultured Sediminispirochaeta sp. | reverse complement strand
GCATCGGGCCGGCGGTGGCCTTTCTTTACTCCGGGCCTGCCATCAACATTCTGGCAATCGTACTTACCGCTAAAGTGCTCGGCCTGCAGCTGGGAGTAGCCCGGGCAGTCGGGGCGATTCTATTTTCTATCCTCATCGGCCTGAGTATGCACCTGATCTACCGTAAAGAGGATGCGACCCGGGTAACCAACGGGGCGATGTTCTCCTACCAGGACAATGAAGATGAGGGGCGCTCCTTGGGCCAGAACGCCCTGTACATGCTCTCGATGATCGGTATTCTGGTGTTTATCAACTGGGCCCCCGCCGGCGGATCCCTGGAAGCGTGGGACTTCATCTACCGCAGCAAATACATTATTACCGCAGTTTTTGCGGTGGCACTCATATACATGCTGGTCCGCTGGTTTAACCGCAGCGAACTTGGCAACTGGGTCGTGGCCACCCGCGATTTTGCCGTACAGATACTGCCGCTGCTATTCGGCGGTGTACTGGTTGCCGGATTTTTGCTTGGTCGCCCCGGCCATATGGCCATTATTCCCGAATCCTGGATTGCAGCCCTGGTCGGCGGCAACTCCATTGGTGCAAACCTTGCGGCGGCAGTAGTTGGGGCGCTGATGTACTTCGCCACCCTTACCGAAGTACCGATTATGCAGGGATTGCTCGGCGCCGGTATGGGCAACGGCCCAGCCCTGGCACTACTGCTGGCCGGCCCCTCTCTGAGCTTGCCTAACTTGCTGGTAATCGGTGGTGAGCTGGGACTGAAAAAGACCCTCACCTACGCGGGGCTGGTGGTGGTCTTCTCAACTATTGTTGGTGTGATGTACGGCAACCTCATTTTATAATTCACTAGTTATGGACTACGCTGGAAAGATATAATCAAAAGAACTGATAATATGAACGAAACGCCGCACAACCATTCACATGATTCTCTTACAGCAAACCAAGGAGAGATGGGAGGTAAATTGCTGCTTTCCATAGGAATTACATCTGTGATAATGATTGCTGAGGTATTCGGCGGTATTCTCACAGGAAGTCTGGCGCTTCTCCACGTAATTGGAGATAGCCTACCACAGTTTTGGTATTCAGCACACTACCATTCAAACCGAGTGCACCGACTGCGGGCAGGATTGCTTTTCTAAGAATGATAGTGGGACCAACTCATAACCGCCCTGTCAGTACAGGTTCTTTTAGTACTCATCAATCCGCCCACACACCTTGAAAAAAAGAGAGCTCCGTATTATTACTATGAGGTATGAACTGGAACAGAGCAGAATTAAAAGCGAGGGCCAAAAGCCTTTTATCAGGTAGCTACTGGTACGCCTTTTTAGTGAGTTTATTGGTGGGGATAACCGGGGGGAGCCACCATTGGGGCGGCGGAGGCAGCGCCGGCGGCACTAGCGGCATCGGGGGTGATGAGTTCAGTCTCTGGATGGGGCTTCTCGCCTTATTTGCAGTGATTGTTGCGATAGCAGTACGCGTGTTCCTCGGATTCGCAATTGAAGTAGGCGGGAGAAAATTTTTCATCCAACTACCCGAAGGTGAGAACGACCTTGGTTATATCGGCTACGGTTTCCAGCACGATAGGTACTACGATATTGTGGTGACCATGTTGTTGCGGGGGATATACCTCATTTTATGGACACTGCTGCTGATCATACCGGGCATTATTAAAATGTACGCCTACCGGTTGGTGCCCTATATTCTGGCCGACAATCCCAATATCGGACACTCCCGGGCGATCGACCTCAGCAAACAAATGACAATGGGTGAAAAGTTCGACATTTTCGTGTTGGACCTCTCGTTTCTTGGCTGGTTTCTTTTAGGAGCGCTGGCCCTGGGAATTGGGGTCCTTTTCGTACAGCCCTACTACGATGCAACTAATGCCGAACTCTACTTCAAGTTGAGAGAGAAGGCATTATACCGGGGTATAACCACCCCTGAGGAATTAACACTCTAGCAGGGAACAGCATATGAGAAAACCTATAAAGCCGGCTTTGGACGCCTCCGGGCTTAGTGGTATTTCTTACTGGGTGGACAAATTGGAATTAAGTTTTACAATTTGCCCAATAGTGATATAAAGAAGAGCCGCAGCTCATGTAATGCCTGTAGGTCGGGTTATCAAATACTTTGCTGCCCTGGCAATTTCTGTCACCTGAGGAATTCTTCGCTAATAAACTCTTCTATCTTGGCCCTAATCTGATCGCGAATTCGGCGGGTGGCCTGCAGCCGCTCCTCCTGGCTGCCCTGGGTAGATGAGGGATCGTCGAAGGGCCAGTGCAACCGCTCTCCGGTGCCGGGGAATATCGGACAGCGCTCCTCGGCCTCCTTGCTGCAGACCGCCACCACAATGTCGTAGGAGCGTTTTTCCTTGTGAAAATCGAACACGCTGTTGGTGGAGTTGCCGGAGATGTCATACCCTTCTTCGGCCATCACCTGCACTACCAGGGGGTTCAGGGTCCCCGGTTCCAGTCCGGCGCTTTCGGCCGCGAACTTCTCACCGCCTATATCATTGAGAAAGGTTTCGGCCATCTGGCTGCGGGCGCTGTTGTGGATGCAGATAAACAGCACCTTTTTCTTATTGCTCATGTCTACTCCTTTGCCCTTCGGCGTTATCTGGTTGTTCAAAGGGAACCCATTTGTGAATTGTCCGGCAGGAAAAACCACGCTCCCGGTAATCCTGCAATCTTGCGATATCCCCCGGATAGATCTCATCCGAGCTGCGTGCACGCAGCAAAATCTGCTGCACCAGACTGCCCTCGGTGGCGTGTTCACCGGCAATCTGATAATGGGACCACTGGGCGTTTTTATAACTGGTGAGGAAGCCGGCCGAGTGGAGGCGGTGCAGCTGCCGTGAGGTATTGCTCTGCTTTAAGGCAAGGATCCGCTCGACCTCGCAGCCGCACAGATCTCCCGCTTCCCACACCAGCGAGAGAATCCGCATACGGTTTTGATCGGCCAGTGTTTTCAGCTCTTCGATGATATCGCGCATTTGCACCTACCCTACCACATTCACTCTATTACATACACCTTTTTAAGTGTATGCCCGGAATGAGCTGCGGGTGGCCACCGCGATCTTTACCAGGGTCAGCATAACCGGCACCTCCACCAATACGCCCACAACAGTTGCCAGGGCAGCGCCGGATTGCAGGCCGAACAAACTCACTGCCACTGCAACCGCCAGTTCGAAGAAGTTGCTGGCCCCGATCATCGCCCCGGGGGCGGCAATACCGTGGGGCACTTTCCACAACTTGGCCCATCCGTAGGCAATTGCGAAAATGAAAAATGTCTGGAGCACCAGGGGCACCGCAATCAGCAGGATGTGCAGGGGATTGTTTAGAATAATATCACCCTGGAACGAAAAAAGGATAATCAGGGTCAGCAGCAGCCCGCCGATGGTGGTGTTGTCGAATTTCTTGAGAAACACCTGTTCGAAGTACTCGCTGCCGTGCCGCTGGAGCACAGTGCGCCGCGAGATGTAGCCGCCGGCCAGGGGAATGACTACAAACAGCACCACCGAGAGAAACAGGGTATCGTAGGGCACATGGATATTGCTCACCCCTAACAGAAAGGCCACAATCGGGGTAAAGGCCACTAGAATGATCAGGTCGTTCACCGCCACCTGTACCACCGTGTAGGCGGCGTCGCCCTCCGACAGATGGCTCCACACAAAGACCATAGCGGTACAGGGGGCCGCCCCTAACAGCACTGCCCCGGCCAAGTACTCGCTGGCCA
>CAZDFY010000217.1:0-3738 GCA_964504785.1 uncultured Sediminispirochaeta sp. | reverse complement strand
GCCGGATATCCAGCGCCGCTAACTGGTGCTGGGTAAACTCTTCTCTGGTAGCGTCGTACCAGGCGTACACATGCAGGCCGCCTTCGGCAAGAGCGGCAACCACATCATCCTTAGTGGACTTCGGATTGCTGCCGGTCACGGCTACTTCAGCTCCGCCGGCGGCCATTATCTCCGCCAGATAGGCGGTTTTAGCCTCCAGGTGGACTGAAACGGCCACACGCAGGCCCTTGAAATACTGGTTTTTACGAAAATCATCCTCGATACTGTTAAGGACCGGCATATTCATCCGGACCCAGTCGATTTTTCTGCGGCCCTCAGCCGCTAAAGATGCATCTCTGATACTATTTGCCTGCATAGTCTCCCTCTTCCTGCTTATTTCTTTATTCTTTTTCAATATACTATTAGAATTAGAGTGTATGGCAACATACTAAAACAAAACAGGACAGAAATAAAGTGAGTAAAATAGGTGAAAATATTCGTCATTTACAACCGAATCCCCAGAATACTATAACCGGTCGATTTCTTGTCTTTACCGCAGCGGTGTTGTGGGGCACCTCCGGCACTGCCCAGGAACTGGCGCCCATGGGGGCTACTTCGGCGGTAGTCGGTTCCGCCCGTCTTATGCTGTGTGCAGTATTTCTTTTTCTGATCACAGCAGCCAGGGGGGAGTTGAAATCCTGGAGAATATTGCTGAGTCCGATCTTCCTACTCACCGGTTTTACCCAAGCGGTGTTTCATCTCACCTACTTCGGAGGCATAGCCCACACCGGGGTGACCATCGGTACAATGGTAGCCATTGGAAGCTGCCCTATCTTCGCCGGACTGCTGGGGGGAATCCTTGATAAAGAGCGCTTCAGTACAGCCTGGATAAGCGCTACCACTTTGGCACTACTGGGACTCGCTATTCTGCTGTGGGCCGGTGGAAAACCGACAAAAGTCAATACCTTCGGGATCAGTCTCGCACTCACCGCCGGGTTCAGTTACACATTTTTTACCTGGATCACCCGCCGTCTCATCAGGCAGATGCCGGTAGAAGCGGTGCTGTCAATTTCGTTTTTAATTGGATCTCTGTTTCTCATCCCTGTGGTATTGAACAAACCCCTCGGGTGGGTTACAAGCTCCCGGGGCGTACAAGTGGTACTCTACCTGGGGCTCGTTTCGGCCGGGATCGCCTACTTGCTTTACGGTCATGGATTACGTTCGGTGCGGGTATCCACGGTAGGAACTCTCACATTGGCCGAGCCGCTTACCGCCGCTGTCCTGGGTATCTTTTTTCTCGGCGAAAAGCTTACCGCAGGAACAGGAATAGGCATAACCCTCATTTTTACTGCCCAACTGGTAGTGGTGCTGCAAAAAAGCCGGGTAAGTAAAACCCACCCGGCTAAGAATTCTTAATCACATCTTAATCACACGGCCCTTTAAGGGGCGAGAAAATGTGTAACAATCTGCTTAGCGGCCGATTGCATCTCGAGTAGTCTCGATACTAATGTCGCCGGACAGGATGCCCTCTTTAGCCTCTTCGACTGCATCTTTGACCTCTTGAGGTACGATATCGTCGAAATTGTGGAACGGTGAGATACCGACTGCATTCTGCTGCAGGCCGTATACCTTGGTACCGCTTTCGAAGTTGCCTTCAACCACTGATTTTATTGCCAGAAATACTGTCTGCGGAATCTTCTTTTCAGCAGAAGTAAGCACTGTGTCGGGAGCTACGTTGTTCTGATCAACATCAACACCGATAGCCATTATTCCCTGTTCTTTCGCAGCCTGGATTGCACCGATACCGGTAAGACCGGCAGCGTGGAACACAATGTCAGCACCTTTTTCGATCATCGCCAGGGCAGCTTCTTTCCCCTTCGCCTGGTCGGTGAAAGATCCCGAGGTTACCGACAGGACTTTACAATCGGGGTTTACACTCTGCACACCCTGAATAAATCCAACTTCGTACTTTTCCACAGGAGGAATCAGCATACCGAGAACCACACCAACCACGTTTTCGTCGTTGAGTTTTTCGGACTTGTCAGCGTGCTTACCTGTCATCATACCGGCTACTACACCAGCCAGATAACCTGCCTGCTCTTCCTTGTACAGGATTCCCTGGAAATTCTCCGGAGCCTCTTCGCCGGCGCCAATGTCGATACCGGCAAAATAGGAATCCGGCATATTACCGGCAACTTCTTTTACAGCCTGCTCCATCAGGAAGCCAACTGCAAATACAATGTCGGAACCGTCTTCTGCCAAACCACTCAGGTTGGGAATGTAGTCGGTCTGCTGTTTTGACTCGATAACTTTGATCTCAACGTTGCCAAGTTCATCCTTTGCCTTTTGGAGACCGGCGTAGGCACCGTCGTTAAATGATTTGTCACCCAAACCGCCAACGTCAGTGGCCATAGAAGCCATGTAGGTTTCTTCCGGTTCTTCCGCTTTAGCAGCAGCTTCTTCTTTAGGCTCCTCTTTCTGACAGCCGGCAAATAACACGACCAAAGCGAGCATCAAGAATAGTATTCTCCATCCTTTTTTCATGAAACATCCTCCTTGTTTCTTATACTTGATAAATATTATACCTTTTCCTATCACCATTATAACGTAGATAACGGCAATAGGTAAAATGGTTTCCTAAGTTGTGGGTAAAATTAATCACCCTCCTGCTCTATCATAAAATCAGTTCCCACCTCTTTTGGAGGCCGCGACCGCCGCACCAGGCCCGCAACTGCAATAATTGTGGCAATGTACGGAAAGATGATAAAAATCTCCTCCGGTATATCGAATATCTTTCCTACCTGGAAGCGGACCTGCAGGGCATCGGCAAAACCGAAAAACAGAGATGCAATAAAGGCCCCGACCGGATTCCATCCGCCGGAGATATTCGCCGCCAGGGCGATAAACCCCCGCCCGTTTGTCATTCCTTCGGTAAAGGATGCGCTGTTTTCAATTGCAAGGTACGCACCGCCCAGGCCAGAAGTGAGCCCTGAGATAAAGACTGCCAGGTAACGCATTTTGTACACCGACACACCGATGGTCTCGAGGGCCAGGGGATGCTCACCCGCCGCCCGAATGTGCAGCCCCAGTTTGGTCTTTTTCATAAACCAGGCAAACAGGATGACCAGAATAAATGAAAAATAGACTATAGGGGTCTGATCAAAAAACATAGGTCCTATCACCGGTATTTTAGAAAGGCCTGGAATAGCCCACTGCATCTGCCCGAGGTTTGTCGGAATCGTATCTGTAGTTCCGGGATGCCCGAAAAAGAGCACCATAAAATACCGTGTTACTCCCATTGCCAGAATATTCAAAACCGCACCGGAGACCACGTGGTCGAGATGAAAGGATATAGTCGCCACCGCATGTATCAGTGAAAAGATACCGCCGGCTACAACTCCGGTGATGAGCCCGACCCAGGGACTTCCTGAATATATCGCACCGACTGCAGCAAAGAAGGCACCGACGATCATGATACCTTCCATCGCAATATTCACTATACCTGCACGTTCACAGACTACTGCACCAATCGCCGCCAGGGTAATCGGGGTCGAGAGCCTTATCATTGCGACCAAAAGGTCTGTATTTGCTATGCTGAAAAACCCTTCCATTTAGGTCGCCTCCTTCGCTGCTTCCTGCGTGCGACGGCGGTAACGCCGTATGCGGTTGCCCAAGTAGGCATAGATGTACTTGGCAACAACTAGGAACAGGATAATACCTTTGATGATTTCTACAATCGAGTTCGAGGTATCGGTCACC
>CAZDFY010000216.1:0-3748 GCA_964504785.1 uncultured Sediminispirochaeta sp. | reverse complement strand
AGTCAGAACGGGCAGTTTTAAAATTACTGTGGTGCCTGAAATCTCACTGCCTCTGCTCCTTGAGTGATAAAACACTATATTTCATTGCACTTCAAATGGTTTATCCCTAAAATGATAAAAAAGATTTTTCAAGGTGGCCCTATGGCTAAAAAGATTCTCCTTGTAGAAGATGAAGCCCCCATTGCCATGAATGAAGCGCAAATGCTTAAAAAGCATGGATATGAGGTAGTTACTGCCTATAAAGGCGAAAAAGCGGTTAAAATGATAGAGGAAGACCCAGAAATATCACTTATTTTAATGGATATCGATCTGGGAAAGGGTATAGATGGAACAGAGGCTGCCGAGGAGATACTTAAAAAAAAGGATATCCCCATTGTTTTTTTATCCTCCCATATAGAACCGGAGGTGGTGGAAAAGACTGAGGGAATCACTTCTTACGGATATATAGTGAAAAACAGTGGCGATACGGTACTGCTTACCTCTATTAGGATGACATTCCGTCTCTGGGAAAGTCAGGAAAAGTATCATTCGGTATTCAACACCACCATGAATGCAATACTTCTTGTTGACAAAGAAACGGGGTGCATTATCGATGCCAATCCCGCCGCTGAAAAGATGTATGGATATACCAGGGACGAGTTGTTACATCTCAAGCCGTGGGATATGTCGGCTGAGCCTGAAGATACCCAATTTATGATACAAGAGTACGAAGGAGATGATTTTACTGTCAATGAACGATTACACAAACGGAGAGATGGAACTCCTTTTAATGTAGAAATCTGTGCAAGTCAATTTATGATGGGACAGAAACAAATAAGACTCGGTACACTACACGACATATCTGAACGCAAGAGAATAGAAGCGGTGTTGCGGCAAAGTGAAGAACGTGCAAGAGCGGTAATAGAAACTGCGGAGGACTCAATTTTTATAAAAGACATGAGCGGAGTATATACCACGGTTAACCCCGCTATGGAAAAACTCTTCGGATGTGAATCTCAAGATATAATCGGGAAGACCGACTATGACCTTTTTGGAGAAGAAGCCGGTAAAGCTGTGAATGAGGCTGATAAGGCTGTTTACGAGGGAGAGACCGTTGAAGAGTTTCCCTCTAAACCCATTAACGGTACCCTTCATACATTTCACACCATCAAGGTCCCGCTGCATGAATCTGAAGGTACCATTACGGGTCTCTGTGGAATCGCCCGCGACATCACTGAACAAACGCAGGCCAAAGAGCTATTAAAAAAAAGTAATGCTACGCTCCAAAAAATAAACCAATATTCAATAGAACTCAGCTATATAAAGTACGATGAGTTGTACCCCTATATTGTAAAAAAACTCAAGGATATTTTCAAAATCAGCACATCATGGGTGACCGAGTACGATGAAAACACTTCGCATATGGTAGTAAAATCCACTTCGTTGTCGGATAAAGTCAACTCATGGGTCATAAAAAAGCTCGGGGAAAAGGTAATCGGTCACAGATCACAGGTCAATGAAGAACACTACAAGATGATGAGAAAAGTACAGGTTGGTAATCTGCAAAATCTTCATGAGGTCTCTTTTGGTACAATACCGGAAAACATCGCGAAATTAATCGAAAAAGGATTACACCTAGAGTGGTTTATGCCGGTAGTCTTTATTAACAAAGATAAAATAACAGGGGCAGCAGTCATTGCAGGCAAGCCCGGTGAGGAAGCTCCCGACAGAGAAGAAATTCTGGCATTTGCGGGTATTACCGGCGAAGTAATTAGACGTAAGAAGGTCGAAGAGGAGTTAAAAGAAAAGAAAAAACTCCTGCAAAACATCACTGAAAATATGTTTGACTTGGTTGCTTTAACAGATAAAAATGGTGCTTTTAAATTCGTGAGCAACTCTTACAACTTTTTAGGATATGATACCAATTATTTATTAAATAAAAGTGTACTCAGATTTGTTCATCCCGAAGATTTTACTCGGATAGAAGCTTCTTTATCAGAATGGATAAATAGTAATGAAACTTCGCATAAGGAAGAATTACAGTATCGCTGTGCCGACGGCAGTTATATATGGATAGAGGCTTTAGGAAAAAAACTCCTCGGAGAAGACGGAGAGATAAAAGAACTACTCTTTAGCTCCAGAGATATCACCGAAAGGAAAAATTTTGAGTTGTTGAATGAAGAGAGAAAACATTATGTAGAATCGGTCCTCCATTCCACTCCCAGTGCAATAATTACCCTAGATAATAATAACAACATAGAAGAATGGAATAAAAGTGCGGAAAGTCTTTTTGGATATGCAAAAGAAGATGTGGTTGGGTGTAAACTTGATGAATTAATTACCGCTAATGACATTTCAACCCAACAACAAACAGGAAATTTTATCTCTGCGAGCGAAACCATTCGATACACAAAGGAGGGTACTCCCAAAAACGTAATAGTATCCGGAACACCCATAATCGTCAATTCTGAGAATAAAGGGAGTATTAGAACATTTACTGATATTAGTGCCCTGAAGCAGAAAGAAAATGAAGTTGAAAAGTTACTTCAGGAAAAAGAACAATTACTTAGAGAGGTTCATCACCGTATAAAAAATCACATGAACACTATCTACGCAATTATATCATTGCGCAGCAGGGATAGTGATAATCAGAGAGTGAAAGAAATCCTTGAAGAGATACAAAATAAAATTCGACTCATGCAAAATATTTATCAAACACTTTATACCGGTGAATATGTTGGTACTATTCATATTGCTCCTTTCTTAAAACACCTCATCAGCGACATACAAAATGCCTATGCTTATAGGCAATCAATTATATTTGATACCTCCATTGAAGATATAGAAGTTTCCTCTACACAGTCTCTTCCCATCGGTATTATAATAACCGAACTCATCACCAATTCAATCAAATACGGTTTCGAACAGAAAGACAAGGGCTCCATAAACGTATCAATTCACAAGACTGAGATGAACCAACTTTATATAGAGGTATCCGACGATGGAAATGGCTTTCCGGATGAGATTGTGGAGAACAAATCCTATGGGTTCGGCCTTACTCTTGTAGACGGATACGTCCGCCAATTTGATGGAGAAATGAGCATAGATACTGCCAATGGAACTACTATATCAGTTTATATAGTTTTGGAGGAATAATCCTTTACGTAAGCACCTACTCGCTTTTATATGAGCGAAGATCAACCTCTAGAGCAAACAACTCCGACATGTACATTCCAAGATACTCCAGGTAACTCTCGGTAAAGGATTCCTCGACAAGGTCTCCTAGGTTTGAGAGTTCCTCGGGAGTCAGGCTGACCCAATCTTCGGCATCGAAACTGTACTTCTGATACGAAAATGAATCTATTACAACATCCGAACGAGTACTGTTGTCTTCATAAATACTGGAAAAATCGTTTTGTATCAATTCCTGATGGGTATTATGCTCCGTATCCATGAGCAAAGAGGCTTCTTCCGCTGCGGTTTGAATAAAGGAGATATCCTCAAGATACCGATTAGCTTTTGAGGTGTTCGTTTCTTTCAGCTCCTCTCCGGCATACAGTATGTTGTTAAGAATAAATCTCGTCATCATCACCTTGTACAAGTATTCCAGGTTGCCATAGCTTATTTCAAGAGATTTCCTCGGGTTGGTGTAATCAAAATAATAGTACTCGTCAAAATCTTCGGTGGCATGATCAGCTGTATCATAATAAGTACCGGCAACTTTGGCTCGATAAAAGGTTACGAAAGAACCCGATCCGTTTTGCTGAAT
>CAZDFY010000215.1:0-3827 GCA_964504785.1 uncultured Sediminispirochaeta sp. | reverse complement strand
TTTGATATGGATGGGCTCTTATTTGATACGGAGAACCTTTATCTCACTTATAGTAAAGCGGCGAAGGATGAGATGGGGTTTTCGATTCCGGAGGAGCTCCATGTTGAGACAATTGGTCGAACCGTCGAGGACACTCGTCGAATTTTCTTAGAACATCTTGGCCAGAATTTTCCTTTAGATGCTTTTTTGGAAAAAACCAAAAAGCTGGTAAATGAGCATGTCGCCCATTATGGTATTCCGGTAAAGCCCGGGGCTGTTGAGCTTCTTAAAGAATTGCGACGGCATGGGGTCATGATTATTCTGGCGAGCTCGAGTCCTGTTCGTACAATAGAGGAAAACCTTGCTGCGGCGAATATGAGGTCTTTTTTTGATTTGATTGTCAGCGGGGACGAGGTGGAGCATGGTAAGCCGGCCCCGGATATTTTTTTGTTGGCGGCTGAGCGGGGCGGGGTTGCCCCTGAAGAGTGTCTGGTGTTTGAGGATTCAAATAATGGGGTCCTGGCGGGATGTGCGGCGGGTATGCGTACGGTTATGGTTCCGGATGTGAAGCCTCCGACACCGGAGGTGAAAGGGAGGGTGTACAAAATATTTAGCTCCCTTCCTTCCCAGTTGTACGAACTTTGGTGGTAAATTCAACATTAATATCTATACAGTAATATTTTAATAATTCAAATTACTTTAAAAAAATACTTTTTGTCCTATAATGAAGTTATGGGACAAAGAACACCAATCTTCGAAAAACTACTAGTAGTGGGAACGGCGACTGCTTCTTACCAAATTGAAGGCGCTGTTAACCAAGACGGTCGCGGCCGGTCGGTGTGGGATGTGTTCAGCCACACCCCGGGGAAAATCAAACCGGGACACACCGGAGACGTAGCCTGCGACCATTACAACCGAATGACGGAAGATGTGCAGCTGCTTAAGCAGTTAGGAGTGGATGCGTATCGCTTTTCCATCGCCTGGCCTCGAGTACTGCCGGAAGGCCGCGGAAGGGTGAATGAAAAGGGGATAGATTTTTATTCGCGCCTAGTAGATGAGCTGTTGGAGGCTGGGATCACACCCTATCCTACAATCTTTCACTGGGATTTGCCGCAGTCATTGCAGAAAGAGTACGGTGGCTTTGCAGACCGGAGGATTGTAGAAGATTTTGCCGATTACGCGGAAATTCTGGGGCAGCGCTTAGGTGACAGGGTAAAGAAGTGGATAACTATAAACGAACCATGGGTGTATTCAATATTAGGGCATCTGCTATGTGTACATGCACCCGGAAAGAAGAATCCCTGGATTGCCCTACGGGTGGTGCATCATACGCTTCTGGCACATGCGGCGGCGGTTGAGCGACTGCGCAATGTCCTTGGGAACACCGAGCCCAGCACCGGGCCCAGGAGTAAGAGCCCTATCGGCAATAGCCCCAGCAGTACTAGCGCCAGGACAACCGGTGCCAAAGCTGAGGGGCACAAGCATGATGATGGGGAAGTAGAGATCGGCATCACCCTCAATCTGTTTCCTGTATATCCTAAGAGTGAAAGCAAAAAAGACCGGAAGGCCGCTGGGATGGCGGACCAGTTTGTGAATCGTCTGTTTCTGGACCCGCTTTTGAAGGGGGAGTATCCTAAAGAGTTGTGGGAAAAGTTCAAGCTGCTGCGGCCGAAGGTAAGCGAAGAGGATATGCGGCGTATTAGTACCCCCGTTGATTTTATTGGAATCAATAATTATACCCGTGAAAGGGCGGAATATCGGTATCTGATTCCCTGGGCTCACTTTTATTTATCGGGAATGGATGTCCCTGAGAGGGAGTATGTGAAAAACGGGGTGCAGCATACCAGTATGGGCTGGGAGGTGTACCCGGAGGGGATCTATGAGCTGCTGAGCCGGATGAGGGATGAATATGGCAATCCCCCTGTGTATATTACGGAAAATGGAGCTGCTTTCAATGATGAACTGGTAGAGGAGGAGGGGGAATTGCGGGTTCATGATCCCCTGCGAGTGGATTATCTGAGAAGCTATCTTAGAGAGGTAGAACGTGCCTGTCGGGATGGGTGTAATGTGAAGGGGTATTTTGTCTGGTCGTTGATGGATAATTTTGAGTGGGCCGAGGGCTATAACAAGCGGTTCGGCCTGTTTTATGTAGATTATGAAGATGGGCAGCGGCGAATAATGAAAGACAGCGGGTACTGGTACCGCGATTTTATCCGGAATCGAAAGCAGCTATTTGAATCTTGAGCCTAAGTCGGCCCAAAGCAGCCCCACAAAATGGTCCAACGGCGCCCCAAACACACCAAAGCGGCTCAAACACGGCCAAAAGGCGCCCCACAAAGCCACAAAGCGGGCAAAACAGCCCAAAACAGGCGCTGAAAGTACCGGCTCCGGGTGAGTCTCTTTACATTTCTTTCGATTACGGTTACCAATTATAGAAACAATTTTTTGAACTTACACAGGGAGAGAGGCAATGGATGTCGACGTAAAAAGCTTGCACCCGCTTGAAGTCAAGACCCTCCGGCATGTGAAGCCGGGAGAAGAAATTTCTACTAAAAGGCTTGTTGATGAACTGGCGTTTAAAATCGGCCAGTGTAACCAGGCTTTTAGCTGGCTGGAGGGGAAGGGCTTTATTGAGGAAGCACGGCGTTCGCAGACCGTGGTGTATGAGCTTACTGAGTTGGGAAAATCCTATGCCGATCAGGGAACTCCCGAAGAGCGGATGCTCAAGTTGCTGAAATCGGAAGGTGCTTTGGCTATGCCGGAGCTGGCATCTACACTTGGTCTTGAGAACCGGGATATTGGTTCCGCCTTTGGACAGCTTTCCAAAGAGGGGGTCCTCTCTATGGACGGCGAGAAAAAGGTGTCCGCCCCCGGCGAAGCTTCGGAGCGTATGAAGGCTATTCGTGCTATTCTTGATAGGGCCGCCGCCGGCGGAGAAATCGCCCATGAGGTCCTGTCTGCCGAGGAGCAGAAGGCGATTGGAAAGGTTAGTAAAAAGCGCGGGGCTTCAGGGGTTCCCTTTAAGGCATCCGACCGCGAGGAGATTGTCTATATCTTAACTAAAACCGGAGAGGCTGCCCGGGAGGAACTTTTTAAGAAGGGGGTAACCGGGGAAGAGATCGGTTCGGTAACCGCCGAGATGCTTTCAACCGGTGCGTGGAAGGGTAAAAGCTTTCGCGAGTACAATATTCACACCCCGCCGAATCGCGTGCTTCTCGGACGTCGTAACCCTTATGGGGAATACCTTCACTGGGTGAAGGACAAACTTACTTCCCTGGGTTTTGAGGAATTCGACGGGCCCCTGGTGGAAACCGAGTTCTGGAACGGTGATGCCTTGTTTATGCCGCAGTTCCACAGCGCCCGGGATATCCACGATGTCTATTACATTGATAAACCGGGTCATGCCCGAGAGATAGAACAGCCCTACCTCGACCAGGTGGCCGCCGCCCATGAGGACGGCTGGACAACAGGCAGCCGCGGGTGGGGGTATACTTTTGACCGCAACTTTACCCGGCGGCAGATCCTGCGCAGCCAGGGAACGGTGTTGTCGGCAAAGCAGCTTCCAAAGGCGAAGGTCCCCGGTAAATACTTTGGCGTCGCCCGCTGTTTTCGCTACGATCAGGTGGATGCAACCCACGGTGCGGACTTCTACCAGACCGAGGGAATCGTACTTGGCGAAGAGGTGAACCTGCGTACCCTTTTGGGATTGCTGAAGATGTTTGCCGAGGAGATCGCCGGGGCGGAGGATGTAAAGTACGTGCCCGGTTACTTTCCCTTTACCGAACCCTCTATTGAGGTGCATATAAAACACCCCGAGCTGGGGTGGTTTGAGCTGGGGGGAAGTGGAA
>CAZDFY010000214.1:0-3909 GCA_964504785.1 uncultured Sediminispirochaeta sp. | reverse complement strand
GAGATCGAGTCTATCAAGTCCGAGGTGAGTTAACTTAGTGAATTGATCTAACTTGTATCGCGGAGGGCTTCCAAAAAGGAAGTCCTCCGCATTAAGGAAGTGAAGATATGCGCATGGGAGCAACAACAACGACGACACAGAGAAAGAATATTGCGATTGTCCTTATCTTTTTAATTATCGGGCTGGTTTCACTTCAGTCACAAGAATACCAAGAAGCCCACGATGTAGATGCTATGACGGTGGCGGTATCACCTTTTCAAAACGTTGGCCCGAAGGAAGATGATGATTATGTCGGCTTTCTCATAAGCGAGTTTCTCGCTTCAACAATGTCCTCTTTTGAGGGAATAGACATTGTAGAGCGCAGCCGTCTGCAGCAGGTTCTCGAAGAGCAAAAGCTACAGCTTTCGGGACTTACCAGGGCTGATACCACCGCAGAGGTTGGGCGCTTGCTCAATGCCGGGCAGATGGTTGTTGGATCGTTCGCTCAGATGGGCAAGAGGCTCATGATATCTGGAAGAATAGTGGAAGTTGAAAGTGGAAAGGTTGTGGCAAGTCACAGCACCGAAGGAGTAAAAGAGGGGGGATATATGCCCCTCTTTCGATCTTTTCTCTTTCAACTCATCTCTAATCTTCCTGAGTACAGGGTAACCATACCTGTTCAGGCAAAAGTCGATTCAGTCGAGCAACAGGACCTCCAAGCATCGGAGAATTACGCAAAAGCACTGAAGGAGTTGTTCGCCGACAACGAGAAAGATGCCCTTGAGTACCTGCAAAAGAGTATAGGTGAGACAGAGGTCGATTTTATCCGTTTCGATGAGATGAGTCGTGAGTACACTGAAACTCTCCAACGTGTGGAGGGATCAGGGATTTTCACGAAGATGATTCAAAACCAAGTCGAACATAACCGGAGGCTCACTTCACACATTGAACCTCTCTCCCTTCAACGTTCGACACTCAAGATTCTCACCGACAGGGTTTCGGAGCAGCTGAAGGTCGAGAATGTTTTTGTGGAGGCGAAGCATGTCCCCGAAGGCGATTGGAAAATGGGAACTGTTTCGCTGACTATACCCCCTCCGCAGCAGGTTACGGTATCACTGAAGGAGGAGACAAAAAAGACCATTGATGCATATTTTTCACAGCAGGAGATTCTTAAGCCAAACGGAGAAGGGTACACAATAGCTCCTCTTTCGAGGGGAGAACTGCTCAATGTTTCGTACATAGAAAACCTCTTTTCCCCTGAATGGGCAGCATCTATGCGATATACCGTAGACTATCTCAACAAGGAGGGGGAGGTAGTCTACCAGATTGAATCTGAACCGGTAACGCTTTATGCCCTGCAACCCGATTCCAGTTTAAAGAGGGCAAAGGGAAACCAACGCTACCGGGCTACAATAGAGCGAGACGGCTGGACCTTGAAGGAGGGCGGAGCAGTTGAGGTTCAGGCAAAGGAGATACGAAGCCTTCACTCAATCAAGGTTACTGCTGTACCGGAAAGCTTTCGAAGAAGGGTGAACTTCTCCCTCTATCCCGACCATCGCTGGCGCAGCATCATCACCCACGCATACCGAAAGAAATCAGTTAAAATCCTCACCGAAAAAGATACGGCTCCCGCATTCAAACGAGTGGCGGTTACCGACTCCTGGTTCTACACGGGGGACCCACAACTGGATCCTGTTCCGATGCTGCCCCGCGGGGAGAACGATCACTTCCTTACAGGTTTTTCGAGGCTCAGCGGTATCGTTTATTTTGCCGAGAAGGCGAAGGGGACTATAGAAGGACGTTGGAGCGGTGCTGTTTCGGGAGTGTCTCCCGTAAAAACAGCAGAGTTTACCCCCGATTCGGTACTCATTTTTGATGTACCTGAGCATAAAGAAAAAATCCTTCGTGGGGATATAACATTTACCGCTGAGTTTGAAGATGTCAAAAAAACTGCAAAGGTCTCCCTCATAAACGGGAAATCCTGGGTGTACGAGGGGAAAAGTTGGCTCAGCAATTTGAAGTTAGGGGAGGGGGTGGTCTATCTCGGTGGATATCATAGCACCGCCTTCCGTGCATCCGACGGGCATCGGATGTGGAGTCATAAGGATGTCGGCAGCAATGTACGCCTGTTCGGTGAGTATGTTGTACTCTTCAGTCCCTTCAACTTCACCGTTCTCGATAGGCAGAACGGCCGCATCCATTGGCAATTGGAAAAAGAAAATGTACGCGGCATTGAGCTCTCAGAAGAGCTCTTCTATATTATCGGTGATGAGGCAATTACCGCATTCGAACCGAAAAGCGGTGAGACTGTATGGCGATTCGAGTTCCGTAACGGGGGTGGCAGAGGAGACAAACAACTCGACCTCTGGGGGGATACTCTTTATGGAATTGTTGAGGGAACAACTTACAAGGGGTACGACACATTCGCCCTAGATGCCGAGACCGGCACACTGCTGTGGGGGCAAAAGCAAATAAGAGGAACGGACATGCAAACCAATGGTGATGTAGTCTATGTATCTACCTATGAGAGGGACTACTTTCGCACATATGCCTTTGATGCTCACACAGGCAAGCAGTTATGGGAGACGGAGACGGGAGGAAAGAGCATCTCCCTCGACAGAGGAAAAGTCTATGTCCACAGTCCCTTGGGGACCACGGAGCTCGATAGAAGAACCGGTTCCAAAACTGCCTATTTTAAAGACGCAGCGGAACTGGTTTTCGAACCAGGCAGAGTGTACGGGACAGGCAGAAGAAGCTTTGCTGTGGATCCCACCCCAGGAACCTATGTGTGGAAACAAAACGATATTAAGGGCGATTTTATACTCCCGTACGAGGACGGTCTTTTTATTGGTTTTCAGAGTAGACACGACCCGGGGACAGTAGTGTATCTGGACAAATCCACCGGAGGCCGGCTATGGGAAAGTGGTTACGGCGGCAGGATAGGAATACTCCACGACAACTTTCTCTATCTTCAAGGGGGTAGATATCTTTATGCATTGGATCTCACAGCTCTGGACGGGATTCGATAGATAAGAGACAGTAGAACCGGCAACACTATGTATTGGTACTGAGTATCGAAATCGGATAAAAAAGCGGGTACTAGAGTAGGAAGCGATAGAGCGCCTGATCGGAATCGAACCGACATCATCAGCTTGGAAGGCTGAGGTAATAGCCATTATACGACAGGCGCATACGAAAACTGTAGGAATATAATTACTAAAAAAATGCAGTTGCGTCAAGGGGATACGGCGATATTTAAAGAATATGAGCGAAGATGCACTTTAATTGGTGAAGCCCTAATCCGTATTTTATTATTGCTCTTGGACAAGTACATTAATTGTTGTATATTTTGCTCAGGTAATACTATTTTGAGGATAACTTTATAATGGATTTATGCAAAATGAATGCTCACCTGGGGATGCAAAGTATGTTTCAAGGTATGCTCCGATGTGGGATAAAAATTGTCAGTATGCTTTTACTTTTGGGCGGGGTATTGCTTATTGCTAACGGGTGTACACAAACTGAACCTCAAAGTTATTCAGAAACAGGTTTTGCCCTTGGAACTACCTGTTCTATTAAAATCTACGGAAAAGAATATAAGGAATTATTGGGGCCGGCTATTGCTATTGCCTCGGATGTTGAAGAAAAAATGAGTGCTCATACCGAGAACTCCGAAGTTGCCGCCATTAACAAAAATGCAGGGCTAAGACCTGTGGAGGTGTCTTCTGAAACTTTTCAATTGATAAATAGGGCAAAACAGTTTTCATCAATTGGTGATGGTATTTTCGACGTAAGTGTAGGCCCTCTGGTTGAACTATGGGATATTGGTTCGGGAGAAGAAAAAGTTCCTTCCAGAAAAGAGATAGATAAGGTTTTGGAAAAAGTGAACTATAACAATGTTGTTTTACTGACCGGGTCCCAAACTCAGTC
>CAZDFY010000213.1:0-3925 GCA_964504785.1 uncultured Sediminispirochaeta sp. | reverse complement strand
GAAATGAGTATTTTATGACGCCTTCGGATGAATCTTTTCATACTCTTTATTATTCTTTTCCATAGCGACATCCAGGTCATATAAAGACTGAAGATTAACCCAGTATTGAGCAGAAGTACCAAAATACCTGGATAATCTTATAGCAGTATCCGCAGTAATTTTTCTTGTACCTTTAATAATTCTTGAGATTCTCATAGGGTCTACTCCAATACTTTTTGATAACTCATATGCGGTTAATCCCATTGGATCAAGAAAATCTTCTTTAAGTACTTCTCCTGGAGTAGTCAGCTCAATCAACTCATCACTATACTCTACACTCTTTTCCATTTCTTACCTCCCTAATGATAATCACAAAACTCAACATCATACGCATTTCCATCATCCCACCGAAAGCATATGCGCCATTGATCATTTATTCGTATAGAATGTTGGCCTTTTCTATCTCCTTTCAAAACCTCCAGTTTATTTCCCGGAGGGATTCTCAAATCATCAAGAACTATAGAACTTTCGATAGACCTCAACCCTTTAAGAGCTTTCTTTGCTAGTAAAGGATGCATTCCTTTTTTCATTTTCCTGTTAAATAGTGCTTCGGTATTCTTATCAGCAAAGCTCTTAATCATAAATTATTATAGCGTACCAGGCTATTAGCGTAAAGAGCTAATCAGCAATTCGAAATGCGAGAAAGCGTCGGGAAAAGTAAAACTCCAATAACTGCAGACTAGACTTTTATCTACCACTCTAGTACACTCTCTTCTATGGGAGGGAGCGGCTACAGATTTGCTGTACTGTTACAGTTTCTATAGGACTCGATTAAAGAATTTCCCGATGTACGAACGGGAAAGAACACCGTATATGAAGTCCGTGATAGCGTCCTTTCCGCCTTTTCGGTTTTCTTCATGCAGTGCCCCTCCTTCCTGGCCCACCAGAGAGCGATGGCCGGGAGAAAAGAGAAGAACAACTGCGAAAGCATTTTCGGCGTTCACAAGAATCCGACCGACACTCATATTTGCAATTTCCTCGATCCGATACCTCCGAGCATGTTGTTTGCGGTCTTCGACAAGCTCTATGAGTTTCTCCGTGAGGAGGGAGTGATCGATGAGCTGATTACCCCGGTTATTGTCAGGCTGGAGGTAAACCAATTGGTCTGTCTTCCGCCCGAATATATCAGCGTCCGGGACGGTTCGACGATACAGGACTGTGAGAACAGGGAGGTAAAACGGTGGATGGAGACTGTAGGCCGGAAGTACCTCGCCGAGAAATATACCGTCGTACTGTTAGGCGATGACTTGTACAGCAGACAGCCGGTGTGTGAACACACTCTTGCCTTCGGCTACAGTTTTATTTATGTGTGTAAGACATCATCACACAAATATTTATACGAGTGGATCGATGAGTTCTCGGCCGAAGATGTGCACGAAAGCCACACACGCGTATGGGATGGCAAGAGACGGCTTATCCACCGCTATCGCAACGACGTTTCCCTCAAAGAGGGGAATGTGAAAAAACACTTCTCCTTTATTACCGACATTCCCATAAAAGAGGCGAATATCGAGAAAATGATCTCCTACGGGAGAAGCCGGTGGAAAATAGAAAACGAAAACAACAACATTCTCAAGACCAAAGGCTATCACCTCGAACATAACTTGGCCATGGAAAAGAACACCTGTCGAACTTTTTGATGACCCTAAACCTCCTTTCAATTCTCTTCAATACCACCGTCGAACTGTTCGACAAGCGGTATGTGCTGCTTCGTAAGACTTTGCCGAGCAGACAGACATTCTTTCATGATGCTCAGGCTCTCACCAAATATTTTTTCTATGAGAGCTGGGAGCAGCTTCTCAAAGCGATGGTTATCGGCTTAAAGCTCGAGGATCCTGGAGGATAGCCGACTCATCTTACTCCACCTTCTCTGTTGATCTGTAGAACTCGAAAACTTTTTATGCCTGCAGTCTCTTCTCTCCCCGCCGGTGTCGGGTTTTTGCCCAGCACACGCTACAATAGAGAGAAGAAGTACATCCGGGAATTGATGTCCCTCCTCATTCTCGCCTTTCCGGCCCTGCTGTCAGCTCTAAAAACCCCCTCTTTGTGGGCCCTTGAAAAGAAAGAGAACCGGCTATCTACGAGTACCTACCTGAGATTTTCCTATATTTCGAATTGCTGTCACTGCAAAACGTATTAGAACGTGTTATAGAGAAAATAGAACTATGGATTGCCTATTATGGATATGAGCCCCTGGTAGACAAGGATATTCGAGAATCTGCCAAAAGCTGTTTAGAACTTTATAAAGGGGCTAAAGAATCTGCCCAAAAAAGTTGTCAAATAGAAGCATTATTCTGCGACCTATTTTAGTCACATCACTGCTTCAACCAGAATATGTTTTCTCATTTAAAAGGAGTTCAGAGCTTTCTGCCTTTGAAACGGCAGATCCGTATGCTAGGGAGACACCTATGATGTGACAATAGATATTTTGTGGAGGAATAGCAAAATAAAAGCAGGCCGGATTACCTCTATCTTGATTAATGAGAAGATTTAATTGGTACATGGTGAATCTCCGGCCTTCCTCTGATTTATGATGCGTTAATGGCAATAGGTACTATATTGGAAAAAAGTTTTATCTTTAAATATTTTTGGAATTGGAGTCGAGACGAATTGTAAAATGGGAACTTACGAAGAATCCCAGCACAGACAAGCGAACTTCGCTGACATCCTGGATGGAGTATTCGACTATCAGACCAGCAGGATGATCCGAAGAAAGGTCCAGAAGGGCAAGCGGAATTACCGTTCTCATGCCGAAATTCAAAACCGGCAGTACGCTCAGACCTTCCCAGATGGCTGTCTGTCAAACTCAAGGAATTTTATACGAAATACCATCTGCATCCGCGTAGATTCCGCCTGCGCCATCGACTTCGGTTAATGTGAGCGAGTATTCCTCAGATTCGTCATAACTGTAAGTCATAGTGTATACGGCCGCTTCATCTGGATCGACAGGTGTAAAATAATCGGGCTTGTCATCGATCGACACATGTGTGACCGTCATAGTGAGGGTTTCTCCGCTCGCTGAAATCGTTCCCCGTTCAATCAGGGGATACTCAGTTTGGCCGCTCCAACTCCTAATGGAACTGAACTCGGTATCCGACATAGAAAAGCCAATGCCGTTGTCGTGTTCTGAGTATCCCGTCGCTGTAGTCTCACCAGTCCACCAGTCCCCCGCATAGTCCTCCTCGTAGGTGGTCGGCTCGGTTGACATCAGTTGGAAAATTTCGGTTAGCGCCTCGTCAGTGGCATTGATCATTGTATCGCCGACAGAAGCATAGTAGAAGGTGCCACCTCCCAATTCAGACTCGACCCAGGAACTGGAATCCTCATCCCAATTGTGGATGATCGTCATTTCCGCACTATTTCCAGCTTTATTCACTATCGTCCCTTTATGGCTGTTTTCGTATTCGTCGTTTTCGGTATCGTATCTCCACACCTGAAAATCCATGTTTGTTACTTCAGACTTCCAATCGATGCCGTACCAGGTGCCGGTAAATATCCAGTCTTTGTAGATGAGGTCCGAGGAATCATCCAGAACGAGGGTCACGCTCGTTTCATCGGTCAGCTGATAAAAGAGGCGGTAGGGGACGACAGTCGTGGAGCTAACGGGAAACCCGGTGGGAATATCGAAGGATACGGCAAGTGAATCATTGGACTGCTCGCTTACGGTGGTCTGGAACACCTGGATGATAGAGTCGCTTGCACGAAAGTATCCGGTTATCCGGTAGGTATGTCCCGAGGTATAATACGCATCGTTGATGCTGTAGCTCAGCGTATGGTTCACGGTGTCCGAGATTTCCGGCAGCCGGGTGCCGGATTCCGGGGGATCGAGAACGGACAATGTGGCTATCTCCCCGGTACCACCCGATGTATCATCTGAAGTATCATC
>CAZDFY010000212.1:0-3936 GCA_964504785.1 uncultured Sediminispirochaeta sp. | reverse complement strand
AGTACATGGTGGTCGAAGAACAGTATGTGCATAAAATACCTGACCACTGGTCATACGCTGACGGAGCCTGGGTCGAGACCTTTTCCATAGGCTATTTCGGTATCTGGGGCAACGGCGGCTATATCGATGCCAGCGACATTGCAATTATCAGCGGCGCCGGTCCGGTCGGGCTTTCGGCCGCCATGGTTGCAGCCACCAGCGGTGCGAAAACCATTGTAGTAGATCCGCTGGAAAATCGCCGGCAGACAGCCCTGAAATACGGAGCCGAAATCGTCCTGGATCCGTCTGAGAAGGATATCTATGAGCAGGTGATGGATGTGACCAACGGCCATGGCGGAGACGTCTGTGTCGAAGCTTCAGGCAATGACAAAGCGATTGCATCTCTGTTCGACATTTCCGCACACAGCGCCAGAGTCAGGTTGATAGGCCACTCCATCGGACGCAAGGTTCCCACGGAAATCGGAAAGACCATCTGGAAGACCCTGAGTATAGCCGGTTCCGGCGGCACCAAAGACTTCGGCCAGCGGACAATCCGCTTCATGAACCGGATAAAAGACACCTATGATTTTGAAGCGCTCAATACGCACTATTTCCCGTTCGACAAAATCTATGATGGATTTGATGTGGCCATTCACAACAAGGCTGAAGCGCTAAAAGTGATGCTTACGTTTCTATAGCACAAGGAGTCTCTATGCAAGCAGCAATTTTTGAAGGACCGGGTAAACTTGTTATCAAAGACGATTACCCTAAACCGGCTATATCCCGGCCGGACCAGGCGCTTATAAGAGTAACCGGGGTCGGCATATGTGGAACGGATTTACATATTCTACAGGATCCACCGGCTCACCCGGCTAAGCCCGGCATTGTGGAGGGACACGAGTTTACGGGGGTGATTGAGGCTCTCGGAGACGACATCCAGGGATACGAAGTCGGGGAGTCGGTGCTCATAGACCCCCATCCCGGCTGCGGAGTATGTGACGAGTGCCGCCGGCAGCGCCCCGACCGCTGTATCCCTCTCTATGCCTCCAGTGGAGAACCCGGCCATCCGGATACCATTGGCATTTTTTCTGATGGTGCAATGGCGGAATATGTGGTGGTGCCGCGCCAGTCGCTCTACAAGGTGAGTCAGTCGGTACCCTCTCATATCGCAGCGCTTGGTGAGCCTCTCGCTTGTGTTGTCAATTCATCCGACAAATTAAAGGTTCAGCCCGGGGAGTATGTGGTGGTTCTGGGAGCCGGTCCGATCGGGCTCTTATTCACCGCACTACTGCTGGCAAACGGAGCATCAAAACTGATTGTCTCAGAACCTTCCGAATACAGACAAAATGCGGCCCGTAAGGTCGGTGCGGATATCGTTGTGCACCCGGATGATCTGCTTAGGACACTGAAGGAAGAAATGCCGGACGGGCCGGATGTAGTGGTTGAAGCTGTGGGTCCGCTGCTTCCACAGACTATTAAAATGGCGCGGGCCGGTGGGCGCGTACTGCAGTTCGGACATGATGAAACTGTGAACCCGGAGATTCCGGTAGGGGAAATGCTCAAAAAAGAGATAACTGTGTTCAGCGGATTTATTGGACGGTACTCCTTTGAGAAGACCGCGCGCATAATGGAGAGCGGTAAACTACCGTTGGACGTAATCGTCTCGCACCGCATGCCCTTATCTAAAGTGCATGAAGGTATTGAACTGCTGCGGGAAGGCAAAGGTCTGAAGATCGTTTTGGAGCCGGGCGAGTAAAAACATGGTGCTGCCGCGGGTTACACAGGAAAACAGCGCTCCGGGGCAGCACCCTCACTTAATTTAAAAAACTTCTATACGATTCAACCGAACTTTCTTTTCAAAATTTCATCCAGTTTCGCGGCCGCTTGTTCATCCAGCTCGTAGTTCACCCTGGTGTTCGGCTTCTTTATGTTGACGATTCGATTCAGATCGATCGGGGTAGCAATGACCACCGCATCGCAGTCGGCGGCGTTGATGGTAGCCTCCAGGTCTTTGATCTGCTGTTGGCCGTAGCCCATGGCCGGCAGCAGAGTACCTATTTCAGGGTATTTTTCGAAGGTGGCCTTAATGCCGCCAACCGCCACACTACGCGGGTCGACCAGCTCGGTCGCACCGTTACGCTGAGCGGCGACTGTACCGGCGCCGATTTTCATCTCCCCGTGGGTGAGGGTCGGTCCGTCTTCCACCACCAGCACGCGTTTGCCCTTGATGACCTCCGGGTGTTCTACGGTCAGGGTCGATTCGGCGCGAATGATTTCGGCATCGGGGTTGTAGGTTTTGCAGTGTTTGATCAGGCGGTCGGTTTCTTCCGGATCGGCTGAATCGACCTTATTCACTACAAACACATCCGCACGCAGAAAATTGGTGTTGCCGGGATGGTACAGCAGCTCGTGGCCGGTACGGTGCGGGTCTACCACTACGATTTCCAGGTCTGCCTTGAGGAAGGAAGTATCGTTGTTGCCGCCGTCCCAGAGGATTATATCGGCCTCTTTCTCCGCTTCCCGGGTAATTGCTTCGTAATCGACGCCGGCATAGATGACCCGGCCCCGAACGATGTGGGGCTCGTACTCCTCCATCTCTTCGATAGTGCACTCATACTTGTCCAGGTCGGAGGTTTCGGCGTAGCGCTGCAGCCGCTGTTTTACCAGATTGCCGTAGGGCATGGGATGGCGTATTGCAACTGCCTTTTTCCCCATGTTGGTAAGGCTGTCGGATACCGCCCGGGTCGTCTGCGACTTGCCGCAGCCGGTACGGACTGCACATACCGAGACAACCGGCTTCGATGCAACGATCATCGTTTCGGTGGGTGAGGGCAGGATGAAGTTCGCCCCGTGGGCCATCGCTATCGAGCCGATTCGCATCACATGATTGTGGGGAACATCCGAGTAGGAGAAGACCACATCGACTTGATTCCCCGCCAACACCTCGTTTTCTACCAGATCGGGTAGTTCGGATTCATTTACTATCGGTATCCCTTGGGGATACTGTTTGCCTGCCAGCTCGGCTGGGTATTTGCGCCCGTCGATGTCGGGTATCTGAGCGGCGGTAAATGCGATGACCTCCGCCTCCTTGTCCTGACGATACAGTAGGTTGAAATTGTGGAAATCCCGACCGGCTGCGCCTACGATAATTACTTTTCGCTTTGCCATTATGGTGCTCCTTAGGTGGTGGTACGAAGATTGTTGTTTTCTGCTCTTTGACTAGGAGAGGCCAATGAATTGATGCTGTCATGTGCTTCTCGCAGTGTTAATATCGCTTTTAAGGGCACCCTCTGTTGTGTCCTGCGCCCCGTGTGCAGCTTTGGTACAAGACAGCAAAGTTCCTACACAACCTTTGAACCACCTACAATAGTTTTAGGCTCATTCATGGGGACCCTATCACCCAAGTTACGCATATCAAAATTCAGGCGCGTCTATCGCACGCCGTACATTACGGCCGGCAGGCGCACCTATGGGCTTACCGAAGGGTTTTGGAAAATACCCTCAGGTCCGTCCTTTCTGCATACCCCAGCCGGCGGTAATAATCGCCGACCCCTGCATTGTGTTCCTCCACAAAGAGGTGTATTTTGTAGCAGTTCATTTTTTTGAACTCATTCTCAACTTGTTCCATCAACAGTGAGCCCAGACCACTCCTGCGGTATGGAAGGTCCACCGCCAGATGGGCTATATAGCCTCTGCGTCCGTCAAAGGTTCCCCAGACGGTCCCGATTATACGGGAGTCGGGTGTGCGGCCGACGATAAACAGCTGCGGATGCAGTCGGGAGGCTTGTTTCACCTCCTGGGGTGAGTCCGACGGGCTTACAGTTATATCGTTCTGCTTCCAGAAGTCTATTATTTTCTGCGGGTCGACATCGGTTGCCGATATAAACTCAATTTTTGGTAATTCCGATTTCATTGCTCTATTTATGATACCAGGGTAACGGCGGTTGTCAATGAAAA
>CAZDFY010000211.1:0-3936 GCA_964504785.1 uncultured Sediminispirochaeta sp. | reverse complement strand
AAGAGAAAAAGAAGGTCTCCGGCGCCTGGGCGCAGGCGGCCAGCAATATCACCAGTCAGATTCTGGCTGAGGCCGGTTTTGACGTGCTGATGCTGGATATGGAGCACGCCCCGGGTGATATTCTCACTCTCATAAGTCAAATCCAATCGATGCAGGGATACCCGGCCGTGCCCTTTGTACGGGCCCCGTGGAACGATTTTGTACAGATCAAGCGTATTCTCGATGCCGGTACGTACGGGGTACTTGTTCCCTACGTAAATACGAAGGCCGAGGCTGAAGATGCGGTCAAGGCCATGAAATATCCCACAAAAGGAATCCGGGGAGTAGCCGGAAGCCCGCGGGCGGCCCACTTTGCCAACAACTCTATTGAGTACTTTAAGAGTGCGAATGACGAGATTGTACTGATGACAGCGGTGGAGACCGGAACGGCGGTTGAGAATCTGGATGAAATTCTCCAGGTACCCGAAATTGACGGAATTTTTATCGGTCCGGCCGACTTAGCCACCAATATGGGCTATATGGCCGATGCCTCCCAGCCCGAGGTACAGAAGGCAATTCGTACAATAGAAGAGAAGGTCAACGCTTCCGATAAATTTCTCTCCACCGTTGCCGGAAATTGGGAGGACGCCCGAGCAAAATATGAACGGGGTTACAACTTGTTGATGATGATGTCGGATACAACCACTTTGAGCAAGGTGGCTCGGACCCTGGTGGGAGACTTCAAAAAGGACTTCCCCCAGCACTAGAGGTGGTTCTACACACTACAAAAACACTCCAGACTTTAACTGCCGAAGCAGCTATTATAAGAAAGCCGGAAAGCAGGGGCGACCCGCTCTCCGGCTTTTTCAATTGGTTAGATTGCGGTGCGCCCGGGCCGGCTGCTCAGAAAAGCGGTATGCCCTCGGCGGTTGTGCGAAGACTGTAGAGAGATGTCTGGGCGGTGAGGTACATCGTATTCATATCCGGTCCGCCCCAGGTGAAGTTGGCGGCGATTTCTGGGGTGTAAAGCCGGCCGATCAAGGTGCCCTCCCTGTTGAAGATTTGTATACCCCTTGGGCCGCTGCAGAAAAGAAGGCCCTCCCGGCTGAATTTCATCCCGTCGGCCACCCCCGGGCCGTCGGTAATAAGCTCCGCCCATACTTCGCCCCCGGAAAGGCTCCCGTCTTCGTGAAAAGAGAACCGGCGGATATGCTGGAGGTCTGAGTCGTTGACAAACAACTCTTTATCGTCGGGGCTTACGCATAATCCGTTGGGTTTAGAAAAGTCATCGGCCAGCAGGGTCAGTTCATTGTTATCGGGATTGATGGCGAAGACCCCCGTAAAACTCAGTTCCTGGGAGCGGGGAATGCCAACTCTCCCGCTTCTGCCGGGAGTAGGGTCGGTAAAGATAATTGTTCCGTCACCTCGAACAATTACATCATTCGGGCTGTTAAGGGGAGTGCCCCGGTACCTGTCGGTCAGGACCGTGCGGGATCCGTCAAATTCGGTTCTGCTGACTGCGCTGGTGCCGTGTTCGCAGGTGATAAGGCGTCCCTGCCGGTCGAAGGTATTTCCGTTTGCAAGGTAGCTATTTGGGCGCATAAGCTCAATACCGCTTTGAGGGTACCATCGGTATATTCCATTGCCCATAATATCGCTAAAGGTTAGATGATGTTCGTAGGGGTTCCAGGCGGGACCTTCAAGAAAGCGGAAATTTGTCGCAATTTGGGTAAAGGGGTAGCTAGTAGCGAAAAGTCCCTCACCTTCCGGGAGAAAGTGTTCATAGTTCATGTGATCTCCTTCACTGTTCCTCGTTCTAATAAACGGCCCTGCAAAAACTGATGGGCTATCGGCATTCCAGGGTCTTCTAATGCCTCCAGCAGTACGTTTATGGTGTTATCTACTAACTTTTCAGTATACTGAATATAGGTTGTGAGGTTGTAATTTGGCCAGCCGGCCATGGGAATATTGTCGAAGCCGACAACCGATAGATCCTCGGGGACTCTCAGTGCGAATTCGGTGCGGGCCACATCTAGTAAAGCCATGGCCATATAATCACTTGAGCAAAACACGGCGGTAGGTTTTTCCGGTGTGGAAAGCATAGCCCGGGCCGCCTCCAAGCCTGAGGGGTACTCAAAATCGCCCTCTCCCCGGGAAAAAAGGGAGAGGCCCTTTTCTTCAAGGGCGGATACAAAGCCCTCCTCCCTGTACCTGTTGGTGGAACTGCCGGATTCGCCGGCGATATAGGCTATTTTCTTGTGTCCCTTCTTTATAAGATAATCGGCTATTTCCCTTCCGGCATTCCGATTGTCGGTACATACGGAGTGAACACTGCCGCTTTCATTGACCCTGTTGAAAAGAACTACAGGGGTTTCAAAACGGCTGCACTCCTCAACCAGAGGAGATGAGAGGGTTGCGGAGGTAATAATGACCCCGTCCACCTGGTACTGGAGGGCGATAGGGAGGGTGTCCTCCACCGCGTGACTCCCGTTTATATCGAAAAGCATGACACTGTAGCCAAGGCTCTGCAGTTTTTGGGAGAAAAGATCCAATGCACGAATGTAAAAGAGGTTTTCAAACTTCTGCAGTACGATCCCGATTATTTTTGTTGAATTTTGAATAAGGCTGCGGGCTATTACACTGGGTTTATAGTTAAGTTCCTGGGCGGCATCGAGGACTCTCTTTCTTTTGTCTTCAGATACCTGTTTGCCGGGGGTAAATACTCTCGATACGGTTGCCTGGCTCACCCCCGCCACGCGGGCTACATCACGGGAAGAAACACGGTTGTTCGGTTTATGTGCCATACATCACCTTTTATGCCTTTTTTGAATCAAAAATTGAATACGTAAGCATTTTATGTGCTCTACACCCCATAGTCAAGTGTAATTTTTTTTCATGGGTAGTGCAGTTTAGTAAACCCTAGGAAGAATGATTGTTAATGATGCATACGTATACTGATAAAAATGTATTGATTTAGAGTAAAAAATATCTGCCTAAATCATCTTTTCAGTAAATTATTCGCGAAATTTTGAATATATCAGTTGTTGGGAGGAGAGTATTCTCGATATTTTATCATTTTTTTCTTGACACCTCCTAAAAGTGAAGCTACAATTTTCTTTAAGATGTATACGTATTCTTAAATGTAAGTATTGGTTTGTGTAAAAGACAGTCAGCTCAAGTTATGAGAACGGCTGTCATTAAATAAGGAGGAGAAAATGAAAAAAACTATTTTATTAGTTTTGATCTTGGCAGTGCTATTCGGAATGAGTGCATTTGCAGGCGGCCAGCAGGAAGCTGGTGGTGAAGCCGCGGCTGAGGCTGCTGCAGAGTTCGACATCGAAGCACCCGAAAAGGTTACCAGTATCGACATGATCGGGTGGGCCTTTCCTATTACCGAGTATTATGCAGATGAGCTCAAGAAGATGAACGCGGTGGAGAACCTCGAGGTTAATACCCAGCTGCTTGACTCGGCCAGTGCCCAGGAACAGGTACGCCTGGCCCTTTCAGGCGGAAAAGAGTCTCCCTACGCCATCGTTCATGCATCCAACTCCCAGATGAACGAGTGGGGGTTCAACGGCTGGCTTATGACGTTGGACGATCTTATCGAAAAGTATGGTGACGAGTACGATCTTGATGATATTCCCGAAAACATGTGGGATGCGGCGACGATAAACGGCAAGGTCATGGGAATACCTATCACCTCTAATACCTTCCAGCTGATCTATCGTGAGGACCTCTTCGAAAAACACGGAATCGAGGTTCCCGAAACCTACGAAGAAGTTATCAGCGCTGCTCAAAAACTCGATGAAAATGAGTCGAGTATAGATGTTGCCTTTACAATGAACCTCCACGCAGGGTGGGCATGGGAAATCGAATTCCTTCATTTTATTCGCGCTTTTGGCGGTAACTACATCAACGATGATAACACCTGTGCCTTTAACAGCGAAGCGGGTGTAA
>CAZDFY010000210.1:0-3952 GCA_964504785.1 uncultured Sediminispirochaeta sp. | reverse complement strand
TATTGTTTCTTTGCTTCTGTTTTATCTGAGTGCGTCGATCTCACGGTGGATCAGACCGCTGGTGACAATTCCGCTGCTGATTTCGCCGATAGTAGTAGGGCTCATTTGGCGTTATATTTATGACCCTCAGGGGATTCTCTATTGGGTCCTGGGGTTTGTGAATATTACGATAGAGGAGTTTCCGGGGGTAACCGGTGCCAGTACGGCACTGCTTTCGACAATTATCGCCCATTGCTGGCAGGTAGTACCTTTTGTTGTCATAGTGTTGACCGCCGGCTTAGTATCTATTCCCAAGGAGCTGTATGAGGCGGCCGATATGGACGGGGTAAATGCCTATACCGCCTTTTGGAAAATCACCTTTCCACTGCTGAAAGATGTGTACATGGTGCTCGTGCTGGTGACCGGCGTCGATACGGTGATGATCTTCGATATCATTTATGCGCTGACCGGCGGAGGGCCGAACAATGCGACGGTTTCAACCAGCATTTACGCCTTTAACCAGGCCTTTACTTTGACCAATTTTAGTTACGCAATGGTTCTTTCTATTGTTACAATATTCCTTTCCTTTGCGATTTTCGGGATTCCCTTCATCCGCAGAAATCTGGCCAGGGTAGAGGATTAGGAGAAGAGTTATGAAAATGAAATATACGTTGCTGCGACTACTGCACTATGTGTTCCTTACGGTTGTACTGCTAATTACTCTTACACCGGTGTATATCGTCATTTCGAATTCCCTGCGACAGACTCTGGACATTAAAAAGATGCCCCCCGACCTGTTCTTTAAGCCGACCTTCGAGCATTATGCTAAGCTGTTTGAATTTGATAATTTTTACAGCTATTTTATCAATTCAATTGTAATCTCAGTATCGGTTACAGTGATTACCATCCTGTTTGCAACTCTCACCGCATACGGGTTTAAACTGTTCAAATCCAAGGTTGGTGAATATGTGTCCAACTTTCTGCTGTTGGGTAAACTGGTGCCCCCCATTACAATCCTCATACCGCTGTACATTATGCTCAACTTCCTGGGCTTGACCGGGACATATCTCGGGCCGATTCTGGCCCACTCTGCGTTGGCTATGTCCTTCACTGTCTGGCTGTTGACCAGTTTTATGCGAGGCATTCCCATGGAAATACTGGAATCGGCCCGCATCGACGGCTCATCGCGGATGAACACCCTGTTTCAGGTTGTCTTTCCGATGCTTACCCCCGCCATTGCCTCTGCGGTGATACTGGTAATGCGTTATTCATGGAACGAGTTGATCTTCTCGTTGCAGCTGACGAATCTTAATACCTATCCTTTAACGGTGGGCATTGCCCGCTATGTAGGTGCAATTTCAGTTGATTGGGGAAAGAGCAGCGGTGCGGCCACGGTCGCCATGATTCCGATGATAATTATTGGCTTTTTGATGCAGAAACACCTGGTAACCGGCATTACCAGTGGCTCGGTGAAGGGATAGTCTATGTCAATTGGAATGATTTTCGGTGCTCAATACTACCGGCCGCCGTTTCCCGACAAAAGTGTGTGGCAGCGTGATTTGGAGAGTATGCGGCGCATGGGATTCAATACGATCAAGCAATGGGCCGTTTGGAACTGGGTAGAGCGGGAACCGGAGGTTTATTACTTTGACGATTTGGATGAGCTGGTCGAGATGGCGGCCGGCCAAGGTTTGCAGACAGTCATCAATATGATTCCGGAAGGGGCTCCGTATTGGGCCCTGGAGGCGCACCGCGATTCCCTGTATACGACCCACCGGGGCGAAAACATCGAGTGGGGCGGGCCGCCGAATATACCGACGGCCGGTTGGCCTGGTTTCTGCTGGGACAGCCCTGAAGCGCAGCAGTTGATGATGAAGTTTATCGAAGCGACGGCCCGCCATTTTTCCGGCTGCGAATCGGTACTGGCCTTCGATGTGTGGAACGAACCCCACCTGGAACCGATGCTGGATTACAAGCAGGAGATGCTCTGCTATTGCCTGCACTCTCGGGCCGAGTTCACTGAGTGGCTGAAAGAGAAATACCGTGAGCTTACGGCTCTGAATGCCAAGTGGTTCAGGACCTACTCCTCCTGGGATGAGGTGAGCCCGCCGCCCCGCTTCGGGACGGGGACCGATATGATGGATTGGCGGCTGTTTTGGATTGAAAATCAGCGGCGCTGGCTCCAGCTGCGGGTTGCAGCGTGCAGATGCGGGGCCCCAAATACGCTGGTGCAGACTCATGCGGCCCACAGTGGTGTGTTGGGCAACGATATGCAGGGCGGTATGGCGAATGAAGTGGTGGATGAGTTCGTCCTGGCTGACGAGGTGGATGTCTTCGGCCTGACAAGTTTTCCCAAGTGGCTGCAGGGACCGGATCACGTGTATACTCATTTGGCGCATTGCGAAATGGTGGCCGAGGCTTCCCAGGGAAAGCCGTTTTACCAGGTGGAGCTGCAGGGTGGGGCCGGCAAGAAGGGGTTGCTGGGCGGGGAGGTGCCGTCTTTTAAAGATGTTGAGCTTTGGAACTACAATACCCTTGCCGCCGGCGGTAAGGGGGTGCTGTACTGGCAGTATTCGCCGGAGCCGGCCGGACTTGAGTCCCCGGGCTTCGGCTTGACCGGCTTTACCGGCGAGGATACGCCGCGGTCCCTGGCTGCAGCGCAGTGCGCGAAGGAGTTCGACTCTGCCGATCTGGCCGATGCGTGGCGAGTGAAGCCGGTCAACGCCATCTATGTTTCACGGCAGAGCGACCTGTTCTGTTTTTCTGCCGGGCGTGAGGAGGCGCTGTATGCGGGCAGTGTAAACGGGATTTATAAGGCCGCCTACCGGTCCGGCATTCCCGTCAGATTCTTTCATGAAGATTCGATTGAGCGTCTGCAGGAAGAGTCGATTAAAGTGTTGTACTTGCCGATGGTGCTGAATCTGTCGCAAAGGGAAATTCAGGTGCTGGGCCGCTTCGTGGAGAATGGTGGTACTTTGATCGGAGAAGCTTTTCCCGGGCTTTATGACGAGAGCGGTGTGCTCGACCTTTCGGCGAGCGCCCTCGGTGAGCTGTTTGGTCTGGAGCATAAAGAGGTACAGGCCACGGATAATTGGGGGAGAGTTCCCATTACAATGAGGTCATCCGGGGAACGGTTCTTTGGTTCACATTACCGGCATCTCACAGTTCCCCAGGGCGGTACTAAAGTTGTGGCAGATTTTGCCGACGGCGAGCCTGCAATGACAGTGCGACCGGCCGGCACGGGCCGGGGCAGGGGAAAAGTCCGGGGCCGGGGGGATAGCCAGGGTTCAGGCCGGGCGATTTTTTATGCCTCCTTTCTATCACTCGCCTACCACTTGCACGAGGATGCGGCCACTGCAGCTGTGTTGACGCGGGAGCTCTACCAGCCGGGGTATGCGGAGTGGAAGAGTCTCTGCTTCAGCAACCGTGCGGCGGTGGTCCGGCTTCTGGAAAATGAGAGTTCGTATATCCTGGTGGTTTTGAACCATAATCCTGTGTCGACTGAGATCGATATCGAGTTCGAGCCGGACTATGTTGCGGATCCGGTTGTGCGGGTACAGATCGATGCAATGGCGGGAAACCTGCGCATACTGTCGAAGCTGAGGTGAGTAGAAAGCACGTGTACTGCGAGGCAGTTAAATGCCCAGAACCTGCTTTTATTGTGTTTTTGGTTGAAGCAGAGTACAATAAGAGGTGGTAGTACTAGGCAGGAGGACTTGTTCAATGCTTATTACTATTCCAAAAATTCTTCGAGAAAAACTCGGAGACGAGGCGGCGGAAGGTTTGATTGAACTGCTCAACAATTTTTCAGAGCACACCCACAACTCCGTTATCACCCTTGCGGTAGAGAAGTTCGAGCGACGACTGGCTGAGGAGATCGGAAAATTCCGAAGTGAAGTTACAGAGCAAAACGCACGTCTGCGCAGTGAAACCTCAGAGCAGATTGCGAGTCTGCGCAGTGAAACCTCAGAAC
>CAZDFY010000209.1:0-3960 GCA_964504785.1 uncultured Sediminispirochaeta sp. | reverse complement strand
CTGTCAAGCCGGAGATCGCGGGTTCAATCCCCGTCGCTCCCGCTAAAAGCCGTTCAACATGAGTTGGACGGCTTTTTTAGTATGATTAATCGCCGGAGAGTGTAAAAATTGCCGTCCCACAAGCTTTGTACCAGTAAATAAGGGTTTAGAGCATTCAGTCTTCTCCTCCTTCCAGTCTCCAAACTTGAAATCCCAAATTGAAGCTATTATACTGTAAGTACAGTGCTATTCGGTTTTTTCAGAGGGAACACAATGAAAGGACCTTAATCCACAAACGCCGGGCGCTGCTCTGCACTACTACAGAACTATAGAATTGCAGCACTGATGCTTACAAATAACCGCACATAAGTTCATTTCTTTAGAAGCAGTTTGAAAAGCGCCTGAATTTAAAAATAATTATAAATTTTCAAAAGGAGTTAATTATGTCTGAACAAGAGAATCGTATTATGATGATTTCTACTCATGGATATGTAGCCGCTGAAGCACCCTTAGGGGCCCCTGATACAGGCGGACAGGTGGTATACGTACTTGAATTATCAAAAAAGATAGCCCAATTCGGCACTAAGGTCGATATATGGACCCGGCGCTTTGAAGACCAGCCGGAAATTGAAGAAGTAGATGAAAATGTACGCATTATTCGCATGCCCTGCGGAGGTAAAGATTTTATTCCAAAAGAATACCTTTATGAAAAAATACCTGAATGGGTAAAAAATGCCCTCAGCTTTATTAAGAAAAACAAACTTTCCTATTCTTTTGTCAATAGCCATTACTGGGATGCCGGGCTTGCCGGACATATGATCAGTGAAAAACTGGATATCTCTCACATCCATACTCCCCACTCAATCGGCAGTTGGAAAAAGCAGCAAATGGAAACCGACTATCCTGAAGATGCAGAATCCTTCGACGAGAAATATAACTTCACTAATCGCATCAAATACGAAACAATGATTTACCGTTCCTGCGATTTACTTATTGCCACCACTCCTATTCAGGTGGATAAACTTGAGAGTGACTATGATATTCCTCAAAAACGGATACGAATGATACCCCCTGGCTATGATGACAACCGCTTTTTCCCGGTCGGCGAGTCCAGTCGTCAGGCGGTGCGTGCTCAAATCGGCTTTACCGGCAAAACAATATTCGCCGTGTCCCGTCTTGCACATAATAAAGGTTTCGATTTGCTTATTGACAGCTTCTCTTTAGTCGCCGAGAGAATTGAAGATGCCCAATTAGTACTTGCAATCGGTCATGAAGATAGGGATGAAACCGAAGAGGAGATTTATCAAAATCTCATTTCACTCACAAAGAAGCACAATATAGAAGATAAAGTGAAGTTCATCGGATTCATCCCCGATGAGGAATTGCCTGATTATTACCGTGCGGCAGACTTATTTGCCCTCTCCAGTCGGTATGAACCCTTCGGCATGACAGCGATAGAGGCTATGGCAAGCGGAACACCCTGTCTTGTAACTATCCACGGAGGCCTGTGTCGTGTGCTGGAATTCGGTATTCACGCACTCTTTGCCGATACCTTCGATAGAGAAGACCTGGGTATCAGTATGTATCATGCCCTGAAATACAAATCCCTGCATCGAAGGCTCTCTGAAAAAGGGGCCCAGCGGGCACGGGCACGGTTTACCTGGACAGGTATTGCCCAAAAACTATTGAACGACGTTGAAAATTTGACTGATGTAACACATATCAGTGATGTGAAACCCAAAGAGCATATTTAGAAAGAAGGAGTGAGGGAAGGGCCATACATGAATGAACACATAAAAGCTTTCTCATCCGATTTAGACGGCACTTTGTTAGGAAAGCCGGATGCAACCCTGGCTTTTCATCATACTTGGAAAAAGCTGCGGGACACCTCCGACCCCCATCCCGCCCCGATACTAATCTACAATTCGGGACGATTACTGCCCCACACCCTGGAGGTATTAAAGGCCGGCTATCTACCTGACCCGGATTATCTAATCTGCGGGGTTGGGACCATTATCTTTGACTTTAAAAAACGGGAATACATCAAGGTATTTGCCGATACTCTGAATACCGGTTGGGATCGCGAGCTTGTTCAACATGTGATGCACTCATTTTCAGAGATTGAGGAACAGCCGAAAAAGTATCAGAACAAATTTAAATCAAGCTGGTATATCCATGATGCCCCTCCTGAAAAAATTGATCAAATTCGAAGAGCCCTTGAAGATGAGGGACTGTCGGTCAACGTCATTTATTCATCAAGCCGAGATCTCGACATACTCCCGCAATACGCGAATAAGGGCAATGCGCTAAAATGGCTTTTGCATTGGCTGGACATTAATCCGGAGGAAACACTGGTAGCCGGTGATACAGGCAATGACAACTCAATGTTTCAAATTCGAAATATTAAGGGCATCATTGTTGAGAATGCCCAGCCGGAGCTATTTCTCGAAACCATTGAAAAGCCGACCTACTCAGCGACGAAACCCTTTGCCGACGGAGTTCTGGAGGGCCTGTTACACTTCGGTGTAATCTCCAGGATCGAGGATGTAAGCAGCGAAGAGCTAAGCCATAAAAGTTTCGACCCCCAACTCCATAATCTGGTTCGATCCGAGTCTTTTAAAGCCTTAACCGGAGAACAGATCGATTTAATAAATACAGCCTACGACGAGGCCTTAAAGGCCCTGCGAAAAAATATAACTCCCTACGGTTTTTCCGCCTGCAGTTTGTCGGACAATACCTTCAAATCCACCGATGAAAATTACCGCAGTATTTGGGGAAGGGACGGCGCGATTACCGTGATTCAATCTCTTTCGGTGGAAGATGAGGATATCAGAGAGTGTCAAAGGGCAACTTTGGCTACCCTTCTTGAACACATCTCACCCCGAGGACAGGTGCCTAGTAATGTCCGGATAGATAGCCAAGTTCCGGATTATTCTGGAGTTGGAGAAATTGCCTCTATCGACAGCGGCTTATGGCTGGTTATTGCCTTCTATCATTATATTCGACAGACAAGGGATTATCAGTTTTTACGTATTTGGTCCAACGAAATCAATTTGGCCATGAACTGGCTGGAAGCCCACGACAGCAATGCTGATTCACTGCTGGAAATTCCCGAAGCCGGTGACTGGATGGACCTTTTCGGCCGCAGCTACAACGTGCTCTACGATGAGGTGTTATGGTATTACGCAAATCTTACCCATGGTCGAATTGCCGAGCTTTTGGGTGATTTTAGCTTGTCAAGCTACCGCTTGCGTCTGGCACAAAGTATAAAGGAAGCAATAAACCGTAAGTTCTGGCCTTCAATCCATAGTGAAAGCATTAGAAAGTTTTCAGAACAACAATACACCCTAGGTGATACCCACTATCTCCTGGCTGAAATAACTCCCTTCGGCTTTGATTGGCGCTGCGATGTATATGCTAATGTGTTGGCAGCCCTATTCAACGTCCTCAGCATGGACAGAGCGAAAATGGCCTTTAACTTTATGTGGGGAGTCGGCGCAAACGAACCTGCGCCGGTGGTAAACCTGTATCCGCCGGTACTTTCAGGAGACCCGCAATGGCGGCCCTACTATACGGTAAATTTATTAAATCTCCCCGACCACTACCATAATGGCGGGGTATGGCCTTTTATCGGAGCGTACTGGGTGATGTTCATCAGCCGGCTTGGTCTGCGTGACTTGGCACAACAGGAATTGTATCGACTTGCCCAGGTAAACAAACAGGGTATAGAATCCGATTGGGAGTTTAACGAATGGGTACATGGGAAAACCGGCAGGCCCATGGGCAAGCGTTATCAAGCATGGTCGGCAGCCGGATTCATCGGAGCCTACTACAATCTTCAAATTGAATTGATCGGTTAATATCGCGTTACGGCGGCATGTGAGGCAGAACGAATAATACGCAGTGAGTTCGCTACCGCCAGCAAAGCTACCCCAACATCGGCAAACACCGCCGCCCACATACTTGCCGCCCCGGCTATTC
>CAZDFY010000208.1:0-3977 GCA_964504785.1 uncultured Sediminispirochaeta sp. | reverse complement strand
TCCCTGCAGAAGATGGCCCGCTACAAGGCCCCGAAGCACGTCTTTTTCGTGGACGCGTTTCCACTGACCGCCAGCGGCAAAATCCGCAAGTTCAAACTGCGTGAGATGGCCGCCGAGATGGCGGAGGAGCAGGCGCACACGGGGTAAAGACGGCGCGGGACGGAAGCCGGGGCCGCCCCAATATCATAGTTCTTTACTGTGCTTTTGGTGAATCAGGTAGGTAATGCAAAATACAATAAACACCGCAATTCCCTTGTCGATAAGGTTAACCGGCAGCCGCGCCCAGAAGGAGGCGCTGAGAAAGCTCTGCCCCACTGAGAGGAAAGCGGTCATAATGTAATCGACGGGGTGGAGGGTGATGCTGGAAAAGAACAGTGTGGCTACCAAGGCACCGGTAATCGAGTTTGCAAAGGTAATTAGAATGGTAACCAGCAGTGCATGAATAAAGGTTTTGAAAAGTCCAAAGCGAATCATCAGGGCCAGGGTAATAACCGAAGAAAGACTGCAGATCATCCATGGAAGGTTGAAAGAAGCTCCTGTTACGCCGCGTAATAATTCCTGCAGCAGATGGGTGGATACAGCGCTCACCGCGCCGGGCCAGAACCCCCATAGAGCGGTAGAGAGCAGCGTACCAATGGTATCCAAAAACAGGGGTAACTCCAGTACATGCGCATTAATAATACCCATTGTTCCGTTTGCAACTCCCATTAGGAAGGCAAAGAAGAGTATTTTATACTGCTGAAGGCCGGTGTAAGCCGGCCTTGAGTATGGCCACGCTGGTATCATAAAAAATTGTACCAAACTCTCCGAGGGGGGACTATACCAGGATTGTACCAATCAGGTGTACCGGGGTCATAAATTCTTTGCTATATCCCCAAAATACTGTAAAATGGAGTTACTATGTATGGGCTTGAAAGATTAAAAAAAGTGTTTCCGTTAATAATCATGCTGGTCACGCTCGCTATTATGCTCGGTTTTCTGCATTTTACGCATAACCTAACCGAAGCAGTTCTTTCCAATCAATGGCGAGTGTACCAGCTCAACACAGCCTATTACCGGAGCCAATCTCAGACAGAATCGAACTCTGCGCGTAATCAGCACAACAACGATTTCACACACCTGCTAAACAAAACATCACAAAGCCCGTTTTTCGATAAACTGCGCAGTGTAGATACTCTGCTTAATTCGGCACTGAAAACACTGGAATCCGAGGTGGATACTCTATCCAAAAACCCTGAACAGGTTGATCATGATGCGATTCAGGCAAGCCTTTCCACACTGCAGGAGTACATCGAAACCCATATTGAGCGGCAGCTCTTTACAATTAGAATGAGCAATAATGCCACCGGTTTTGCCCTGCTTCTGCTAATGGGCCTGATAGTGTACCTCTATTACCGCAGCAATTTGTATTTGAAACAGCTTGAAAAGGCTCTGGAAGATAAGAATTTTCTCATAAAGGAGATTCACCATCGTGTGAAAAATAACCTGGCCATGATCAACTCCTTTATCAATCTCCAGTCCGACAAGATAGAAAACCAGACAGTTGTGCAGGACCTGAAAAATCAGATCAGGGCGGTCAGTACGGTTCATGAAAAACTCTATCGCGATGACAGCGTGAGTGCGATTCAACTTCCTCGCTATGTTCGGGAACTCGTGGAAGAGATTTTTTACTCACTTTCACACACGCCAATCTCTATCGATATTGATATGGACGAGGTGTACATCGACCCCGATCGTGCAGTACCCCTGGGTTTGATTTTATCAGAACTTGCCACAAATGCGGTAAAACACGGTTTCGATTCGCGATCAGAAAAAAACAAATTCAGAGTTTCACTCTCAGAGAAGAACTCACATTACACACTGGAAATAGAAAACAACGGGTATCCGTTTCCGGAGGACCTGAACATCAAAACAGTATCCAGTCTGGGCCTTATCCTTATACAAAACCTTGTCGAGCAACTGCACGGCAGTCTTACGCTGGAAAGAAATCCTGTTACCTGCTTTACCATCACTTTTCCTTCTGCATAAACCCGGTCTATCATCTCATAATGTGTTTATACCTGCATGACCATGTACGCTTCCCGGAACGCGGCTCCCGCAAGGAACAGTACCGATAGTACTACCGCAGCCGCTTCGTCACCTGCCATTTGTGTGAGCGGCGATAGCCCCCGGATGAGACCTTCCGGTAGGACCAGATAGCTAAGGGTCCAACCGGCAAAAAAGAGAACTAAGCCCAGCAGGTACAAGCTGACAAATCGTACTATAACTTTTTCGTGTTCAATGTAGTGAAGCATTGTGGCTTACAGAGAGAACCCCGTACATCTGGGTAATGGCATGTCGCAGCTGCTCGGCTGTGGTCTCTTGGATGAAGCCTATTTGGTTTCCGATCCGCTGTGTAGAGATGGTCCGGATCTGGTCTACTGCAATTTCGGACATTTTACCGGTAACCATAGTTTGGATCCTGCTTGGCCAGGCTGGATGAATCCGGGAGGTAACCGGGCAGACGACGATGGTGTGCAGGTAGTGGTTCATAAGCTGATCGCTGACGACAACCGCCGGCCGGGTTTTGATCATTTCACTTCCGGTGCCTGGATCGAGGCTTACCCAGTATACACCGTATCGATCAATCATCGATTCCATCCTGATCGCTTGCGTGCCATTCTTCCCATTCCAATATTTCCTCCTGTTCAGCTGCCATTTGCTGGTATGCCTCTTCCCATGGGAGGGTATACTCCGGTTGCATAGGTTTGAGAAATAGACCATCGCGATTTTGCTCTATTTCCACGTCAGAACCTTCGGTCAGGTTGTACAGGGATAGAAGCTTTTTGGGTAGTCGGATTCCGCGGGAGTTTCCAATTTTAATTATTTTCGCTTTCATGTAATTACAGTAATCACATATTAGATATAAGTCAAATGGATCCGTTCGAATATCCTACATTCGGTTGGTTTTTATCATACCGCCGGCAGATCGGTACACGTATACTGTTGAAAGCGAGGCGTCGCCGCTTTGAAGCCTGCGTTTCGGCTGTATGCCCGGCAGTGCGAAGGTGTTGCTGATGAGGGTTGGGGGCCTGCTTTTCGCGCTCGCCGATGTAAGGAGTCGCGCGAGGTCACTCATTCCCTGCGGAAAAAGATACGCTACGATTATATCGGCCTCGGCAAGATCGATCTTGCGGTAGTCGCTAAAACGGAACTGTACCCACGGGCAGCCGGTAATCCGGGCTCGCAGGGCGGAACAGAGAAAGGGCAGGGGCGAGTTTTCATAGCCCACTACCTGCGCTCCCGGAATCCTGCGTGCTAAGGCTATCGCGAGGCCGCCCCAGCCGGAACCGGCCTCGATGATGCGCACCTTTTTTCCGGCGGCAGCAGTGGCAGCAGTGGCTGCGGCAGTGGCTTTGGATGTAGCGGCGGTGGCCGCGGCGGTGGTAGAAGCGGCAGCGGCAGCAGCAGCGGTTTTGGCCGCGGTGGTGGCAGTGCCTTTGGCGGTGGCAGTGCCCGCGCCGGCGGCCGAGCGGTGTTGAGCTCCCGCGACTATAAGTGCGGCCTCTTCGGCGGCGCACTTCACCATCAGCTCCGCGGCTCGGCGGGAGCTCGGCATCGGGGTGATGCCGTTTCTCAAGCTGTGATAGATCATTGAAACTGCGGCGAGGAGGGTGAGGGTTAATAAGAAGTAGTAGAGGTACAGCATTGCTGGCCGTAATGTAGCATAGAGACCGCTGTGCCGGAAAGATGGTGTCTGCACTGGTAATTGAAATATTAATTGTGGACAGCCTGAAAGGCACGTCGAGCAGGGCCTTACACAAAAATCGAATGGTCCGGTGCAGCCGGTTGATAGGCCCAAGCTTCGTAGATTATGTCAATGGTTTTTTAATTTATGTTTGCGGTTGGGGTGAAATGGAGTTATACTGCAACCATAGTTACTGTAACTATGGTTGCAGTAATGGGGGTTGCAATGAGATTCTATAATAGAGAGAATG
>CAZDFY010000207.1:0-4114 GCA_964504785.1 uncultured Sediminispirochaeta sp. | reverse complement strand
CTTTGTTGTATCTATTTGGACGGTCCCGCGGATTTCATGGTGAAAAAACAGCTAAGCGCTTTTTGTTGTGGTTCCCCGTCATTGTGCAACTGTTTACCGGAGGAGTTGCGGCTTTACCTATAGCGTGTGTGTATCTTTATGCCGTGTGGCGTCCTCCGAGGCTTCCCTGGATACCGGCCCTGCATTTTATGATTATGGTGCTGCTCTTGGGTGTAAGGGGGTTTCCGGAGGGTTTGCAGCCGGCCTTTGTGGTGGGATTGGCGGTGTGGCTGGTCCAGCGTGGAGGTAGTGTTGGAAGTGACGGTGCCGGTAACAGGTTAAGAGCTAGTAACAGGGGTGGAATCGGCAGTGTAGGCGGTTCAGGAGGGCTTCGACCCCCGCATCCACAGGTATGGAGAACTGTACAGACTTTGTTTCCTTTCATCCTCAGGGCATCCGCCCTCATTATGGTCCTGGGTTTACTATGGCTCAGTTTCTCCGGGGTAGACGCGGTTACCTTTGACTCGCTGCTACCCCCGGCGGCGGGGTTGCGGGCTTATAAGCTTGCCTTTGGCTCGGAACAGATACTACGATATTTTTACAACAGTTTTTTAGTGGCCATGGTGACGGCGGCGGCGCTCCCCCTCATAGCTTTTCCTGCGGCATGGGTAATTGCCCGGGGAAGGGGGCGGACAGGGGCCTTGATTCTTGCTTCGGTACAGCTGGTTGGTACTGTTTCGGGTATGCATGCATTGATTCCCCTCTATATTATATTTCGCTCCCTTGGGGTGATAAATACCTATATTCCGTTAATATTGATATACCTCGAACACAGTTTTGTATTCAGCCTGTTTACCATGAGCGCTTTTCTGCGGAATATGCCCCCCTCCCTGCGGGAGGCGGCGGTGCTGGAGGGAGCGGGCCATTTTTATTATTTGAGTAGGGTGTTGATGCCCCTGAGCCGTCCGGTCATTTTTACCACGATGATCGTTGCATTCCTCGGCGGGTGGAACGGTTTTTTGCCGGCCCTGCTGTTTATCCGGGATGATTTCAAATACACGATTGGTGTAAAGATCTACACTTTTGTCGGCAGTATAGCCTCTGGGTCTCCTCAATGGAGCGTGTTTGCCGCCACCTCGGTTGTGAATATGCTGATTTTGGTTTTACTGTTTATGCTCATGAAGAAGTACGGAGGTTCGACCGCCCTTTCGGAGCTGGAGGAGTAATAAATCTCTCCCCTGCTTCATAGTATAGTTGGATAGACTTACATGTAAGTATAAGTGTTAAAATCGAAGAGATTTTCAAATGCTTACTTTACAGATGTAAATAATAATAAAAAAATATAATTAACTGCAATAAAAGAAATAAATAAGTTTGGTATGATTACTTTGTGGGTATAAGCACTGTAAATAGTTACAATTCTAACTAATTGACATCAATGTAACTTTTCATGTAGTATACTACTACCACTGAAAAGGATAAAAATATGGAAAATTACCGTTCAAGACACAATGAACTTACAAAAAAGATTGATTCCGATGCCAATCTGACCAACTGGCAGGATTGGAAATGGCAGTTGAGAAATTCAATTCAGAAAATATCCTCCTTCGAGACCCTTACGGGAATCCACTTTGATCCCCAGGAACGCAAGGTGCTTGAAGAGACAATTGAAAAGTTTCCCCTCAGCATAACCCCTTACTACCTCAGCTTAATAGAGACAAAAGACTATAAAAATGATCCGATTTTTCTTCAGTCCTTTGCGGACCCGCGGGAGCTGATAGTACAGGATTGGGAAAAGGCGGACCCTCTTTCCGAGGATAAAGACAGTCCGGTCCCTGGTATAACTCACCGCTATCCCGACCGGGTACTGTTTCACATTAGCAATATTTGTTCTATGTACTGTAGGCACTGTACCCGTAAGCGAAAGGTGGGGGATGTGGATTTTATTCCGGCAAAGGACCAGGTAAACCAGGGGCTTGATTATATCAGAAATACACCCAAGGTCCGGGATGTACTGCTTTCCGGGGGCGACCCGTTTATGCTGAGTGATGAGTATCTTGATTGGATTTTGACTGAATTGAGAAAGATAGAGCATGTAGAGGTAATCAGAATCGGATCAAGAATGCCGGTAGTATTGCCCTACCGTATTACCGACGACTTAGTAGAAATGCTGAAGAAACATCACCCCGTATGGATAAACACCCATTTCAACCATCCCCGTGAGATTACCAGCAGCTCCCGGAAGGCCCTGGCAAAACTTGCCGATGCCGGTATTCCCCTTGGAAATCAGAGCGTTCTTCTGGCGGGGGTGAATGACTGCCCTCGGTTGATGAAGAGTCTTGTTCAAAAGCTTGTGTATAACCGGGTGCGTCCATATTATCTCTACCAGTGTGACTTATCCGAAGGTTTAAGCCACTTTCGTACACCAGTCGGGAAGGGAATTGAAATAATGGAAAGCCTTGTTGGGCACACCAGCGGATTTTCCGTGCCGACGTATGTGATAGATGCCCCTGGAGGTGGAGGAAAAATTCCTGTCATGCCGAATTATCTGCTCTCCTGGTCTCCCCACAAAGTGATTTTAAGAAACTTTGAAGGGGTAATTACCACCTATCAGGAGCCGCAAAATTATGATGATCCGGGCTGTGATGGTAACTGTGAGGCCTGTGATTTGCAGTTAAAATTCGATGATGCCAACGAGTACAACTCCGTAGGTATCTGGAAATTGCTGTCAAACTGGGATGAAACCTATTCTCTTACACCGGAAAAGAACGAGCGTATGGAAAGACGTGAAGAGGCGACAAATGGCTTGGGACAGGATTGAGGAATATGAGGGAGCCCTTATTCAGCATGGGCCCAACAATAATCGCACATATTTAATGAAATTGGGGAACTCCGATCCTGTAAAAATCGTAGAGTATCTCCATGAGTTGTGTGTTCACAATGCCTACACCAAGGCCTTTGCGAAAGTTCCAAATGCAAAGGCCGGCTGCTTTCTATCCGCCGGATGGAATATTGAGGCCTGTGTGCCCGATCTGTTCGGAGGCGTGTCGGACGGATTATTTCTCGGCCGCTACTACGACCAGGATCGGCGTATCGTAGAGCCGGGCCATTTAGAGGCTCTGTGCAAGATGATGTCTACCCTCGAGCCTGAAACTCCTCACCCTCTACCGGAGTCGCTGTATGCGCGGAAATGCATACCCGAGGATACCGTTAAAATGGCTACCCTCTACAGCGAGGTCTTTGAGCGCTATCCCTTCCCTATTCATGAAGCGGATTATCTGCGTTCCACTATGGGGACACACATTGATTATTTCGGTATCTGGGAGGGGGAAAACCTGATTGGTCTGTCTTCAGCTGAGAAAGATCCAGAGTATAGCAATGTTGAAATGACCGACTTCGCCGTTTCTCCGGACTACCGCGGCCTGGGATTGGGGTTGCTGCTGCTTTCACAGATGGACGCGGAAATGTATGAGCAAGGGATAAAAACCGCCTACACCATTGCACGGATGCGTTCTAAAGGGATGAATGCCACCTTTATCAAGGCCGGATATCACTACAGCGGGACACTGTTTAGAAACACCTTCATATCAGATGGCCTTGAAAGCATGAATGTGTATTATAAGAAGCTGCAGTAACAGCCCGCGGACGAAGGGCATCGCATACCCCGCAATCGGGCCGCGAAAAATACACACATACCATTTCACTCTGCTGCGGAAGTTCGGCCGCAGGGGGGGCCTGCAAAGTCTTGGGCTAAGCCTTGGGTTCTGCCGGCTGCAGCAGCTTGTAATAGCGTGAAAGTTTTTCTTCCAGCTGATCAATACTAAAATGGCGGGCGAACCGGACCGTCTCTTTACCCTGCACAAACAGAATTACCGCTGGAATAGTAAAGACCGTATAGTGGCCCGCCGCCTCGGGGTGTTGTTCCAGGTCTACAAACCAGCTGTCTACGCCGTTATACCCCTCTAAAAGTGCCTCTACCCGCGGACGAAGGGCATCGCATACCCCGCAATCGGGCCGCGAAAAATACACACATACCATTTCACTCTGCTGCGGAAGTTCGGCCGCATCACCCGAAGTAAATTCTCTCATTTTTTTCATTCTGCTAATATAAACAAAATCATATGTGTGGTCAAAG
>CAZDFY010000206.1:0-4115 GCA_964504785.1 uncultured Sediminispirochaeta sp. | reverse complement strand
TTTTAAAAGTGCTTACACTCTACTAGAGGGGTAACCATGCCCCTGTGCTTCAAATTCCACAGGATTTAAACCATTAAAATCTACTATAGAGTTTTTGATCAGTTTGTTTTAAGATTTAATACAGATTCCTGTAGTTAATGGAGTTAATTTAGTGAGACATAATCGTGTGGTTTTATCTGCTTTATTGGTACTGATTCTTTTTTTATTATTACTCTTGCTCTTACCGCACCTTCGTTCCCAACCAGAAAGGGAGATATTTGTTCCGCGGATGCAGTCGGAAGAACTCCCTTCTGATTCTTCTGAAACACTGATTGTTCGTGGAGATTGGACATATCCTCCCTTTGAATTTATCAATGAACAGGGGAGGCCCGACGGCTTTAATATAGAAATTATCCGTAGAATTGCCGAGCTAATGAATTTGGACATAGAGATTAGCCTGGGGCCGTGGGATACCGTTAGGAATCAGCTTGAGCGCGGAGAGATCGACATTCTTGCGGGCATGTATAAAACGCCGGAGAGGGACCTTTTACTTGACTTTACTATTCCCCATTTTATTTCATCCTATGGGGTGTTTGTTCGAAAAGACTCTGATATAGATTCTATCGAAAAAATTCATGATAAGCGAATCCTCGTGCAGGAAAAGGATGTGGGCCACGATTATCTTGTGGCGGAAGGGATAGGCTCCGAGGTCATCACGGTCGACAGTTGGGATAAGCTGCTGCCGGCGCTGGAATCCGGCCGGGGGGATTGCGCTGTTTTGTCTATGATGCAGGGGGTACGGGAAATACAGGAGCAACATATCTCCAATGTTCGGGTCATAACTGATCCTCTGTTTCAACAAAGGTATTGTATAGCGGTACAAGCGGGCGATGCCGAGCTGCTTGCAACCCTTAATGAGGGATTAAACCTGTTAAAAAGCTCCGGGGAATACGATGAGATTTTTGAGAGGTGGTTTGGTATATACTCCGACCCCACTTTTTCCAATCCCTCATTGCTTATGTCCCCGGTGGTTCGCCTGTTTATAGGTATCTTTTTACTTTTAGCAGTGCTGCTGTTGGTATTTCTTACTTGGACCTATCTTCTGCACAGACAGGTAAACCGGAAAACAGCGGAGTTGAGGAGTGCCCTTGAAAACTTGAAGCGGGCGAACTCTACAAAAAACCGCTTTTTGGCCAGTGTAAGTCACGAGTTGCGTACGCCCCTCCACGGTATCATTGGTATGGTACGATTATTGAAAAAAACCGACCTCGATAATGAACAAAGAGAGATGCTGGAGATGCTCAGAAGCTCATCTATCCAGCTTCATCGTGTGTTGTCCGACTTAATTGATGTTACACGATTGGAGACGGGGCGGTTTTCTTTTTATCCCTCCGAATTTCGTCTTGGTAAGTTAGGCACCTGGCTGGAACCTTTATTACGTAAAACCGCGGAAGACAGGGGCTTGAACTTCCGTTTCAAAATAGATAATGAGAACACGGTTGTGTATGCCGATCAGGAGCGGCTTGTACAGATTGTGCTGAATTTAGCGCAAAACGCAATTAAAAATACCTCCGAAGGTTCAGTTGATGTACATATTGAGTATCTAAATTCCCACTTGCACATAAAAGTGCAAGATACAGGAAGGGGGATTCCCCAGGAACAACGTGAAGCTGTTTTTACACCCTTTACCCAGCTTGAAGATCACACGCAAAGTCTCTCCGATAAAGAATCCGGGCTGGGGCTTGGGCTGTCGATTGTTAAGACTATCACTGATTTATTACACGGAAGTATTGAACTTAAAAGCAATCCTGAGAGAGGCACTACTTTTATAGTTTCTCTCCCCTTGGAGCGGGGGACTCTACCCTCAGATGAGAAGGAGAGAACTGGAAGCGAATCTGCAGGAAACCAGGTATACGAGAAACGAGAACTAAGCATTCTTGTAGCCGAGGATGAGGCAATCAATCGTATTTACCTAGAGCACCTTCTTCATGAAAGGGAATGGAAAACAACTCCTGCAGCGGACGGCCGGGAAGTGTGGGAATTACTGCAAAGGGAGTCCTTCGATCTAGTACTCATGGACCTGGGTATGCCGGAGCTTGGAGGTGTAGAGGTGACGAAACTGCTGCGTGAATATGAGCGGAAGAATAACTACCCGAGAACAAAAGTGATCGCCCTTACTGCGTACGCGGATGAGGATAATCGCCGTAAATGCAGGGAAGCGGGAATGGACGGCTTCGTAACTAAGCCTTTTAAGGAGCAGGAACTGATAGATGAAATTCAGCGTGCAGTAAAATCAGGGTTATGATAACATTGTACCAGTGAATGTAGATTCTTGAAAATGCAAGGAGTGCTGAATATGAAAGTATTGTTTATTGGCGGGACCGGGACCATTTCAAGTGCATGTATCCGTGAAGCCTTACGGAGGGGCTTTGAGGTGTATGTGTACAATCGGGGCAACCACAACGAAGAACTTCCGGAGGGGGTACATGCTCTTAAGGGAGATATTCGCGATCGCTCTACAACTGTAAAGGTTTTGGCCGGTTATCGCTTTGATGTGGTGATTAACTGGGTGGCCTTTACCCAAGAGCATGTTGCCCAGGATATTGAAATGTTTTCCGGAAAACTGGGGCAGTATATTTTTATCAGCTCCGCCTCAGCCTATTCAAAGCCCCCCGCCGCACCCTATGTGACGGAGGGAACACTGCTTCGCAATCCTTATTGGGAATATTCCCGGGAAAAGATAGCCTGTGAAGGGCGATTAACTGAGGCGTGGCGGGAGACGGGGTTTCCTGTTACTATAGTGCGCCCTTCCCACACCTACGGTGAGAAAATGGTACCATCGATTTTCGATCGTGGCCCAACTATTGTGGACCGTATTTTAAATGGAAGGCCGGTCATTGTACCAGGGGACGGAACAAGTCGCTGGACGCTTACCCATAACAGCGATTTTGCGAAGGGTTTTGTGGGCTTGTTAGGCAATCCGGCGGCGGTTGGCGAGGCCTTTCACATTACCTCCGACGAGGCCCTTACCTGGGATCAGGTGCATCAGATTATAGGGACCAAACTGGGACGGCCGGTAGAGATTGTACACATGTCTGCGGATTATATCTGTGCCCGTTATCCTGAGTTTACCGGCCCCCTGAAGGGTGACAAGATCCACACTGCATTGTTCGATAATACAAAGATAAAGCGGCTGGTGCCGGATTTTAGGTGTACTACCCCCTTTCACCTGGGAATAGAGGCTCCGCTCCAACGGCTGCACACTCGACCGGAGGAAAATGTAATTAATAAAGAGCTGAATTCCAAGCTGGATGATCTTTTGAAACACTATAAGGCCACCGTGGAGGGGGCATAAAAAGAGGCCACAGAATCGACTGCGGCCTCTTGCATACAAATTCATGGGAATAATTATTCTTTTAATACTGCCTCGACCCTCTTTTGTGCCTGCTGCAGTACACTGTCAACACTTTCATCTAAGAGCCAGGTCTTTTCAACCTCTTCCTTGATAATAGTTTCTATGTTCGAGTAATTGATTACCGGAGGAAAGGTAGACGCATTCGAGGCGGTCTCGGCGTAGTTGGCTCGCTGGGGAATATTGTTCTCGGAAAGTTTATTGAGGGCGCTTTTACGAGGAGCTATGTGACCGGAGCCGGCAGCCCATTCATATACATGATCGCCTAGGAATTTGCAGAATTTCATAGCTGCTTCGTACTGTCTGTTGCTTTCTTTCTGTTTTGGAATAACCCACATATGGCTGTTTGCCCAGACCTTCTTTTGGCCCATAAGATTGGGGAAGTTCATAGCTCGGTAGTCAAAGGTCAGTTCCTGGCTATACTGGTCGACTACCCAGGTTCCATTCATCTCGATCGCTGCTTCACCGTTCATAAAAAGCTCTCCCGCGGCGGTGTAGTCTGCATTAGGATCGGAGTAGCCTTCTTCAAAGCGTTTGAGCATAAAGTTCAGGGCTTTTTTTCCGGCGGCGGAGTCGATATTCACCTTATTTGTGTTGGTGTTTACCACCGGAACACCCTGCTGTTCCATAAGGGAATGAAACAGGCGAAAGGAGATCGGAAACTGGGTTGCATCTTCTACCCAATACAGTTTTCCGGTTTTCTCCTTCATAATCTGTGCATGTT
>CAZDFY010000205.1:1586-4146 GCA_964504785.1 uncultured Sediminispirochaeta sp. | reverse complement strand
AGAAAGCGCCGAAGAGTGGATGGTCCCGGTAAAGGGCGGCAGGGCCCGGTATTTTCACTGCAGCTATTGTGATCTGGTGTTTTTGGATCCGGGGCTGCGGCCAACGGCGGCAGAGGAGCGGGACCGGTATCTTGAGCATAATAATTCCCCTGCCGATGAGGGCTATGTGCGGTATTTGCGGGGGTTTGCTGAGGAGGCGCTCTTGCCGTATGTAGGGCCGCCGGCGAAGGTGCTGGATTTTGGCAGCGGGCCGGTGCCGGTGTTTTCTCAGCTTATGGGGGAGTTGGGATTTTCAGTTGATATTTATGATGCGGTATTTGCACCGGATGTGCAGTGGCAGGAGAATCGGTACGATGCGGTGACGGCGGTTGAGGTTGTGGAGCATCTGTTTGAGCCGATGGCCGAGTTCCGCCGCATTATGAAGGTAGTGCAGCCCGGCGGGTATTTTGTGCTGCGGACGCTGCTGCACTATTCTGATAAGGAGCGCTTTGCCGGGTGGTGGTACCGGCAGGACCCGACGCATGTAAGTTTTTATTCGCCCCGGAGTTTTGAGTTTTTGGCGGCTTTTCTGGATTTTGAATTGGTGGACATAAAAAAAGGCCGCAGCGTTATTCTGCGGCGCTCATAATCAGACCGACCGGATCGACCGGATCGCGACCATGTCTGCCGGTCAGGCAAGACCGACCGGAACGGACAAGCCGACCGGACCGGCCTTTTGGGTTTTTCGGCCCTGCTTTTTCGGCTTTGGTTTTTTTAGGTCTTTTGGCGATCGATTTCGGCAACATACGACTCAATTTTTGCCGCAAGTACTTCCTCTAAATCGAACAACTGCTCGTAGGTCCCTTTTACATTGGTGGTATAGACAATTTCGCTGGTTTCGGTGCGGACCATCCGGCAGGTAATTTTTACCTTATTGCCCAACTTGATAAAACTGCCCAACAGAATATATTCAGCGCCGATCACCTTTCCCGCTTCCACTGCAGTTTTTTCATCTGAAATCCCGCTCATGGAAAGCTTGATTTCTTCAAAAATTTTATCAAACTCCTGCCGATCGACGGGCTTTATGTAGCGGCTGTTTACAAAGGCCCGGGTGAGGGTCTGAGGAATATCATCGGCCAGGGCTTGCAGGGTTTCGTCTTTACTGTGGATATCAAAATCGGAGATACCGATATACACCTTCTTTACATTGGCCACCGCCGCCGATTCTGCTTCGGTTGACTTTTGTTCGCTGGATTCTTCGCTTTCTGATGAGGCCGCCTTATCAGACTTATCAGACTCATCAGCCCCGGAAGCCTTGCCTGTCTCAGCCGACTCAGCTGTGGTCGCGGTTCCATCGGATGAAGGCCCCCCGCCGCCCAACAGCATACACCCGCTGCTCAATGCTATGATGAGAATTGTTACAAACAGAAATTGTGCTGTTTTTTTCATGAGGTTCTATCCTTCCATACTCTTGAGATATGCGCGAAATATTTCCAGCTGTTCCTTTACTTCTCTGATCTTGCCTTGCCTGTCCGAGTGTTCTACAAAGCCTTCAAGATATCGAATGGCATCTTCTATATACCCCTTTTGCTCTTTCACGCTGCAGTTGCCGGTAGCAAGCTGACCGCTGAGAAGGCCGGCGGCATAAAGTGCGTTTTCGTGGGATGTGTTGATTTTAACTGCCTTTTTGTAGTAGGCAAGAGGGTCTTGAAGCTTAACCCCCGGGCCGAACCGCTGTTTTTGTTCGTTAAACTCCGAGATGACCCCAAGGTTGTACCATGCATCTACGTCGTCGGGCTGCAGTTCTGTGCACCTTTTAAAATAGTCCTTAGACTTTGAGATATTTCCGATGGTAAATGAGTGTACGCCGAGGTTCCAATAGGCCGTATAGTCGGTTGGGTCGAGTTCGATAATCCGTGTGTAGGTGTTAATACATTCACGGGTACTTTTGCTCTCCTCGTATGCGGATGCAAGCAGGTGCAAAGCCTGCAGAAAATCTGGATTTTTCTCGAGGGATTCGTTCAGCAAAGCAATTTTATCTTCAATTGATTTGGTCTGAAGCGACTGATTGTAGAAATCATAGGCTGATCTCTGCATACTCTCTTTTCCGATTTTCTTTTTCTTAAAGTCCATCTGTGAAAACAGGGTGCGCAGTTTTACCGCCAATTCTTCTTCAAGTTCAAAAAAGGAGTTGCTAGGGCCTTGTACTTTTTCGCCGGCCACAATAAATCTGGACTCTGTTTCATATACCCGGGCTCGAATCAGTAATTCTGTGCCCGAGATTACTACATCCCCCTCGATGAAGTAATCGGGTGAAATCAGTTTGCCCTTTTCAGCACTGCGATCTTCACTGGTGAGCCCCTGCATGCTGAGTTTCATTTCCTGCATAAAGGTCCAATTTGCATTCCGGTCGAATATTTTTACCTTCGGAACCTTCTGAAGCTCGGTGTTGATAGCAGCGGATACATCTTTTCCGTAGAAGCTGTCGGCGCTTTTAGGCTGGGTCTGAAACTCCTTTACTGCAAAAGTAACGACTTCTTCCTGGGAGTTTTGGGCAGAGTTTTGGGCAGAGTTTTGGGCA
>CAZDFY010000205.1:0-1486 GCA_964504785.1 uncultured Sediminispirochaeta sp. | reverse complement strand
GAGTTTTGGGCAGAGTTTTGGGCAGAGTTTTGGGCAAAAGCGAGAGGCCCAACTGTCAAAGCGCCCATCAGGAGACACAACGAAAAAAATGAAAAATGTTTCATACGTATTACCTGCTGTTCCGCACTAAGCGAAATCCGAGCCGCTTGTCGCCCTGCCGCGGGTCGGTGAAAAATCTATAAGATAGGGTGCAGTGATGCCGACGGTTGCTCCAGCTGCCCCCACGAACTACCCTCAGCTCACCGTTTTCGGGGCCTTTCGGATTTCGGGACGCACTTTCATCATAATAATCTTCACTAAAATAATCCCAGCACATTTCCCATACGTTACCCTGCATATCATAAAGGCCGATTTGGTTGGGCTGTTTTTTGGCCACCGGATGGGTCATATCACCGGAGTTCTCACTGTACCAGGCCTGATTATCGATATTTTCGAGTTGCCCCTCCTTTGATTCACCGTTGCCGAGGAGTGCAGCATATTCCCACTCTGCCTCGGTTGGCAGGCGGAAACCGTTAGCCCGGGGACTGGTGCTGACCTGGGTTCCCTGAATGCTGTAGACAGGGCTAAGACGCAGTGCTCTACTCAGCCAGTTTGAGAATTGTACAGCCTCCATCCAGCTGATGTTAATGACAGGTCGCCGGTCGCGTCCCCAACCCTGGTCGTCGGGTTTCTCGGCGCCTGTTATATCACAATAGGTATCGTATAGAGCAAATGTAACTTGATGAGGGCTTATGTAATAATCAGAGGTCAGTTCAACCTGGTGGACGGGCCGCTCGAAATCGCTACCGCCAGTGCTGCCCATCTCAAAAGACCCACTTTCTATTAATACCATGCTTTGTGCGAGCTGTTGGGCTAAAAGATAAGAGTCTATGTTGTTGTTTTTTTCTGTGTAATATGCTTTTTGAATGAAGGTACGATCGAGACTTCCATCAAGCACGAGACGGGCAAACTCCCACTCTTTTCGTGTGATACCAATCTCAATCCATTTTTTTGCCTCTTCCCTCGAATGGATAAACTCAAAGATTGCATCGCCGTATTCCACTACATCTTCCAATGAGAGATTCTCGAGCTTCCAAGCCAGATCTTTCTCCTCATCAGAATAGGTTGCGATACCGTAGTCAGCAAACAATCCGACTGTAAGAGATCTTTTTTCCACGCTCTGCTTTACTTTCTTTTCTGCGATCTCTTTTTTCTTTTTATCGCCCTTAATACCGTATGCCATGGAAAGGCACATTCTCAATACCGCACCCTTTTTTTGCTCCTCTACCGAAGTTTCTGCTGTATCTTTGGGAAGCTCTTTCTCTTGTGCTTCTAATTGAGCTATAAATTCATCCAAATTGCCTTCGGCCGCAACTTCCTCGACTAATGTCTTGAGTTTCTTCACCGTTTCCTTGGTGACCACCTCTTTTTCTTTCACTTCGGCCTGTTTCAATATGTTGGATTGTACATATATTTTACTACCGTATTGAAAGCGATTTGATGTCTC
>CAZDFY010000204.1:0-4178 GCA_964504785.1 uncultured Sediminispirochaeta sp. | reverse complement strand
TCATGCTTCAAAGGGTAATGGTATCGGCTATATTTTATTAAAATTAAAAGCTGTGTATCGGGTAATAAGTTTTAAAAAACTGAATGGTATAATTCCCTACCGGCGCAGAATGCCCGCGGGTGGCCTCATTGTAGCTTTTATGGGTATAGATGGTGCCGGAAAATCTACCATAATCAGTAAAGTATATGGGTGGAGTACCTGGAAAATCGATACTCAAAAAATCTATTTTGGCAGCGGCGATGGCCGGAGTTCACTATTTAGAATGCCTTTGCGCATAGTCGCCAAAATAAGACGACGCGTACGGGGTAATGTAGTTCATTCGGACCAAGGTAGAGAGGAAAAAAAGAAAAAGGGTATTCTCTTTCGTTTTATGAAAGTATTATGGGCGATTACTTTGGCATCTGAAAAAAAAGGCAAGTTAGAGACGGCTTGGAAGGCGCGCAACCAAGGCTTGTTGGTTCTTTCCGACCGGTATCCTCAGACGGATGTACCCGGGGTAAATGATGGCCCTCTTTTACATGCCTGGGCAGGAAGTCGAATGAAATTAAAAAGAAAAGTAGCTGCCTGGGAGAATCGAATTTATGTGCAGGCTTGTACCTTCGCGCCGGATGTTGTGATCAAACTACATATTACTCCTGAGGTTGCTTTGCAGCGTAAGCAGGATACTCCTCAATATGTTATTGAAAGGAAATATTCAATAATGGAGAAAATCCACCTTACCGATTCTGCTCATGAATATGAAGTAGATTCGTCATTGGATATTGAGGCTACGCTTCTCGAAGTAAAGTCCATTATTTGGAATTACATACATGGAAAGGTTTGATGATTGTCGAGTTTATAGGCTCCCCGGCCAGCGGCAAAAGTACTATTTCCAATTATCTACATTCTGACCTAAAAAAAGACCATCTGGTATTCCAGCCCAGTTATGAAATTGCTAGGGCCGCTCCGCTGAAGCGAATTATTAAAAAAAGTGTATTTATTTTATATTTTGTTCTTATGCATCCGATTCAGAGTTTCACTGTAGTTAAGGTTGTAGTAAAAAGTTCACAAGAGAATATACTTTCATTTCTTAGGGTTACTGGAAACATACTTTTTGTGTGCGGGCTTATAACGAAGTACCGTAGTAGGGCTTACAATGATGCATTGGTTTTGCTTGATCAGGGACTTATTCAGGCGTTATGGTCTATACAGCTTTCAGCGAAAAAGAAATGCATTCATAGTCTTTTTTCGATTCCTCACTATATCTTGCCGGATTCGATTGTAGTTGTATCTGCTCCAAATGAAGAACTTCTTCAACGTCTGAAGGAACGAACTCTTCACGATAGTCGTTTAGATAAACTTGCCGACTCACAACTCCATGAACAGTTGAACCGTTCAAAAACAATTATCAATGAACTGCTTTATGAATCGCATGAACGAAAAATAAGGGTTAAGAAGTACAAAATAGAAGTGGAGAACAGAATATGAAAGCTATAAGCATAGCAATTTCAGAGCATCTGAACGATAAATTAAGGCGGCCTTTAAAATTATGAGAATGATATTTCATGTGCCCCGTCCTGTGAAACCAGGAAAGCAGGCTGGTTTCCATGTTCGTGTTGCCAATATGTATCAGGCCTTTTGTGACATTGGCTATACAGTCGATTTTATTTCAGGCTATGGTAACGAGCGCAAAGAAAAAATTGAGAGGGTAAGAAGAAATATTGAAGACGGGGTGAAGTATGACTTTCTGTATGCTGAAAATGCAACCATCCCTACAGAGTTAACCGAGTCTCATCATTTGCCATCTTTTCCTGGATTAGACTTTAGGTTTTTCAGGGTATGTAAACGAGAAGGGATTCCATCAGCACTTTTCTACCGCGATATATACTGGAGGTTTCCGGAGTATAAACAGAAAGTAGGTTTATTAAAGCGTGTTTTTATGAATATTTTTCATTTTCGTGACTTACATGCCTATAGTCACTATTTTGACATTTTATATTTACCTTCAACACCGATGTACAAATATATGCCTTTTACTTTCAAGGGCTCTGTACAAGCACTACCACCTGGAATTAATGTTGAAGAGAGCATGACCAGAGATGCGATAATCGGAAAAGACGAGGTAAAAGATACGCTTTCTATCCTCTATGTGGGAGGTATAAGCTCATTTTATAATCTGGAGTTATTGTTTAAGGTAGTGCATCAACTCGAGAGAATAAGTTTAACAGTCTGTTGCCGAGAAGCTGATTGGGAAGAGAATAAGCAGCTCTATGAGCCTTATCTAAATTCCCGTATTCATATAGTCCATAAATCAGGTGAAGAATTGGTCCCACTCTACCAGCAAGCTGATGTGGGAGCCTTGTTCTTGGAGCCCTCAGAGTGGCGTAACTTTGCAATGCCTATTAAGTTGTTTGAATACATACAATACAGCAAACCAATTATTGCAACCCAGGGTACTAGTGCCGGGGCTTTTGTTGAGAGAAACAGTTTGGGGTGGGTAATTGATTATTCGGAGGGCTCTCTTACCTCAATACTGAACACTTTACTATCACATCCTGAAGAGCTTAGGAATAAAATTGAATCGATAATAAAAATGAAATTGTGGCACACGTGGAAAAAAAGGGCTGAGCAAGTTGCCGGGGAGCTAACAAGCGAAAAAGAGTGTAAGGTAGGAGTTTTTACTCGTCCAATTGATCAGGGTACCAGCGGAAGCGGACACCATCTGCTAGAGATTGTGAACCATCTTCTAAGGCAAACTGATGCTTATAAGATTGTATTTATTCACTATGAGCAAAACTCCAATCCGATCTATGCAAATGCTCAGGAGTTACTTATACCGAGAAATCCAGTAAAAGCTGCACAGGTCGTCAGACGGGAAGGCTTTGATGTACTGCATTACAGCCCGCTCACAATGTTCTCGCCAGTCCTAGGCATAAAGGCTAAAAAGGTAGCTACCATTCATGGTGCTGCCTCACTATTTATTCCGGGTAAGATGGGAATAAAAAAATGGCTGCATGATTCAATTATCCGTCCGTTGCTGCTTAAAAAAATGGATGCATTAATTACGGTTTCCAAAACCAGTAGAGATTATTTCGTGAAGAGCCATAATTTATTAAAAGATAAATTTACAGTGTGTTATAATGCGGTCTCACCTAAATACAAAGTTCTATCGAAAGGCGAAATAAAAAAGACTCCTTATACCAATAACCACTTTTTCTTTCACATCAGTAAATTTTCACTCAGAAAAAATCCATGGACCATACTCAACGCATTCCAGTTATATGTAAATAGCTTTGGAGGCACTGAGGATATGGTAATTGCCGGAAGTGGTTGGGATAATGCCCAGGTAAAGCAATTTTTGCAGGATCACAACTTAGTAAAGCGGGTTCACCTAACCGGTTTTATTGATGAAATAGAGCTAATCTCTCTTTACAATGAGGCTGAAATTTTTATATTTCCTTCCTTATATGAGGGCTTTGGAATGCCTAATCTTGAAGCTATGGCCTGTGGATGCCCTGTTATTACCTCTTCTGCGTTCGCAATTCCTGAAGTTGTTGGCGGGGCTGCAAAAATACTGAAAAATATGTATGATGCAGAAGAACTGGCGCACACAATGTACTTACTTCAGCAGAACCCTTTAATCAAGGAAGGATTAATAAAAGCCGGCTTGGAACAGGTAAAAAAATTCAGTTGGGAAGATAGTGCCGGCGCGGTACTCAATGTATACGCCCATTTAGCAAAAAAGAGTAAACGGAAAAAAGAGGAGAAATGAGTATGGCAACAGTCTATATTGGCTTAAGTGTGGATTATATTCATCCGGGACATCTTAATATTATAGAACAAGCCCGTAACTTAGGTGCTGTTACAGTTGGATTACTCACCGATAAAGCGATAGCGAGTTATAAGCGGCTACCTAAACTGGAATATGAACAAAGAAAGCGGATCGTTGAAAATATTAAGGGTATAGAGGCTGTGATACCCCAAGAGACCCTTGATTACACCCCGAACCTGGAAATGCTGAGGCCGGATTATGTGGTACATGGAGATGACTGGCAAGTAGGACCGCAGAAACAAGTTCGGCAGCGGGTAATCGACACTCTATCTCAATGGAATGGGAAGCTCATTGAACTACCTTATACAGCAGGATTTAGTGCCCGTGATATTAATGAAGAGTTCAATGAAGAGACTAATACTCCTGA
>CAZDFY010000203.1:1668-4207 GCA_964504785.1 uncultured Sediminispirochaeta sp. | reverse complement strand
AGCGTCGCCGCAGCGCGGTGTCCAGTGCTGCCAGCGAACGGTCGGCAGTATTCATTGTTCCGACGATATGCAGATTCGGTGGTACAGCGAAACGGTCCTGGGAATACGGCAGCTGTACCCATGTTTCCTGTGACTCGTCAATACGCTTATCCGGTTCAATAAGCGTAATCAACTCACCGAGCAGCTGCGACACGTTACCTCGATTAATTTCGTCGATAATAAGCACATATTCCTTTCGCTCTTCGGTCACAGTTCCCTGGGAGTAGACGGGATTTTTAGCCTCGTGCTCTTTCATGCGTTGGTACATGAGAAAGAAATAGGTTGCGTGTTGTCGCGCTAAACCACTGATTTCTTCGAGCTGCTTCACGTCCTGCCGTGAACTCACACCTTCACGATACATGGCAATAAGATCATCGAACTTCATCCGAATCCCGTTTTGGTGACGATTCCATGCCTCGCCGGTGTAACGAAATGCTTCGTCTTCGACCTCCATTACGTAGACATTGTCATTTATGCGATACGTACCTTCCAGGGATTGTTCAGCCACATAATCGGCAAAGTCACGCAGCACCTCTTCAGCGGTACGTTCCACGGCAAGCTGGTCGGTACTCTTTTTCGAATCTTCGTAATTCCTACGTGCGCGTTCGGCGACTCGACGAAACACTCCCTTTTCAAGTCGATAAGAGAGCTCCGAGGTTTCTTCCTCCGATATTCGAGGTCGTATTCCTTCTACGAAGTCTTCGTAAGCGAAAGACTGATGAAAAGTAACAAACTCAATCTGAGGCTTACTCCCCTGCTGTAGCTGCCGATATCGGTTCCGGTCTTCTGCTGTCTGTTCTTCCCTCGGATCCCGCCCATCGATAAGTTCAAGCGCCCGGTCGACCACCGAATACGTCTTTCCCGTACCCGGTGGCCCATAGAGAATAAGATTTCTTGCAGATTGTGGTTTCGGCTTACCCCTGTTCTTTTCACTGCCTTCGTGTACCATCGCAGGATTCGAATTTGGTTCAACACGATGTTTTGCAAGCTTTTCCAAATATCGGAATGATTTCGCTTTTAGGCTAATATTTGTCCCCCGGGTTCCAAAGGGTGCCGATTGCAGCTTAGGATCAGCGACTATCTCGTCGCGAAGGATCGGATCTCCGACAAGATTTCTGTCTATTGTAACGGATACTCTCGGCTTCGAATTGAAGTCGATATCCGCAACCGAATAACCATCGGACTCTCCGGCAGACATATTTGTTTCGACATCGGATGTAATCGTTCCAATGGCATATACGCCGGACTGCGCTCCCGTTACATAGAGTACGAAGCGGTCCCCTGTATGTATATCGTCGGCGTGCTGACCAACACTCCAGGTTTCTATATCTTCATTTTCGAGGGCACTTAATACGTTCCATTTGTCGGGGTTGGCATTGAAGATCCAGAAATTCGTCTGCTTCTTGCTCCACGCCTCATAGGACACTTCAGCGTATGTTCTGTTGTCGTGCTGAGCATAAAACGCTTCTATTGCCTTACTGTACTCTGCGTAGGTGAATGGACTACCGGGTTTAATTCCGAGGTAAGAAGCCATGACCGAGTCAACCGAGAGAAACGCGGTCGGGTTAATCCAGAACAATCCTATCGAAAGATTTCGATTTACCTTGGGTATTCTAACCGCGCGATCAAACGTTTCCTGCTGAACAGTTCCCGTCACTCCCTCTTCGGCAACGTCCCAGAGCGCATCGATATACCAGTCCTCGCGTTCTTTTGCGTATTCAAAAAACCACGATTGCATGTTGTTTACCACAGGGACACCATAAAAGTCGCTCGGGACTTCCGCACCTACGTTTAGAAAACTCCGTATTTCGCGACACAGCGCCTTACGGTTTTCCTCTGTTATGCCTCTATTAAAATTGGCAAAAAAGGTGAACGGATCAATATCGTCGAGTTGGGCCGTGCGGTTATCCTCGGAAACGACATCAGTGAGATTTATCGTTTTTAAGCCTTTATCGCTTGCCTGCTTCAGAAATTGGATAAGGTCCCGCCTCGCTTCTCGCGACCGGTATTCCATTAACTTCTGAGCAGTTTCAATATAAAAGTCCTGCCACGTAAATACTGCCATTATTGTCGTCTCCTATCGGGATATTTTATATTTTTACCACCCTCGCCGTTTCTCTTCATACTCCTTCTCAAAAAACGAATTAAAAAAAAGTGATCAATGTTTTTTAAACTGATGCTTGGAATCCTCGCCCTTGTTAATAACTTCTATAAGTTCAGTCGTTTCCATGGCTGGTATATCTCCTTCTGACTACTGTCGACATGATCTATCCCTCTTTAGAATATCGGCAGATTATTCGTCAAATATCTTCTCAAACAGCTTCTTTATATAACCCAACTCACTCTCCTGCTGAAACAAGACATGCCGCTTTTCGAACTCATTTCTATTGTATGGATGCTCACTGTTGTTGTTCCATGTTATATCTTCGTACGCGGTTACAGAAAGAATAAAAGCCTCGAGAGATATATCTTTTTCCTTCAGGTTTTTCTCAATATTCTT
>CAZDFY010000203.1:0-1658 GCA_964504785.1 uncultured Sediminispirochaeta sp. | reverse complement strand
CTTTCGGATCGACAAAGATTACATACTGCATATCGTCTTTGATAAGCCACAGGATAAAGTCGGGGAAGAAGCCCGATTCTAAGAAGAAGCCGAATCCGCGGCCACGGCTTTCGTTTCTTAGGATAAAAAGTTCGCTGTCTGAAAAATCACTAGCGTTTTCTCTGTAGTATCTTTCGAGGTTTCGAATAAAGGTCCACTCGCCTTGGTTTAATCCTACGGGGGAGGAGGTAAGATGTTGATCATGCGGCAGATGGATCAATGGATAATAGAGGTGACGATCAAAATGGATTGCTCTGAAAGCATGATGATCGAATGTGGGATCATCGTGTGCCCATCCCCTGTCGACTATCTGCTGTAGTTCTTCAAGTCTAGTTTTTACTGTATCGAAGGAGTTTTGCTTAGGAACATAGACGGAATACTTTTCGCGAGCAAGGTTTGCATCGTCTGCTTTCATAGACCGATACATGAGATATGAGCTTTCGTATTCTTTTTGTTTGTTGTAATAATACTGGTCCATATATTTTTTCAAGACCGCCGCGGCTACATCCTGCCATACCCGGATCTTATCGATTGAGGTGAACTCAAATAGATCTTCTTCGGTTGAGACACTATAGAGGCTTGAATCGAGCAAAATGTCCTTTATCGAGTCTCTTGAGATGGTGAGATTAAAGAATCCTCGTTCGTTCTTATACTCCACCAGCTCTTGATGGAGCGCATCAATATTAAGAAAGGGAATATGCTTCGCTTCAAAATGCTTTTCAGATAAGGCGGCTTTGGTAGCTACATTGCTCTCATTCGAACCCATAACCTCGAGGGCAGTAGACCATTGCACTACGACTCTATTCGGATTTCTGTAGCCATGCTTTGTGAGGGTAATAGGATCCCCATCACGTCTAAAATTTGCTTTGGGGTCTACATCTACAATTTTAAGCTGGGAATATTTTTCTGTATGCAGCTGCTTGATTGGGATATCAATAATATCAAACTCATTATCCAGAACTCCCTCTTCTTCAAGAATATCACGGAACTGATCCATGTAACTTGCTTTTATACCAAAGATAGACAGGGTTTCTAAAATATGTATGTGTTCTGGTATGTTCACATTCTCTATTTTAAGCTTTTCAAGCCGTCCGGAACGTTTAAGCCGAAAGTCATAGCCTTTTAGCCGAACTCCGCGGCCAAAGAGCTGGATTATTTGAGGGCCCTGGCTTTTTCCCATATTCATCAAGCCCATGCTTGCTACCCGCCAGCTGGACCAGCCTTCTATAAACTTTTTGGCACCAATCAGGATATTTACCGGTGATTCTTTCTTGTCTACCTCAGGAAAAAAACTGGTTGTAAATTCTCGGGGTTCAGTAGTAGGGAGATCAGAAATGTCATCTATATGATTACATAACGCATTCTGATCACCAACGGTAATTATACCGAAAGGTTCTTCTGCTGTACCCATCCGCAGGAGCACCTCATCTCCACTGCCGGTAACTTTTTCAATGTGCAGGCTCCCGTGTTCAGCATGAAATAATTCGTTCTTTATGTCCTTAAACAGTACCTCGGCTCCATCATTCCCATATAGCTGTGCTAAATAGGGAAACTTATCGGAAAATACACTATTGTGCTGCTTGTCATGAAGCCCTAACTTATCCTGAAGAACCTTCTTG
>CAZDFY010000202.1:0-4214 GCA_964504785.1 uncultured Sediminispirochaeta sp. | reverse complement strand
CGGAGGATCCGCGGGTGCACTCTATTGCCGCTGAGTATTACTTCAAAAGGGATAATCCCCGTAAAGCTGAAGAGCATGCCCATCAAGCACTTCAATTGGATTCTGAATCTGAAGATGCAATATACGTGCTTATACGAATATTGTTCGCACAAAACAGATTTACAGATGCCGTTAATGCGGTGGAAAAAAATATTAATATAGATCGTAACAATCCACTTTTATGGTACCTACGAGCTAACGCATATTGGAAAACCGGAGATCAGCAACGAGCTTTGGAGAGCTTTTATACTGCCTTAAGCCTTAAGCCAAGTGATGAAATTTCACGAATCGCTTTAGAAGAGTTTCTTGTGGACCGTTTCGCAGGGGATTCTCAAGAGAGAAAAAAGGCCGCTGATATAAGATTTGAGTACGGTGCTGCCTACGAACGGGATAACCGAATTGAACTTGCCCGACAAGAATACCGTCGGGGCTTGATGCTTCACCCTTACAGTCGTGAAGGAAGGCGGATGTATGCGGCTACTTTCAAGCGGTCCGATAACATTGGAAAATACCTTTCTATTTTGAAAGTACTTGAGACAGAGGGAAATACGAGCCAGGAAATACAAGATGAGATCGAAATATACACAAGCTTACGCGAAGAGAGTATTGCCCAATCGTGGAATGTTGATCAGTTTGCCATCGATCGCTACCGCTATAAAATAGCACTCTTTACTAATAATATCCAGTCACAGGTAATTCATATAGGGGCAGAGGAATATATAACAAGTTATATGCAAGGAATACTCCAAGGCAATGAGCATATAGATATCGTAGATACCGGTTCCGTAGAATCCTTCGCCGAGGCCTTTAGAAGAGCACGGGAAACAGATATTGATTATTTTATAGTCACTACTTATCGAGAAGGCGAAAGAGCCTTCAAAGGCTCTGCAACAGTGTATAATGGATCTACCGGGACCGTTATAAAAACTTTTAACAGTTTGCGTACTGGAAATAGACGGGTCAGTCAAGCTCTCATACGAATTGCAGGTACTTTCTCTGATAACTTGCCATTGCGGGGAAGGATTTACCGGAGACAGGCCGATACGGCCTTACTCGATGTGGGTGATTTCCAAGGAGTTTCTCCTGACAACCGATTTAATGTAATTCGCGGAGAAAATTTAGAGCTTGCGGATAACCAGTTTGCCTTAGAGTACGATGAGCGTTATATTCTAGGATACATAGAGATAAGCCGAATAGATGACCTTCTTTCAGAGGGTCAAGTGACCACAGATCAATTTTTTGATTTGATAAATCCCGGGGATGCGGTAATTCCTGAGAACAGCACTCACGAAGAAGCTGATGATGAAGAAAAAGCAGAGGCTTCCGAAAAGGGTTCTGATCTACGCGAATCCCCCGTAATTCCCTCGGAGATCTATAAATCGCTGCTCGAGATAGAGTGATTTATTGACATATATTTCCCTATATCATATAGTTTAGTCTCACAAAAAGATTTATAAGCTAGGAGGATAAGATGAAATTAGCAATTAATGGATTTGGAAGAATCGGAAGAAGCGTATTTAAGGTAGCTTTTGAACGTGATGATGTAGAGGTAGTTGCCATTAACGACATCACCGATGCAAAGACTCTTGCGCATCTGCTCAAGTATGATTCTAACTATGGCCCCTTTCCCTACAAAGTTGAAGTGAAGGAAGATGCAATTGTAGTTGGAGGAAAAGAGGTTAAGGTGCTGGCCGTCCGCGAGCCGAAGAATCTGCCCTGGAAAGATATGGGCGTAGATGTTGCTGTTGAATCAACCGGTATATTCCGCACAGCCTCCGGCCCCAAGGGCGGCTATAAGGACCACATCACAGCCGGTGCAAAAAAAGTTATTCTTACTGTTCCCGCAAAAGACAAAGTTGATAAAACTATTGTGCTTGGTGTGAACGACAGCGATATTTCCAATAGTGATGAGTCCGTGTCTAATGCATCCTGCACCACTAACTGTCTTGCTCCAGTAGCCAAGGTGCTTCACGACAGTTTTGGTATAGAAGAGGGGCTCATGACCACTACCCACGCATATACCTCCGACCAAAACCTGCAGGATGCTCCCCATAGCGATCTGCGTCGTGCACGTGCAGCTGCTCTTTCTATCATTCCTACCACTACCGGTGCCGCTAAGGCCGTGGGTCTGGTAATTCCCGAGCTCAACGGAAAACTAAACGGTATGGCTATGCGTATTCCCACACCAACCGGTTCCATTGTGGATTTGACTGTACAACTTAAGGGCGATCCTTCGGTTGAAGAGGTGAATGCGGCTATGAAGAAAGCTGCAGAAGGTCCCATGAAGGGAATTCTTGAATATACTGAAGACCCGATCGTCTCTGTCGATATTAAAGGCAACCCCCACTCATCAATTTTCGATGCCCAAAGTACCATGAAAATCGGAAAAGGGTTTTTTAAAGTACTGTCCTGGTACGACAACGAATGGGGCTACAGTAACCGTGTAGTTGACCTGGCCGCAAAACTCGTGTAAGGGGGCTTTTATGGCCGTGAAAACAGTAAAAGATATTGATTTAAAGGGAAAACGTGTCCTTGTTCGGGCGGATTTTAATGTCCCTCTCAAAGAAGGCGTAATTACCGATGATACTCGTATTAAAGCGGCCCTTCCAACGCTCCAGTATATACTGGAGCAGGAGGGTGCCTCACTGGTGTTAATGAGCCACCTCGGCCGACCCAAGGGCGAGGCGAAACCTGAGTTTAGCTTAGCTCCAATTGCCCAGCGTTTATCCGAGCTGCTCGACCGACCGGTTGAGATGGCGCCCGACTGTGTAGGTACTGAAACCACACAAATGGCTGAAAAGCTCAAACCGGGAGAAGTCCTGTTGCTCGAGAATGTGCGTTATCACGCCGGTGAAACTAAAAATGATGCCGAATTTGCGAAGAAACTCGCGAAAAACGGAGACATATTTGTAAATGATGCCTTTGGCACTGCCCATCGTGCCCATGCATCCACTGAAGGGGTTGCACATTTGCTTCCTTCTGCAGCAGGCTTTCTAATCGACAAGGAAGTACGTTTTTTTGAACACCTCCTATCGAATCCTGAAAAACCCTTTGTTGCTGTTATCGGCGGTGCGAAGGTATCAAGCAAAATCGGGGTTTTAGAAACTCTACTTGATAAATGTACGACCCTGGTAATCGGCGGAGCAATGTCATATACCTTTTTGAAGGCACAGGGACATTCTATTGGTAAATCGATGGTAGAAAATGATTATATCGATACGGCGAAATCTTTGCTTGAACGGGCGAAGCATGCGGGTATTCAGGTGCTCTTGCCGCTGGATCATATGGCCGGAAGAGATTTCGATGAGAACACCGACCCTGTATATGTGGACGAGGTAGATCTGCCGGATGAACTTATCGGACTTGATATCGGAATGAAAACCCTGGAGGCTTTGAAAGAAAGCATTTCAGAAGCCAATTCTCTGGTATGGAATGGGCCGATGGGAGTATTTGAGTTCGAGAACTTTGCGAAGGGAACGCTTGAGGTTGCGGAAATGGTTGCCGCTTGTAAGGGTACTACCGTTGTTGGTGGTGGAGATTCCGTCGCCGCCGTAAATAAATTTGGTTTTGCAGAAAAAATTGACCATGTTTCAACAGGGGGCGGAGCCAGTTTAGAGTTCCTAGAAGGTAAAAAATTGCCTGGTATCGCAGTTTTAAGTTCATAAACCGCTCTGCGACAGGCGAAACGACGAAAATAGAAAATAAGAGCAGCCGTTAAACGGTTGCATAATTGGGAGATTATATGCGAAAACCTTATATAGCTGGAAATTGGAAAATGCACAAAACCAGGGTCGAAGCCCGTGACGAAGCGGCGGATCTGGTGAAACAGTTAAAAGGAGTGAACCACAAGGTGATGATAGCTCCTTCCTTCACTTCACTTGGAGTAGTTGCCGATGTAGTTAAGGGCAGTAATGTAATACTAGGTGCCCAAAACATGGCCGCTGCAGAAGAAGGAGCCCATACAGGAGAAATTTCCCCGCTTATGTTGAAAGAGTGTGGGGTAGAAACAGTTATACTTGGACATTCTGAACGACGGCATGTATATGAAGAAACTGATCAACTTATTAACACTAAAGTAAAGTTAGCTTTACAACACGGTTTTGAAGTAATTCTGTGCATCGGGGAAACCCTTGAAGAGCGAGAAGCCAATCAGGCAGAGTCTGTAGTAAAAAAGC
>CAZDFY010000201.1:0-4232 GCA_964504785.1 uncultured Sediminispirochaeta sp. | reverse complement strand
GGCCCGCTCGGCCGGTGCCAGTTCGCTGCCGTTGTACAGATCTTCGAAACCGGTCCGGGGGTTGACCGCACACTGCGGATGCCCCCCTTCCACGAACTCGTTGATGCAGCCCTCTTGGCAGCCGATGCAGGGGGTGATCTCAGCAACTCTGCCGGCGAAGGCCTTGTTCGGCCACTCGGGGTCGGCTAACAAGGGGCGACCGAGCATGAGCATGTCGCACTTTTCATCCCGCAGGGCCTCTTCAGCCAAATCGGGGTAGCCAAGTTTACCGACCGCAACCACCGGCACCTCTTCGCCGGCGTTCGACTTGATGCCGCGAGATGCAAAGTGCTCCTTCACCAGCTGTGCCACCTCGAGATAACATCCCGGAGCCATCGAACCGGGGGGATGGGGCAGCCACCAGTTATCGTAACAGCCCAGATCTACATCAAACAGGTCCACCCCCGCCCGTACCAGGGCCTGCATATACTCCAGGGTCTGGTCGACGGTTCGCTCGTTTTTGAATTTCTTCAGACTTTTAATAGAGGCCAGTTTTTCCCCGTAGGTTTCATTCAACAGCAGGGAGAGATCGATGCGGTACATAACCGGGTACGCATCACCGGTCCTTCTCCTGATCTCTTTGACCACATCGGTTCCAAAGCGCTTCCAATCCGCATACGCGCCGATTTTTCTGCGGTTGAACGCGGGGTTTGTCATCTGCTCGAGCAGATAGCCCTCATGCCCGTGCAGATACACCCCGTCAATTGTCATAGCCTTGGCGTCCGCCGCTGCTTGACCGATATTCTTGATGATCTTCCTCGCCTTGCGGCCCGACAGGGGACGGCAGGGAATGGCGGGAATGTAGAAGTTCGGATTCCAGGAAGCCGAGACGGGCAGTTTGAATTTGTTCACCAAACACTCGGGAGACCCAACTCGCCCGAGACCAGGGGTAAGCTGAATAAAGAAGCGGGCCCCGTGGGCATGACAACGCTCGGCCAGGTCACGCCACCCGGCCAGATTTGAGCGGCTGCGATCGATCCGAGGGAAATAGCTCAGCCGGTCGAGTTCGGTCACCGAGGGGTCTATCCCGTGGCTCACCGGTACCAGTCCCGAGGTAATCAGCCCCACCCCGCCTTTGGCCCGGGCGGTGAAGTATTCGATCATCTTTGCATTGGGGCGGCCGGTCTCCTCGGCCATGTTGACGTTTCCCATCGGAGCCATCACCAACCGGTTTTTTATGGTGAGGCGGTTTATCCGTATCGGCGAGAACATCGCGGTATAGGGATGCAGATCACCCGTCATGCGGCCTGACTTCAGTTTCTCTTCATCCTCATACCAGGTTCCGAAGGAATCGGAGAGCGCGCGAATCCGCTGCTGGTTTTTACTCATTATAGGTCTCCTTGTGAAGCAGTTCAAATATAGTATCATGAACACAGCGGCCGGACCATTGGAAAAACAAGGCCTACAGCGCTGAGCTCAAGGGTGCCCGCCCTGTGTCCACCTGTTGCATGGCCGCCCGCTTGATGAACACACTGTGTCCACCTGTTGCATGGCCGCCCGGGACCCCGGGCCGGTGTTGTTTGCGGCTTTCCGGCATCCTGATCTGCGGAGTTGGGTTTCCCGCTGCATTGCACGTAAGGGCAGATTCCATTACATTTAGAAGATCAAAGCACACAGGAGCAGAAAAAATGAGCGCACAAAAATGGGACAATCCCCCGGAGATTCAGATAGACACGGAGGCGCAGTACTTTGCAGTCCTTAAAACCAGCAAAGGAGATATAGAGCTGCAGCTTTTTCCCGAGCACGCCCCTAAAACGGTGAACAACTTCGTGTTTTTGGCAGAACAGTCCTTTTACGACGGGGTTCTCTTTCACAGGGTTATCGATAACTTTATGGTCCAGACCGGCGACCCGACCGGAACCGGCCGCGGCGGTCCGGGGTATCGCTTTGAAGATGAGACCAAAGACAATCCGCTGAAGCACGAGGCCAAGGTCGCATCTATGGCCAACGCCGGACCAAACACCAACGGCAGCCAGTTTTTTATTACCCATGCCCCTCAGCCCCATTTGAATGGGAAACACACCGTGTTCGGCAAGGTAACTAAAGGCGCCGAGGTGGTGGATAAGATCGAGCAGGGAGACCGTATCGACGCAGTAGAAATACGAACAACATAAGCAGGGGTTATGAACACCATTTACAACTCGCCCCCCGCCGGCGATTTCGACAGTCTTACTCCGGAGCTGGTACTACAGGCGGTGGAGGGAGCCTACGGGCTGCGCCTGGACGGCAACATCATTCAGTACAACAGCTACATCAACCGGGTGTATGAGCTCCACGATGAGGACGGGCAGGAGTACATGGCCAAGTTCTACCGGCCGGGCCGCTGGAGTGATGCGGCCATCCTCGAAGAACACACTTTTATTCAGGACTGTGTTGAACTTGATATTCCTACAGTCGATCCCCTTCCCGATCCGGAGGGGGATACCCTGGCAGCATTAGAGGTAGTAGGCCCGAGCGGCCAGGCCCCCTCAACCGGCCCGGACGGCTCAACCGGCGCAGGATCCAGCCTTGGCGCAGGCTCCGTACCTGCCGGCCCGGACAACCCCGAACCTGCACACCTGCAGGAGTACCACTTTGCGCTGTTTCCCAAACGGGGCGGGCGCAACTTCGACGCTGAAAGCGAGGAGGACTGGCTGCGGCTGGGAGCCCTGGTAGGGCGCATGCACACGGCTGCCCGCCGGGACGGCGCCGAACAGCGCCCGTACTGCCTGCCCGGCCCCATCATCGAGCAGTGTCTGCACGAACTGGACGAAGGCGAGGCGGTGCACCCGGAACACCGGCCGGAGTTCTTCGACCTGGCCGGCGAAATCCGCCGCCGCATAGAACCGCTGTTCGAAGACACCCCCCTTCAGAGGGTACATGGTGACTGCCACCGCGGGAACATTCTCGAACGCCCCGGAGAGGGGCTCCTGCTCATCGACTTCGACGACATGATGGTCGGACCGGCCATCCAGGACTTGTGGCTACTGCTGCCCTCCCGAGTTGATGACTGTCCGCAAGAGTTCAACCTTATTGCAGAGGGCTACGAGCAGTTCCTGCCCTTCGACTATTCCCAAAAACGGCTGATAGAACCACTGCGGGCCATGCGTATGCTCTACTATCTCGCATGGTCGGCCCGCCAGCGTAACGACCACCGTTTTAAAACCGAACACCCCCACTGGGGCGGCAGCGCTTTCTGGAGCAAAGAGATCGAAGACCTGCGCGACCAGCTGCTGTATTGTCCGGAGTAGCCAACCTTGTATATGCACTGGTGCTTTCAAAATCGAAGTTTTTTAAAATCACCTCTAATAGTTTAGCTCACCCCGGTCTTTATAGACTCGATCTCCTTTTCTCCTACCAGTTTTTCCATATCAAGGAGGATAATTACTTGATCTTCCAGTTTTCCAAGCCCGGCGATATACTTGTTCTTCTCCCCGCTCTCCTGAAAGGAGGGGGGAGGATCAATGTTTTTCTCCGGGATATCCTGGACCTCCGTGGCCGTATCAACAATAAAGCCGATTGAATAATCCTTAATGTTTACCACGGTTATCACCGTCCGGTCGTCGTACTCCTTCGACTCCATCCCAAAACGCAGCCGCAGGTCTATTACCGGGATTACATTCCCCCTCAGGTTTATCACCCCCCGTACGTACTCCGGCATATCCGGCACTTCGGTTATCTTCTGAAGCTCGATTATATCGGTTACATGCTGGATATCGATCCCGTAGGTTTCATCTCCTATCTTGCACATGAGAAACTTGTTCTCCTGTATCTCATCGTCGGTCTCATCAAAAAAATCACTGTCCTGCATTTCTTCTTTACTCATGGTCGCCTCCAGTGCCTCCTTGCACTCTTAGAACCTTCCTAGAACCGGTCGAAATCATCATCCTCTACCGAGGTGATACCGGTCTCACCCTTTGACTTTTCGCCGCTTCCGTCCCATCCGAAGGAAGAACTCTGGTGTGTCTGGGGTCCGCCTCCCTGCTGTTTTGAATGAGAACCAGCCTGCTGACGAGCCTGCTGCTGATGCCCAAGATTGTTCAGATGACTTCCCTGGGTCAAGAGCTGTTGACCGCCGCCGCTGTAGCGCTCATTTAGCTGGAACTGGGCCACCATGCTGCGAAGCTGCTGGGCCTGTCCGGCCAGCTCCTCGGAGGCCGAGGCACTCTCTTCGGCACTGGCGGTGCTTGCCTGGGTGGCCTCGTCTATCTGAT
>CAZDFY010000200.1:0-4249 GCA_964504785.1 uncultured Sediminispirochaeta sp. | reverse complement strand
GCCGTTGACGATTCACACCGGTGATGGTACGCTTCGGCACATGAAAGTCGTTGCACTCATCATTGGTGTTGTATGTGCGGTGGTTGCCGCCTTTGTCTTCATTCCGGTTGTACAGGGAGTGATAGTGCCGATGCCGGGCACGCTGAGCGAGATGGTGCGGGAGAGCGAGGCCAAACAGCCGGTGGAGGGGGAGGTTCACCGTGATCTGGTGTACCTGGAGAGTTGGGCCGGCCGCCGCAGGTTCGACCTCTACGAACCGCTGGGTGAGTTCGAATACGGCCGCCCGCCGCTCGTCGTGTTCCTTCACGGCGGCTCCTGGATTCACGGCGACAAAATCACCATTCGGGTGATCGACCGATTTCTCCGGCGGATGCGGGAGGCCGGGTATTTTGTGGCTGCGGTGAATTACACGACGAACGTCCTGCGCGGCATCAACGGCCCGGTGGAGAACACGAAGGCCGCCATCCGCCGGCTCGCTGCAGAGGCCGACCATTTTGGTTACGATCCACAAAACATAGGCCTCTACGGGGTCTCCGCCGGAGGGCACCTGGGCCTGCTTGCCGGCTCCACCATGGAAAGCGATACCTTCTCCTTCGCGTTTATCTTTGCCGAATCCGCACCCACCGACCTTATGGCCATGAAAGAGGGTGATGCCTTTGGACACTCGGTCTCATTTCGTCTTTTCCCTAATGATCGTCTCCGCGAGCTCAGTCCCATTACCTACGCGGATGCCGGCCTCCCGCCTGTACTTCTCTTTCACGGCGGTGCCGACCGTACTGTGCATGTGCGTCAGAGTACGCGTTACGCCGAAGCTATCAAGGAGGTCGGCGGAAGTGTAGAACTTGTTCTCTACCCGGAGGGAAACCACGCGTTTCTGAACCTCTCCGACGATGACTGGTATGAGCAGGAAACTCGCGCCCTCGCATACTTTGAGAAACAGTTCAGCCGGCAGGCGGCGGCAAATTCTTTCAAGTAGGAACACATTTTACCGGCAAGCGGCCGAAGATAGGGGAAATACTGAAATGGATAAAGAGGGGCCGACAAAGTCGTTTATGCCTTTTCCTTGCCCCACTTTTTTATTTTCTCGGAGAAATCTTTTTTATTGAAGGGTTTGCTCAGATAATCGTCCATTCCCGCGGCAAAGCAGTTCTCTTTGCCGCTATCGGTTATATCTGCCGTTAAGGCGATAATGGGAATTGATGTATTCCTCTCCCCCGAAGATCCTTCCCGGATTCGACGGGCAGTAGTGTATCCATCCAAAACCGGCATTTGACAATCCATAAAGACAAAGTCATAGCTGTTTTGTGATATTTTTTTTAGTGCCTCCCGGCCGTTTATCGCCGAATCGGCTCTGCATCCCATCTTCTCCAGCATGCTTACGGCTACCTTCATATTTATCTTATCGTCCTCCGTCACCAGGACAGAGATATCCGGGGTATCGTCGGACTCATCTTTTTGCTTGTTCTTTGTGGGACCTGTGGACCCACCCTCCTGCCCCTTATCTGTTCCCGCCGTCCCAAGGTCCAGGATAAAAGAGAAGGTGCTGCCATGGCCTTTGCGGCTCTTTGCCTCGATCTCTCCTCCCATTTTTTCAACTATCTGCTTCGAAATTGCCAATCCAAGACCGGTTCCGCCGAATAGGCGAACGCTTGAATTATCCGCCTGAACAAATGGGTCGAACATCTTCTCCAGTTTTTTTTCGGGAATACCGATGCCGGTATCCTTTACTTTAATTTTAATTCGTGCCCTGTCGTCGGTATGCTCGAGAAGATACACCGACACGGAGATTTCTCCCCGGTTGGTAAATTTTACTGCGTTGTGTGTCAGGTTCATCACCACCTGACCTATTTTCTGGGAATCGCCAATCAAGGCTCGGGGTATAGATGGGTCAAAACTCTTTTTCAAGGATATCCCTTTTTCCTGTGCGGTAATTTCTAGGGAGGGGAGAATTCCGCTCAGTAGATCAAATAGATTAAAGTACTCATTTGAAATATCAAGTTTTCCCGCCTCTATCTTTGAAAAGTTTAGAATATCGTTGAGGACCCCGAGCATGTGCCGGCCGCTTTGTTCGAGCTGTTGTGCGTGTTCACGCTGTTTTTGATCAAGATCGGTATCTAAAAGAAGCTGTACCATCCCGAGGACGCCGTTCATGGGTGTTCGTATCTCGTGACTCATATTGGCGAGAAAGAGGCTCTTGGCTTTGTTGGCCTCCTGGGCTATGGCTTTCTGCTGTTTGAGTTCTTCCGCGGCCTCGACTCTCTCTGTGATATCGGTGTGGGAACCCGCTATACGCACCGGTTCCCCCTTTTCGTTGCAGACCGCCTTCCCCCGGGCCAATATCCATCTGTACGACCCGTCCTTGTGCTGCATTCGGATCTCTTTACTGTACTGTACGGTACCTCCCTCGAGGTACTTGTCAATAGAGGCCAGAACTTCCTGCCTATCCTCAGGATGGATAAGCTCTTTAAAAGTCTCAAAAGAGTTTGATAGCTCCTCATCCTGATAGCCGAGTATTTTTTTCCACCGCGGCGAAAAGTAGAGGGTATTCTCGCGCAGATCCCAATCCCAGATCCCGTCGTTTGAACCGAGAATTGCCAGCTGATACTGCTCCCGGCTTTGCCGCAGCTTCTCCTCCATCTCTTCGTGTTCGGTAATATCCCGAAAGACTCCTACCCGACACTCTCTGCCTTCGAGATCAAAACTCCCGCCGCTGCTTATTTCCACCGGAATGTCATGCCCGTCTGCATGGCGGACGTTGATTTTTATGAATATGTGTTCACGTACTACTCTTTCAAAATCTTCAAAGGTCTCCACGGCTTTTTTTAGGCTCTCGGGGGGATGGAGCTCGGATTGATGCATAGTGCGCAGCTGCTCGGGAGAACGACCGGTCAACTCCGCCGCTTTTGAATTGACATCTACAAGCATCCCTGTGGCGGTATCAGCAATAAAGACGGCATCTGGTATTGCCTCAAAAAGGGTGTGAAAACGCCTTTCGCTTTGTGAGAGTTTCATTTCCGCCTTTTTCCGTTCGGTTACATCAGCAAGGGTAAGCAGTACCCGATCACCCTCTTCGGTTTTCACAAAGCTTGCCGACAGGAGGGTATCGACCTTTGTACTGCCGCCGCTTCCTCTTTGAATAATCTGGGTCTCACGTTCGTGAATAGCTTTTCCAGACTGTAAGACCTCAACCACGCTTTGGCGAAGGTTACACTTGCTGCATTTGAGGTGCTTGCCGCAGCCGGGCTCTTTGGAAGCGTTTATGCAGTTGAACAGATCGCCGCAGAGAATCGTTGTGCCGATGGGCTCTTTGGAGAAGAAATTGATTCCCGCCCTGTTTAGTTTTTCTACCCTGCAGTCCTCATCGAGGAGCATCATTATGTAGGGAGAATTATCAAAAATGCGCTCATGCATCTCCTTTTCCCGGCGCAGGGCATCACGGCTCTGCCTCTTTTCGAGCCAGGAGGAGAGCATATGCGCTACTTGCTTTATCAGGGAGCGTTCATCCTCCAAAAACTCTTCATCCCCGGTATAGAACACCGCCACACGGCCGGATCCTCTCGCCTCTATCGGTACGGGAGCTTCGATGCTGTGTGTTAGGGAACTGTGGTACCCGGAGCTGTGAAAACGCAGGTCCTCCATTTCGACAAGAACCACGGTGGATTCCGGGTACTGCATTCCCTCTTCAAGAGCCTCAATAATCGTTTTACACAGCCCCTCGGTGGAGTGCTGTGTAAGCATTTCATCGGTAATACGGCGCAGACACACTAACTCCTTGTTCCGCTCAAGAAGCGCTGCATCCGACACGATTTTCCGCTCTACCAGCCCTGCAATAGCTTCCGCCGCTTCCTCCGGCGAGGATGCGGCTTCCAGGTCATTCATCAGATCCGTATCCCCCGGTGTGGAGGTGTTTTTGAGCTTTTCCCGAAGGATTCCAGCGGTTTTTTCAATATCCGCTGCTTTTTTCTTGTGCGTCATTACCTAAAACGATAGGCTGTTGTGATGTATATATCAAGGTGTAGTTGAAAATAATTCTATTCTCAGATTGGTTCCACCGACACTTTTCAGGGTGTGAGGCAATGTGGTAAAACCTATTATATTTTGAAGGAATTCGGAAAAGAACAGTATGGCGACACGGCATATATCAGTTTCAAAGAGAATCCCCAGGCGGAAAACTCTTATAAAGTGGTATAGGCTCTAGTATAGAGACAATAAAATAAGCGGAGGAAGAGATGCGAATTGTGCTGATTAT
>CAZDFY010000199.1:0-4309 GCA_964504785.1 uncultured Sediminispirochaeta sp. | reverse complement strand
ACCATTTGGGGGTAAAACGACCTCTTTTACCACCCATATCACCGGGGCTGGTCCACGTTCCTATCTCTTGAGAGTTTATCCACATGGTGATATCGCTGGGCCACTCTACCTTGTACCCCGGAAATTCAGCACATATCTCTGTGCTTATTTGTATTGATTTTACCACACGTCTCTTTGGAATATTAACCGGAAAACTGTATTCTATAAAACCGTCGGTAAACCAAATCAACTGAGCATTCCCTCTTTTAGGGCTAAAAAAGGCACGTTCGCTGTCTAGATAATCAATAATTTCGGTTTCACTAATCATTCCACAGGAAGGATGAACCTCAAAGTCCGTATACAATCCGATGGGCATATTTATTACTATAGTGTTCTCATCTTTTTCTTTTTCTTCCTCCACTAGGGGCAGAACAACCTCGGAGTATATGAGTTTACACATCTTTTGACTGCCCCGCACTGCCGGGACCATTTCTGTCTCTACAAGCCCCACCTTCTCGAGCATCTGAATATTCATAGTACAGGTTGAAGTTAAGATGTCCAACTCCTTCGCTAAATTCTGAATATTCATTTTCTGGTGCTTGAGTACATGAAGCATTTTTACTCTGAGGGGAGAACTGAGCGCTTTGGCAATGCCTATAACTTCATCACTTTTTGTAATGAAAACCTTTGATTCCATTATTTGTTCTCTATATTTTCCAATATTTTCTTTATAGCAGATGGTTCAATTTTAGGTGTTCTATCTTCAAATAACAGCCCGTTTTTTTCCTGTTCTATATCAGAAAACTGAGTATAACACCAACCGCTAATGCCGTCCAGGGACGATGCTTCCCTCACCAGTTTTTCAAAACGGCGTAACAACTCCTCCGGGTTATGTGCAGCATCCCCATAGCCCCAGTGCTCAGCCCCCTCTTTCTTTCTTAGGAAACTAATAGCTCCAAATTCGCTGAGGACCCATGGTAGTGAATGCATATCTCTATCGATAAGGTTGAATTTTTTGTTGAGTATTCCGCATTGCTCATTGTTCCGAGCCCTGTTCCAGTCATCTTTTAGGGTTTCTTCACTGTGCTCATAGCTGTGGAAGGTCATAATATCACTGTTCAGGTGCTCCCACCCGTCATTGCTAATAATAGGCCTGGTCGGGTCAACGCTGCGGGTTAAATCCGTTATTTCCATTACCCATGATTGTATCCTTTCGGATGTATCTATATCTCTCATACCCCAGGATTCATTCCCAATCACCCAGGTAATCACACTGGGATGCAGCAGGTCCCTTTTTACTACATCCATTAGCTCTTTACGAAATACGCAGCAGGATTCCTCGGTGAAGGAGTAAAAGGAGGGCGCCTCCGCCCACACCAGAAAACCAAGCCGATCTGCGACATATAAAAAGCGGGGATCTTCATACTTCATATGCATTCGGCATCCATTGAACCCCATCTCTTTGGCGCACTTTATATCCCTTTCAAAACTATCGGTGTGTGGTGCGGTATACCCACCCTCTTTCCAAAAGCCCTGCATAAGAATGAGTTTTTGAAAATACCTTTTATTGTTTATATACAGCCCATCTGACTCTATCCCTACTTCTCGAAAGGAACAGTAGGTTTCAATTTCGTCAATCACAGTTTCATTTCTCACTAGAGAAAAATACACATTGTAAAGATTTGGTTCTTCAGGACTCCATTTTTTAAATTCAGGTAGAGTGAGGTTCACTTCTGTACAGGGATAACAGCACTCACTTACCCTGTGAGCTACTGATTTTCCATTGAACTGAACCTCCGCCTCTACACGACAGTTTTTATCTGGGCCCGATATATGTAGTTTGTAATTTACGGAACCACTCTTTGCATTTTGGACCGCTGAGAAGGATGTAAAATGTATGCTGGGAAGAAACTCCAGCCATACACTCTGCCAAATGCCTGTAACAGCGGTATACCAGCAGTCAAAAGGGGTGCCCTGGGCCTGCTTTCCCCGGGGTTGGTCCGGAGTTGGTGCGTCCTCCACAATAAGGGAGAGCACAAATTCCTGTTTTTCCTTAGCAAATGCTGTGATATCAAAAGAAAAAGGGGTATACCCACCCTTATGGCTGCCAACAACTGTTGTATCTATCCACACGTGGGCATTGAAATCAACCGCCCCAAAATGAAGAATAATGCGACTTTCTCTCTCCTTATCAGTTAGTTTTATTTTCCTCCGATAAATCACCCGCGCATGAATATCTCCTGTGCCGATGCCGGACATGGGAGACTGATAGGAGAAGGGAACCTGAATAGTGTGATTAAGAGTATCCGCTATTTTCTCCACAGGAGCACGAACAAAATAATCGTCATAAAAATCAAATTCCCATAATCCGTTTAAACTCCGCCAGGATTTTCTATACATGTTCGGTCTTGGATATTCTGCAGGTATCATGTTGAGCTCCTTATAAGTTTCATATTAACATGAATGATAGTTAATTACAACAGTTTTTTCTTGACATATTCATACTATAATGAAATAATAATCATTAGCTTCATATTTATATGATGTATAAGGAGCGGTTATGGAATCCAAATCCCGTATTAATTTTCCTGCCCTGTATTTTGTTCTTCCCTTTATGCTTGTGTATTTCATCTTTCAAATCTTTCCACTATTTCAAGCGGTAATTGCAAGTTTATTTAAGTGGGACCTATTAACTTCATCTATGAGTTTTATCGGGTTTAAGAATTATATTCATATGTTTCAGGATCCGACCTTCTGGTCATCCCTGATAAACACCATTCAATTCGTTATTTACTCCACTCCCCTTCTTGTTGGAGTAGGACTTCTCTTTGCATTGCTTCTTAACGGCACCGGTTCAAAAAAAGTACTCTTCAGAACCGCCTACTTCGCTCCGTATGTATTTTCAGTTTCAATCGTCACTCTTATATGGGGATTCATGTTTAACCCGCAAAAGGGTCTTTTAGGAGAATTTGCACGGACCCTCGGCGAAGAACCGATAAACTGGCTCACTGACCCTACCTTTGCAATGCCCGCAATTATCATAGCTACCTTATGGTGGACGGTCGGCTTCAATATGGTCCTGTTACTGGCCGGCCTGCAGGATATAGACCCTTCATTGTACGAATCAAGCTCGTTAGACGGAACTTCATGGTTTCAGGACCTGCTCTACATTACCCTGCCCAGCTTAAAGCGAACCCTCGGCTTAGTCACAATTCTGCAGGTGATCATGTCCTTCCAGATATTCGGGCAGGTGTACATCCTCACAAAGGGAGGGCCAGGAGGAACAACCAGGGTTCTTATCCAGTACATTTATGAAACCGGCTTTAGAGACCATGATCTCGGGTACGCTTCAGCCATGGCTTTTATACTATTTTTAGTAATGGCAGTTGTTTCCTTTTTCCAATTCAAAATCTCAAAAGAGGAAAACTAATGAAAGCGAAAAATATAATCATAACCATACTTCTTACGGCATTAGCAGTTATTTGGATTCTTCCTATCTACTGGATGATCGTCATGGCCATCACCCCCAACGATCTCTTAAAGCTGAGCTCAACCGCCCTATGGCCCCAGGGTTTTACAATTGAAAATTTTCTTGGGGTACTAAAAATAGGGCTCACCCTCCGATGGTTTCTCAACAGTTTAATCGTCACTATTTTAGGAACAGCCCTTACACTCGTACTCCAGTCCATGGCAGCCTATGCCTTCGCAAAAATGAGGTTCAAGGGACGACAATTGCTCTTCTCTCTTACCTTAGCAGGTCTTATGGTGCCGAAAGAGGCTATGTTCATACCTCTTTTCCTTATGTTTGCCCAAGTAAGCGGCCACAATACCTATGCGGCCCTCTACCTACCTCGAGTTGCGATTCCCATGGGCGTGTTCATCATGGCCCAGTTCTTCAAGGGGATTCCCGACTCGGTGACCGAAGCCGCCCAAATAGACGGGGCAACCCCTTTACGGACGTTCTTCAAAATTATTATGCCCATGTCCGTTCCCGCCCTTACCTCTGTCGGCATATTCACCTACATACTTACATGGAACGATTATTTATGGCCCCTCGTATCCGCCACCAGAAAAGAAATGTTTACCATTACCACCGGTTTAGCCTCTCTTCAGGGAAACTTTGCCCAGGCAACCGAGCTCGGTTCGCTTATGGCACGGGGTGTTATTGCAGGTTTACCCCTGTTCATCCTGTTTCTGATATTCCAAAGGCATCTGATCCGCGGCATATCGATGTCCAGCGGCGGGAAATACTAGATCAAATTGCTTCAAAAAAGGATCCTCGGGATCCGAGAAAAATAAAGGAGAGCTTTATGAAAAAATTAATTATCCT
>CAZDFY010000198.1:0-4373 GCA_964504785.1 uncultured Sediminispirochaeta sp. | reverse complement strand
TTCTGATAACCCAACTGATAACCCAACTGATAACCCAACTGATAACCCAACTGATAACCCAACTGATGAAACAGCTGATGAAACAGCTGTAAAAGCTCCAAAAGAGTTATGGGGAACTTGGGTTCAAATGGATACAGGGGATAGTTACTATTTCTCTGATACTAAGCTCATAAAAAAACTTGACTCTTACTATCCAGATGAAGAAGAATTTACTTCTTCGGGTAGTAATTCAGTAACTGCTGATGGAATAACTTATACCCTTGAAACTGCAAACGTAATGAAAACGGCAAGTTCCCGATTCTTTCGGGAAGGCGGAGCTACTCGTTCTTTTCGGGTTAAAGTTTCAGGTTTTTCAGATACTTTATCATCAAGATCAATGACTGTACCAGGACAAAACATCCCGGTACGAAGGAGAAATACGGATAACTCTTCCGACCAGGAAGAGATAACAACCTTATCCGACGGTACTGCGGAGTTTAACGATGCGGTTGCTGGAGATGCCCAAACAATTACAACAGAGACTGACACAGGAAGTACAGAAGTCAATGTACAGCCCAACTATGATGGGCAATTCGTCGGAACTATTCCTGTGGTAGAATCCGGGTATAACTTCAAGACCAGCTATTCGGTAGATGAAAGTCAGTTGGTTCACGGCTACTTGTACGGCAATGGATATAATACATATGATTTAACTATTAATTTTAAAAACATCGGTGATGCAGACGCAAAAACCTCTGTATGGGAAGTTACCCTTCCCCAAGGGTTGAATACAAACAGTTCGACCACTGGAAATTTCTCTACCATAGCTCAAGGCTCATTGAGAGAAATAAATCTAACCGTATCTGCCGGTGATATAAGTGGTGATTATGAAGACAAGGAGATTATGGTTGAGATAACAGATAGTGAGACCGAACGTACATGGGTAGATTATGTAGTGCTTCGGTTTTTTAATCGTCCTGTGCAATTTCGGGTTAGAGCCTACAATATTGATGGTGGTGGCTCGTTAAAATCCTTTCTTATAACCCCGGAAAAGCGTTCAATCTTCTTTGAGGTAAATCATGATAGTACTAAAACTATAACACTACCATATCGCTCTGAATCTTATGGTTTGGCTTTTTCAGGTGCAGGTCACACTGATGAAATGAAATACTCTTTTGCCGTCGGTGAATCTCCAAATTCAGTTGGAGGTGAAACGTGGTCGATTGAGCAAATAAATCGTTTTCGAGAATACGATACTGAAGATAATGCCTTCTCTGTCTCCGATCCGACTACGCCCACGGATGGTTATCTTGGAGTAGATGAAATAAATTACTTCGATATTGATTTAACCGGTTTTAGTGATTTGGAGTACAAGGCAATTACTGTAAATACCTACGCAGATGACGATGTAGGGGGAAATTCTGATGGAATTCCCAACCCGTCAGAAGATATGACGATGGATGTACGCATTCAGAACTCCAGTCTTTCCAAAAAAGAAGCAGTACAAGCAGTACTGAGCACAACCAATTCGAATATTACCATCACTAACGGCAGCTTTACCTACGGGGATATTATAGCTGGGTATTACCATACAATAGCTTATAAGGATGATGGAGATGATGATGGGAATGCTGATACTGTAACGAATCATGCAGATTATTACATACCGTCAATGGATCCCTCCACCTCAAGTGCATTCACCTACTCGATAGCAAGTGATTGTCCAGCCGGGGAGGTGGTGACCTTCACGCTGACTATGACCGACACGTGGGGCAACACATGGACCGACACCTTTGATGTGACGATACAAGCGCCTGGGGCAAGTATGGCCGTTCATGCATATAAAAACGATGATGTTGCGGGGAATGACAATGAAATCCCCAATCCTGCAGAAGAAGTACAGATGGATGTGCTAGTACATAATGAGGGAACGAGTAGGGCTTTGGCAATACAATCAGAACTGAGTACTACCAATTCGAATATCACCATCACTAACGGTAGCTTTACCTATGGGGATATTATAGCTGGGTATTACCATACAATAGCTTATAAGGATGATGGAGATGATGATGGGAATGCTGATACTGTAACGAATCATGCAGATTATTACATACCGTCAATGGATCCCTCCACCTCAAGTGCATTCACCTACTCGATAGCAAGTGATTGTCCAGCCGGGGAGGTGGTAACCTTCACGCTGACTATGACCGACACGTGGGGAAACACATGGACCGACACCTTTGATGTGACGGTTCAATAGATTTATTTAGGATTGAGGAGCATTATACAAATGTCGATTTATAATGGACTAATTATCGTTCTTAAGCTACAGAAAAAAAATACGAATAAAATAAATCGTTTTTTTCCGATCTGGTTTATTCTCGTGTTCTTTATATGTTTTAATCCCAACTCCTTACTCGCCCAGAAGACAAATTATGATTTTGCTACTGGTGCACTGCAGGAAGGAAGTTTGACCGATGGATTTATCGAAACAGCTTTTGGCAATTTCGGGGGGGTACGAATCAATTTTTTAGAACAAACAACCCATGATGTGCTAAAAGTACCTGGGGCTGATGTTCAATTATCAACCCAATATGATGAAACCTCCCGTCGTGAGATTGATCTTCTTATTCCGTTTTCCAACATTCCTTTACCTGCACTCCGTTCAGCGTATGCAGGGCTAAGTGTGATAAGAATCAAAGAAGAAAGCACAGCAACTTTTGTTATTGTTGATGAACTGGGTGAATTCGGTACCGACTATACACATAGCAGAGATACGGTTTTTTACTCTCCGAGAATAGGAGCTACCTTTGAAGGTGATATAGCGAATATTGGCAGTTCATCACTACATACTCGTTATACGCTTACTCTTTCCCCTGTATATTATTTTACTATAGACCAAAAAATGGACTTTCATTATACCGATCATGAATTAGCCCCGGAACCAATTAAAAAAAATAACAATGTATCAGATTGGGCACTTCCTTATCTCAATCAAGATTTAAATATGCGTATAGGAAGCTACCTGCGGTTGAACCTCCAACATGCTTATCAATTTTTACCATATAAGAGTATACAACTAACCAGTGATGGCACCGATGTGGAAGTTGTTGATGACCCTACCCATATGAACTCTTTGCGAGTAAATGGAGATTTAACCCTTCCGGTAGGAAGCTCTGTATCTTTGAATATTGGATTGGGGTACCAGTGGAATTGGACGTATAGGACAGCGGATTGGGTTTCAAAAGATGGAAGAACCGACCTTGCAACCGTGCCTTACGTGAGAATAGGCTCAAGTTTTAATTAGAAGATATGTTGTGCTTATATCCTTTGCGTAGGGCATGTGTTGTTCCTTTATAGAGGAAGTGGGATAGAATTGATTAGATTTGATGGAAAAGGGAGCAGCACCGGTCTCATAGCTTTCTAAAATGGTATGTCGTTGCATTCCGGCGTCGCTCTGTCGATGTCGTCTTCTTTGCCGGCTGAATCCTCATCGGAGTAGTCGTTGAGCGTATCTACCGGAACTCGCTCCCGCTGCGTGACGATTTTGCCGTCCTGTGCTTCGATCATGACCGAAGCATCACCATCGAGCCCTCCGTATATTAGGAGCCAGGCGCCGGTGGAGGCCTCGATAAGCGATGCGATGAGAGTTTCGAAGTTTGTGCTGCCGAATTGGGAGGTGAGGATGAAGGTGTTACCAAGCTCGGCGAGGTCGAAGGCCTCCACGTAGGGAGTGAGTATGACTCGGATTCTCTCCTCCAGGGCCTGTAGTTTGGGGCTGTAACAAACAGGGGGAGGGTCTGCTTCGAAGCTGACTACTAATTTTCCGGTGGAGCTCATGGGGCCAGTATAGTGGGAAGGGGGCGACGCTTCAAGCAGAGAGACTGCAAATCAAACTTCCGGGAAACTGAGGGCCCTCCTGCAGACCTATTTAAGATTCCTTCCTCGATAGACTCTGCGATGAGCAAGGATTCAGCCTATTTACGAAGAGGAGGGGGATCCGGAAAGCGTGAACAACAAAGTAGAGGAGTTCGAGATAGGCGGGGAGCTCGGCCTCGCCTATAGCTTCGACTCGACCAACGATACTCCCGACAGCGGCATTCGCCACCTCTCCCGCATGTATCCCGATCTCCTTATGAAGTTCCACAGCGAGAATTCGGAACCTGCCTACTTCTTTGCCTCCTTCGACGAGGATGAGTTAATCAACACCAGGGCCGCCGAATGGCCGATGATCACTGCCCTCTCGCCTGAGAACTGGAGAGATGAGGCGCTGCATTCCCTTTTACGAGAGGCGGCGGAGAAGCTGCGTAGGGATGTCGATTTCGATGAGGAGATGGAGGAAAAGCGAGAAGAGCTGCGCGGGTTAATGGCGGAGCGTACCCCTCGCGCGCAGG
>CAZDFY010000197.1:0-4391 GCA_964504785.1 uncultured Sediminispirochaeta sp. | reverse complement strand
GGGCCTGGAGATTGGCTACCGTGCTGTTATCCCGTACGTGCATGTGAAAGTCTGGATCCCTGAAGACCGTGCTGCACAGCCGATTATTGACCGGGTACACGGGGCTATCGGCGAATACAGCGTTAGTGCAGGCACAGACGACCCCGGCCGGGTGTTTCCCAAAGCGCTTTCAATGATTTCCGGCTACGACCTCATGTTTGCCGATCGTCTAAGTAACGGTCAGCTCATCGACCGACTCCGGGACCTAGACCTCTTCGCCACCCACTCAGTCGGCTTCACAAACCTCCCCGACGCCCCCGCGCTCGATGACTCCGTCGCCCTCTTTGGGCTTGAAGCGGATGAACAGGGCCGAGTCTGGGCGAGCGTGAATGTTGGCGGCGATACGATGCGCGAACGCCTGGTGGATCCCCCGTACACGGTGGACCTTCACAATCCACGGGCCCAACGGTATTTTGCCGAACAGGCGCTTCACCGCTGGGCGCGGTTTCTGCGGGAGCAGCACATGCACTAGGTACTCCTGAACCATCGGGCAATCTAAAATAAAGGAAAGTGAGACGTGATGATGGATCGGCGGAGGATTGAAACAGCTGAAACAGCAAGTGATGCGGCAGAACTCCCCTTCAGGGAGGAGTGGAAGGATGATGCCGCCGATTTCCCCTACATCCTTTTAGTAAACAGATCCGTACAGCAGGTACCGTCCCATTGGCATGATGCACTGGAGATTGTGGCGGTTGAGAAGGGAAGAGTCTCGGTCTCCACCGCAGGGGCTTCCAGGAAGCTGGAAAGAGGGGATGTAATTCTCCTCAGGCCAGGTACGGTCCACCTCTTTACCGGTGACGGTACTGCCGACTGTCTGGTTGTGAAAATGAAAAACAGCATCTTCAGCACACTTTCAGGAAACGAGCCGGGGATGAGGTTTCTCTTTCCCCTTTTTCATCAGCGGCCGAACGAACCCTGGATTGTCGGAAAAGACAGCCGGCTTTTCAGCGCGATTTCAGAAATGGTGGAAGCCTTTATAGAGAAAACTCCGGGTTTCGAATTGACGGTTCGGGGCAACTTTCTCCGTCTGGCAGGCAGGATGGCCGAGCTGGGATTGATAGCCCCTCCCATTCTTCTGTCGGATCGGGACAGGAAAAGGATAGACCTGTTGATGGAGAAACTCACCGGCAGCTACTATGAGCAGTGGAATGAAGACCGGGCAGCAGATTTAATCGGAGTCAGCTACTGGCACTTCAACCGGCTGTTTAAGCGGCTCACCGGAACAACATTCTTAAAAGCCCTTACCTCACTTCGAGTGCAGCATGTTCAGCGCCTCCTCCTTGAAACTGATCTTCCCATTGGTGAGATAGCAGATAAAACCGGTTTTTCCAGCCATGACCATCTCCTTCGAGCCTTCCGACGGGAGGCGGGGATGGCACCGGGGAGATACCGGAGGGAGGGACGTCAGCTGGAGAGCAAAAAATGACGAAAACTGAACAAAGATACCGGTAGTTTTCTCACCTAGACAGGCGCATAATTTGGAACATGAAAGCGTTAAAAAGCAAGCGAAAACCAGATTTCAGTCAGTTGGAACGAGTCCTGAAGGGAGAGATTCCCGAGCGGCCCGTACTCTTCGAGTTCTTCTTTGACGATCCCATCTATGAGCGCTACGCCGGTGAAAGGTTCCCTGAAGGGTGCACTTGGCCCCGGCTGGATGACCTCTACAGCCGGGGGAAAATTATTGCAAAGGCCTTTGCCGCGGCAGGGTACGACCACGTCACTGTCCGAGGTTCAGCCTGGGATGCAATGTACAATAGTATTAAAGAGCAGCGGAATGCTGAAACAGTGAGTCTTAATGAGGGGCAGCACATCACCGACAGGGAGAGCTTTGAAGCCTTCCCCTGGTCCAATCCGGATGATTTTGACGATAGCCACCTGAACAGGCTTGCCGGGGAGATCCCCGAGGGGATGAAACTCATTGTCCACGGGCCAATGGGGATTGAGGAAATTGTGATCCAGCTTATCGGCTACGAGCGGCTCTGCTATATGCTCTTTGACGAACCTGAGCTGGTGGAGGAGATATTCCAGAAGGTGGGAGAACAATTTGTCAGCTATTACCGCCGGGCAGTGAAGCATGAGAGTGTGGGAGCCATTATCTACAATGACGACTGGGGCTTTAATACCGGCCCCATGATCGGACCTGCAGATCTCAAACGACTGGTTTTTCCCCATGTCCGTAAGATCGTAGAGCTGACCCATCGGGCGGGGAAGCCGGCGATCCTCCACTCCTGCGGGAATTTATTCGGGGAGATCATGGAAGGGATCATCGAAGACCTTAAGTTTGATGCGAAACACTCCTATGAGGATAGTATCATGCCGGTGGAAGATGCCTATAGACTCTTAAAAGGGCGTATCGCTGTTCTAGGCGGCCTCGATGTGGACTATCTGGTCCGCCACAGCGGAGAGGAGATTGAGAAGCGGGCCGCCGGCCTGATAGATATGGGCATGGAGGGGGGAGGCTACGCTCTCGGCAGCGGAAACAGCATCGCCACCTATATTCCCGATGAGAGTTTTCAGGCAATGCGCCGGGCAGCGGGAATCATTTAGACCGACGGCGAAGAGTATCACATCCAGCAGCTCGGGCCTTCGGCTTAACGGCGGCGGTACTTATGCACATGCACCGCCTCCATGGTCACTATGCCCTCCTCGAGGTGCTCATCCAAAAAGGGCATGAGGCGGTCGATGTTCTCTTTGGTGTCGACTATTTCTATCACGATGGGCAGGTCGGAGGAGATGGACAGCAGCGTGGCCGAGTGCATGCGGCTGTCGGCGCCAAAGCCCATGATACCGCGCAGCACTGTAGCGCCGGCAAGGTCGAGCTTTCGGGCCTGCTGAACAATGGCTTCGTAAAGGGGCCTGCCATGGAGCATATCATTTTCGCCGAGCATGATTCTTAAAAGAATATCCTTTTCTTCGAAATGCATTTCTATAGACCACCTTTGATTGTCTTTAAGAGAGCATCCGAGAGTAGTATACCTGCCACGACCATGGCAAAACCTAACAGGTTTTGCACCAGAAAGCTGACCCCGGCGGACACATACTCACGCTTTATTATTAATTGAAAAATTTCCAAAAGATAGGTTGAGAAGGTGGTGAATGCACCGATAAAGCCGACGGTGATTGCTACACGCAGGTAAGTGGGACCGATGAAGGACTGGAAAAGCTGGAAGAAGAAGCCTATGAGCAGCGAACCGAGGGCGTTGGCCGCCAGGGTGCCGAGGGGGATGCGGGTAAAGGCCAGCTGCTGGGAGATGGTGTGGCTGAGAAGGTAGCGAGAGCAGGCGCCTAGGCCGCCGCCGATAAAGATGGCCAGGAGATTTGTCATGATGTATTAACCTCTGGACAGGGGGCGCAGCAGGCTTCGAAGAAATCCGCCCCGCGAGCCGGCCCCCTTGGCCCGTCCCCCGCCGGCCTTTTTGCCTCCGGGGGCCCCGCGCTTGGTCCTGGGCCGCTCTGCACCGCGCTTGTTCCCCCGGGCGGTGATGTGGGGGCTGAGGCCGATAAATCCGTACAACTTTTCCACCAGTTGCTGATATACTTTGGCCTCGTGGATTTCCGGGTCGGCACGGGAGCCCTCAAGGGTAAAGTTACAGGCGTCCACGTAGTCGTTGGAGTCCTTGAAGAGTTTTTCAAATTGCTCTCGGTTGAACTTGGTAAACCAGCCCGGCAGTGTGAGGTGCTCCCGTTTGAGCCGGCGGTAGTGGGGCAGGCAGAGGCCGCCGGTCTGCTGAAAGGCGTCGATAAACTCCGGGTCGTTGATGTACTTCCACAACACCGATGTGACCTGACGCTCTTTTTCCAGCAGGTAATCGCAGGCCGGGCAGCTTTTACTGTTCTGAATCGGTTCGGCGTCAAGTTCGTAGCGCAGAATCTGTCGGTACAGCAGCACCACCGCCAGGGCGTCGTGGAGCCCCTCCAGATACTTTGCGTGGTACCCGCAAAAGCCGCCCCCCAGGTTGAACTTGGCCCTGAAGTGGCGATTGTTCACCTTTTCATACAGCAGCGAGTCGAAGTAGCCCGCCTCGTCGCTGCGGAGGGTGGCGCAAATGGGGCAGCCCCCCTCCCTGCAGGCGTCGATGAGCTTGAAAAAGGGCAGGTGCTTGTCGGAATCAGGCGAGCGAGCACCACGTTGCTGAGCGCCGCCGGAATCGTTGGTTTTGTCACTCATATGCGCTCTACTCCGCCTCGATTCAGTATTCCCGGGGCGCCGGCTACAGCTGAGTGTGTGTCGGGGTCGGTCGGGAGGGCGCCGGATGAGGCTGTATTGTGGTTTGGGGTGCGGGCGCCGGTTGAGGCTGTATTGTGGTTTGGGGTGCGGGCGCCGCTCCGCCCGGCTGCGCTGCCGGTGGGTT
>CAZDFY010000196.1:0-4392 GCA_964504785.1 uncultured Sediminispirochaeta sp. | reverse complement strand
CGACATAGGAGGATATCCATGAAAAAGGTTAGTATATTTTTCACCCTAGTCGCTGCATGTATGCTGCTGCCGGCGGCACTTGTTTTTTCCGATTCGGCCCCGGTGCATGAAAGCGGGGCGGAGAGCGTAGCAATCTCAAGCTCAATGAGCGGGGGTTTTGTAAATCCAGCGGTCCTGAGCTTCGGACACGGCACCGGATTCGGCTATATACACAACTATGATGAAGACGGCTTTACCGAGGATTTTACCCTCTACCTGCACAGCCAATTCCTTGGATACGGTTATTCTTCTGTGGAAGATGAAAATTATCACACCATCACCGTTTCATTTCCATTGATGGACAATCTCTATTTTGGTACCGCCCTCACTACATCTACATTCGATGACAGAACCTCGTCATGGAATACCGGAGTGCTCCTGCGGCCAACGGATTATCTATCACTAGGAGCGAGAGCCAACGTACCTGCACAGAAAGATCCCGTCTATACAACCGGACTTGCCCTGAGACCCCTGGAGTTCGCTTTACCCCAAGCCGGCACCCGCATCTCCATTTTTGCCGATCTCCCGTGGACCCTTGAAGAAGTTCGTCTACCAAAGGTCGGCCTGCATTTTGAACCCATAAACGGAGTGCAGGCACGCTTTGGATACGACTTTGAAGATGAAGCACTGGGAGCTTCCTTCAGCATCGCCCTTTCCAACATAAACGGCGGATCCTCCGTGAGAACTGATTCATCTGGTTCTTTTCAATCGGGCTCAACCCATCTCCAGTCATCCCCCCGACCCTTTAACCACCCGGAAGCCTTTGGAAATGAGTTGTATTACGAATACGATTTAGGACCGGGGGTATATGAAGCACCTCAGGGAGTAAGCTTCGGTCCTTTTTATCTGCGTATAGATGAGCATACCCTACTCAACAAATTAAATGAAATAGATGCAATTGCGAAAGAACCATCACTACACGGTCTGGTATTTATGAATCAGCATACCCAAATGTCTTTAAGTACTATGCGAGAACTGCGGGATGCGCTTTTAAGACTAAAAGAGAGTGGAAAAAAGATTATCTTTTATAGCGATTATATGAGTAGAGTAGAATATACCCTGGCTGCCGCCACAGCTGATGCCCTTTATATTCAACCCCAGGGAATAATTGATCTGCGCGGTTTTTCCGCCTCCAGTCCGTATTTTGAAACCTTCTTCAAGAAATACGGTATTGAAGTGGAGAATTTTAGAATCGGAGACTACAAAACCGCCTATAATTTTCTTTCCGAAGAATCGATGCCCCCTGCCGAACGGGAATCACTGGAGTATATGCTCCAGGGTTTTTTTGATGAACTTGCACGTATCATACAAGAGGGACGGGGTGAAAAACTGAACGGCCCCGCCGCGGAACTTATAAAAAGTGGCCCCTATTTTAATGCTGAGAAGGCACTTTCGGCGGGACTAATCGACGGCGTTCTGCAGAAGGATGAATTAGAAAATGAATTAGAGAAAGAAATGCCGTTTTTTACTTCTAACAGCACAATAAAGGATTCTTTACCACGAAAACAGGTCCGCCGAGACTGGAACACCGCACCAACCACCAAGGTAGCTCTTATCCAATCGGTCGGACCGATCCATACGGGAGAGGGGCAACCAGGGGCCGGTATAGGAGCTGAGACTACAGCTGCGGCTATCCGGGCGGCCCGAGAGGACACACAAGTGAAGGCAATTCTGCTACGCATACACTCAGGTGGGGGATCGGCCCAGGCGTCGGATATCATCGCCAGAGAAGTAGAATTATGCAGGACGGGGAGCAACGCGAAACCGGTGATTGTTTCTATGGGCGGCGCAGCCGCCAGCGGCGGATATTATATGTCCGCCTTTGCCGAATCTATTGTCGCCTCACCCTTTACCCTGACGGGTTCAATCGGCGTTATAGCTATTTTTCCGAACATTGCGGGACTTCTTGAAAAACAGGAAATTTCCTGGGATGTAGTCAAGCAGAGTCCCCAGTCGGATTTCGCCGCCATGTACCGTCGACTGAATCAGAATGAGAAGGAAGAGATTACAAAGTTTATTGAGGCTACCTATAATCGGTTCATAGAAGTAGTGAGCGAAGGCCGTGACCTCTCCACTGAGGAGGTCAAAGAGCGTGCTGCAGGTCGTGTGTGGACGGGAACCCAGGGGAAGAATCGCGCACTGGTCGACACACTCGGCGGTTATCGAGAGGCCCTCGATATTATTGCGGAAAAACTTGGTACATCAAAAGAATTGGAATTGGTAGATTACGCCTACGCCGACAGCTGGATGGGAATTACTCCGGGAAAAAGATTGAGCACCGCTCTACATCAGTACAGCACACGCTTACAAGAAAGGGCGGACCAGAGGAACTTATATACGGATTTTCTGCCACCGGAAATAAGCCGTTTTTACCATGAATATCGAACCTCATCCCAATCGGGCCCGGAATTTAGCCTGTTGTTGATGCCCTACTATGTGGAAGATATAAATATGGAAAAAAATCACTAATAATTTGAAGCACACCGGCACTTTTCCCCCTCTAGTGAGGTATGAGGTATCAAGAAGAAGTATTTGAACATCCGCTTGAGGGGGCCGTCGAAGAGCACGTACGCCCCCGAGAGCGACTATTGCAGCAAGGCCCCGACCGGCTCAGCGATCTCGATTTAACAGCGCTGATCATCGGTTCGGGAATCAAGGGCAACTCGGTGGAAAAAATTGCCGCCACCCTGCTTCAGGTGCTCGACCAAAGCTCTGAACCGGTCATTGAAGTAAACGCAGTTCGAGCAATCCCCGGAATCGGTACCGCCAAGGCCGCACAAATCTGTGCCGCCCTCGAATACGGCCGGCGCCGCTTACGCCCTGCGGAAAACAGGATTCGTTTCCCCCAGGATGTGCTTCCGGTTATTCGCCATTACGCCGACCGGCAGCGAGAGCATTTTCTCAGCATCAGCCTAAACGGTGCCCACGAGGTGATAAGTGTTCGGGTAGTGTCCATTGGCTCGGTGAATCGCACCATAGTCCATCCGCGCGAGGTCTTCTCCGACCCGCTGCAGGATAGGGCGACCGCAGTGCTCGCAGCACATAATCATCCCTCGGGCAATGTGGACCCCAGCGACGAAGACCGGGAGATCACCACCCGTCTACGCCAGGCCGGAGAGACCCTGGGCATCGAACTACTCGATCACATTATATTCACCCAGCACAAATACTACAGCTTTCTCGAACACGGGGAGTTTTGAAAGTAAAAGGATCTTGGTCCTTGTTGCTGGTTCTTGCTATTTGAAATAAGGAGCATTAGATGTATAATTCGGTTATGGGTATCACAAAGGACAATGCAATAAAAGCCATCCAAGAATTACCTGATGACGCAACTTATGAAGATATCATGGAGAAGCTCTATTTCATGGAAAAAGTTGAAGCAGGATTAAAAGATATCCACGAGGGCGCCAACGTCTCCCATGAAGAAGTAAAGAAACGTATTCATAGATGGCTGAAGTAGAAATACTGTGGTCCAAAAAAGCACTATCGGATATTGAAGAAATTATCACCTACATTTCGAAGGATTCTCCATCTTACGCCCGTAATTTTGCATTAAAAATACTCGAAAGTATCGAGACCATCCGAACCTTTCCCCACATAGGCCGGATTGTACCAGAATACAATGACCCTCAACTGAGAGAAATACTATTTCGAAATTACAGAATCGTGTACAAGTCAGGCGAAAACCGTGCCGAAATAGTAACGATTTTCCAGGGGAGTAAATTGTTGGAGTGATCAACGAGTTTGAAGATACCCTCAACATATACTCATTCCGTATCTTATAGCAATGTAAGACCGTATTTTGAGAAAGCGGAAAAATCCCGCATATTATCTGTTGCAAGCTCTGCATTGAATACAATAGCTGATGCTGCAATCATAGCATCAACTCGAAGACTTCTTTTCCGATTCACAGCGTTAAAAAGATGGGCTGCTTCACGAGCGCAATCAGTTGTAAAAGGGACAATACGTCCCTGCAATATTAATTCCATCAGATTCTTCCCATTTTCATCGACTGGACCGCATAGGAATTCGTACCACGAAATTGATGTTGTAATGAGTTCCGACTTCTGCTCCACCCATTTTCGTACTTTTAATGATTCATTAGACTCCGGAACCAAAGCTTTTATGAGATAATTTGTATCCAGCAGTATCACTTTTAATCTCTCCAATTGTCCCGGTTTTTCTTAACCTCATATAGGTAAGCCTCCGCTTTTTCTGAAGCCAGCCCCCCCTCCGTGTGATACTTCACTAATTCCTGCTCTATGTTCTTTTGCTGATTAAGTGTTTCAGTTTCGGCTATTTCTACTGCTCTTCTTACAGCTTCCGCCTGTGAAACATTCCAAAAGTGAGATA
>CAZDFY010000195.1:0-4643 GCA_964504785.1 uncultured Sediminispirochaeta sp. | reverse complement strand
GGCAACTGGCCCGGCGTGACAGTGGAAAAGAAAGTCGGCTACATCGGCGAGCGGGCCGCGCGCCTGCAGGTGGTCGACCTGCCGGGCATCTACGCCTTTCACTCCTCCAGCGAAGACGAACGCATCAGCCAGGAGTTTTTGCTGACCCAGAAACCGGAGCTGGTGGTCAACATCGTGGACGCCTCCAACCTCGAACGCAACCTCTACCTGACCGTCCAGCTGATCGAGATGGGCATGCCGGTGGTGGTGCTGCTCAACATGGCCGACATCGCCGCCCAGGAGGGCATCAGCGTCGATGCCGCGGCCCTCGAACAGGAACTCGGCGTGCCGGTCTATTCCATGACCGCCACCAACAGCGAGGACGTCAAAAAAATCCGCACGGCCATCCTCTCCCACCGCAGTGCAGCCCCCGCCGCGCCGGCCGGCTCAAAAATCACCTACCCCGCTTCAATTCAAAAGGTCATCGACCGCTGGACAGCCGAGTATCCTTCGCAAGAGTTCGGCCCCTGGCTGGCGGTCAAAATCCTGGAGGGGAATGAATTTTTATTAAAAGATGCAATCAGGAGGGTCGCCTTTAACCCCGAAGAGCATGCTTCTGCGCAGCAGACGGTGCTTAAAGCGGACGGGATCGAGGCCGATGTGCTTATCGCCAATGCCCGTTACGACTATATTCAACAGGTGGCCGAGAAGAGTGTCCGCCGGCAGAAGGTCAGGCGCAGCATCAGCGCCCGCATCGACGACGTGGTGCTCAACCGTTTCCTCGGCATACCGGTCTTCCTCGGGGTGATGTACCTCTCCTTCTGGGTAGCGGTAAACGTCGGCTTCGCCTTCATCGACTTCTTCGACGTGCTGGCGGGAACCCTGTTTGTCGACGGCGTGTCGCACCTGCTGGGTCTGGCCAGCGCTCCCGCCTGGCTGACCACGATTCTGGCCGACGGCCTCGGCGCCGGCATTCAGACGGTGGCCACCTTCATACCGGTGGTGTTCTTCATGTTTCTGATGCTCAGCATCCTGGAAGACTCCGGCTACATGGCCCGGGCGGCCTTCGTAATGGATCGGGTCATGCAGTCGATCGGATTGCCGGGCAAGGCCTTCGTACCGATGATCGTCGGGTTCGGCTGCACAATTCCAGCTATTCTCGGAGCCCGAACCCTGGAGAACACGCGCGACCGCTTCCTGACCATCTTCATTACCCCCTTTATGAGCTGCAGCGCACGACTGCCGGTCTACGCCCTCTTCGGCGCGGCCTTCTTCGGCGCCCGGGCCGGGGGCATTGTATTTTCCATCTACATGATCGGAATTCTGATGGCCATCGGCACCGGCTACCTGCTGCGGAAAACCCTTTTCAAGGGCGGCGACTCCACCTTTGTAATGGAACTGCCGAAATACCATCTGCCGACCCTTCGAAACTCCTTCGGCGCCGCCTGGATCCGCCTTCGTTTCTTCATCAAACGGGCCGGCAAGGCGATTCTGCTGGTAGTGCTGCTGCTGAGTATCTTCAACTCCCTCGGCACCGACGGCAGCTTCGGTAACGAGGACACCGAAGAATCGGTGCTCTCAGCAGTCGGAAAGACCATTACCCCGGTCTTCCGACCGATGGGCATCGAGGACGAAAACTGGCCGGCCACAGTGGGGCTCTTTACCGGCCTGTTTGCCAAAGAGGTAATCGTCGGCACCCTCAACTCGCTGTACGCCCAGGATGCATCGGCTGCAAGTACTGGGGCAGCGCCGGCTACAGGCGCGGAAGCCGGATTTTCACTGCGTGAGGGTGTAGTCGAATCATTTACCGCCCTAGGTGAGGGGCTGACCGGCATATTCACCGGTATTTCTGCAACCCTTGGGCTGGATATGATCGGACACGACGAAGCGCAGACAGCCGCCCTGGTCGAGGCGGAGGGATCGGTGTTTACCGGCATGCGCTCCCAGTTCAACCCCTACTCCGCTTATGCGTATCTGCTGTTCGTGCTGATCTACTTCCCCTGTGTGGCCGCCTTCGGCACCTCGATCCAGGAGATGGGCTGGAAGTACGGCCTGATGCAGGCGGCCTATCTTACTATTTTGGCCTGGAGCACCGCCACGCTGTTCTATCAGATTACCTTCGCCCATAACCCGTTCTTAATTGCCCTCCCGATAGCAGTAATGGCTGCGGTTGTAATGACTTTAGCCAGGCTTGGCCGGAGTACATAAGAGAAGATTTATAGCTCCCCTGAAGAAAGAGTACAATTCAGGGGAGTCTAATGAGTCCTCTAGTATCTTTTCAGTTTTGTACCGGCAGGCGAATAATAAAGCGAGCGCCATGTCCGGGTTCGGATTCTACCATCAACTCTCCGCCATGACCTTCAGTTATAATAAAATAGGACACTGAAAGACCCAAACCGGTCCCCTTACCGATATCCTTGGTAGTATAAAAAGGCTCGAACAGATGTGACCTTACTTCTTTGGGAATACCGGGGCCGTTGTCTTCAATTTCTATTTGTACTTTATCATCCGATGTTGATAAAGCCCGCAGTGTGAACCGGGGGGCCCCCCGACCGTACAGTGCTTCCGCCCCGTTTCGCAGTATGTTGAAAATCACCTGCTGTATTTTCGGCACCTCACATCGAATCTCAGGTAGATAGGGCTGATATTCCCGATGAATTTCTATTTTAGAAAAATTAAATTCCTTCTTTAACTGGTAATCGCTTTGGGCAAGCGCAATGGTGGTGTCCAGCAGTTCAGGTATCGAAGTAACGTCGGCCTGCAAGTTACCTTTTCGAGAAAAGGTGAGCATATCCTTTACAATCTTTGAAGCCCGACGGCCGGAGCCAATTACATTTCTCAGCATATCCAGCACTTCCCGTTTCTCAAGATATGTATGCATCAAATCCAGCTCAAGACCGACATCCTCAGCTACTCTTTGATTTACCGGTAATTCTCCATCAAGTCTTTGCAGCACTACAGAGGTATTCTGAATTATTCCCGCCAGGGGATTGTTAATTTCATGGGCCATTCCAGCAGCCAGTCCGCCGACGGATACCATTTTCTCCGATTGAATCATAGTCTCTTCCAAATGGACTTTTTCACTGACATCATCAAGCCGAATAACCGCTCCCTTAACCCCATTATCAATGAGGGGATAAATAGTTAAGTCCTCATACCGCTTTTCCCCGTTTACAATATGGGGTTGCCTTAATTTAAACACCGGAGAACCCTCATCAATCGCCTGCTGCAGAAACTGCCTATAATCGGAGAAACCGGGCAACACTGAACTCAGCTCTTTTCCTTCAGTCTTTTTTGAGGAACTACCGATTCTCTTCTCCGCCTCCCGGTTCCATTGTAATATGCAGCCCTTCTGATCTACTGTTATAAGTACCGACGGCATTGAGTTGATAATATTGGACAGAAGCGTTCGTAAATGGTTTATCTCATCCGTTCTCACCCTTACCTGACGCCGCAGAGAAAGACTCCATACTACAATGAAAGCGGCAACAATAGTTACTCCAACAAACAACCACTGCAGCCATTGGGGCATACCCCCTTTACTCGCTTCACTTAGCCACTTTTTTCTTCGGGTATAGTAAATTGAGTCTTGCTTCCCTTTTAAATCTATAAGATAACGGTCGATTGTAGAAAGATATCCCCTAGGATCACCTTCAGCACCGGCAACATGTAAACCATAGGGATGAAATACAATAGGGTCTTCACTTATCTCCAGATTTTTTGGAATTGTAAATGCCTTCAAGCGGTCAGATAAACCGGCATCTATTCTCCCCTCCGAAATAGTGCGGAATAAGCTGTCGTAGGAGGTAAACTCAATAAAATTGCACTCCAGTTCAAACTGCCTCAACAGGCCCGACATTATCGGATAAAAGAAACTGTCCGTAACATAGCCGACTTTTTTTCCGTCAAGATCCAGCAGCGAAACTATTTCAGAATTTTTACGAGTAAATACTCTTCCCCAGGTGGTAAGAAGGACTTCAGAGCTATAGTCGAACAGTCGATCCCGCTCTTCCGTATAGGCCAATGTTAAAATGAGATCTGCCTTTCGATTTTGCAGTGTATGAATACTCTCGGGAAAAGTCCCCGGCAAATACTCAAGCTCCCACCCCTCCTGCTCCGCGATATAATCAAGAAGATCAACAGCAAAACCCTTCACATGTTCCTGTTCAAAGATCACCAGCCGGTCTTTTTCAAAACAGGCTACTTGAACAGTTTCCGAAACAACAGATACTACAGGACCAGCACAAAACACCAGCAGCAAAAAGATATGACCATATTTTGACATAGTGCTTATTATAATGGGTATAAAGTGAAATTTACAGAGCAAAAAATATCATTAAAATATCAATCTTAATCCGTATTACTTACGTACCCTGAAGTTCCACAACGGGCTGCCCTCACCGCAGGAATACCCATTCAATTATTGGCGATAATTACTTCAATTCCCAGCTCTTCCACCATGGCCTTATGTTTCTTGGAAAAATTCTTATCCGTTACAAGAATATCCATATCTTCCAGGGGCAAAATACGCACAAAGCCGTTTAATCCGTACTTGCCCGAATCCGCTACCAGCACTTTTATTTCGGCAAGTTCCGTCATTTTGCGGAGGATTTCAGCGCCCTCAATCAAATGGGTCGTCAGACCGTTTTCAATAGAAAACCCTC
>CAZDFY010000194.1:0-4687 GCA_964504785.1 uncultured Sediminispirochaeta sp. | reverse complement strand
GGACACAGATAAAACCCCTTGCAGGAAAAAGGCCTAAAATAATCATGCCCGCAGTCCGGATTAGTGCAGCGGATACGGGCTATTCCCTGCCGGTAGTCGCTGTAGGTGAGAAAATGTTCGCCGACCGTCCGTATCCGTTCGAGGCGGAACTTCCCGTATTTCCCGGCATATTCCTCATCATACCGTCTGAGGAAATCGGTGAAATGCCGCTCGAAGACCTGATGGAGTGTGTTTCTTCCCCGCGGTACGTATCGACGGGCCTGTTAATCATGTTGCATGTGGATAACTTCGAAATGTGCAGTAGCTACAAAATTAGCCTATGGTTTAACAATGGAGAAACCGGAGTATTTTAAAAAAGCCTATAGAAATCAAGAAACCGGCACACTCGAGTGGCCGAACGGAGCGGATTTCGCCCCGGAATTTCTTCTCGAGGTAGGGAAAAACAAACAAAGAGAAGTGCTTGAGCCTTTGATTATCTTTCTATTGGGGTTTTTTAGCTCGATATAAGTACTATTTTCTTGTTTTCCAGTATCCCGGTTCTTTGTGAAGACGCATTACCGCGAGAATGTATATTTCGTCACCTTCCATTGAATACAGTATGCCGAAGGGAAATCTGTTGACCAGGGAGCGGCTGATCTCATCATCGGAAATTAAACCTTTTCCAGACTTTTTCGAATACTTCCTTTAGGGGTATCGTCTCGACAGAACCATTTTGCAGTTCCTGCAGCTAATGGCCAGCAATCATCCTGTATTACCCTTATTTTGTTATAACCATGTCTAGAAAATACCTTTACTTTGTCATATTATGAATATATAATAAGGGGTATGGAAGTATTTCCAAGAAATCTTGAAGTGTATCTTCGTGAATGGAGTGCTCGTCCCGGGCGGAAGCCATTGGTGATTAGGGGGGCTCGACAGACCGGAAAGACGACTACCGTATTGAAGTTTGCCGAGCACTATCCGCAATATATCCACCTCAACCTCGACCGCTATGAAGACCGGAAAATTTTCAACAAAGAGCGGGCTTTGCATGGAATTGTTGATGAACTTTTCTTCCTGCGTGGCTTGCAGAAAGAACGAAAGACACTGATCTTTATCGATGAGATTCAGCGATCCGACCGAGCGGTCAACCTGCTGCGATATTTTCACGAAGATTATCCGGAGTACCATATAGTTGCTGCGGGCTCCCTGCTAGAACACACAGTAGATGTAAAGAGTGCGTTCCCGGTCGGTCGGATTACGTATGCGTACATGCATCCAGTCTCATTTGAAGAGTTTCTCATGGCGCTCGGTGAGATCCAGGCCGCAGAGGCCTATCAACAGGTGCCGGTACCCGAATATGCCCACGAAAAACTCTTGGAGCTTTTTCATCGATATACCCTGGTCGGCGGGATGCCTGAGGCTGTGAGGACCTATGCCGAAAGTTGGGATCTGCTGAGTGTTCGACAGGTCTATCATGACTTGATTACATCATACGCCGATGATCTCGAGAAATATCCGCTCTCCGAGTCGAGAAGAGCGGTTGTTCGCCATGTCTTTTCCACCATGCTCTTACACCCTATGCAGAGGCCCACTTTTAATGGCTATGGGGGGAGCAACTATGGCTCCACCCAGGTCAAGGAAGCCTTCGAGATTCTGGAGAAAGCCATGCTCTGTACTGTGGAATATCCCCTTACTTCCACAGGCTTGCCCCTGCAAAGGAACAAGCGGAAGAAACCGCGTCTGCACCTAATAGATACGGGGCTATGCGCCTATGAGATGGGCGTCCAGGACGAACTCATTTCGATACGCGATCTCACCGATGCTCGCAAGGGCTTGTTCGCCGAGCATATAGTCGGTCAGGAACTACACTCGTTATCGTATACCGAGCTTTCGGGTTACCTCTATTGGGTTCGGGAGAAAAGCCAATCCAGTGCGGAAGTCGACTACCTTGTGCCGGTCGATGGTCGGATCATACCGGTCGAGGTAAAATCCGGCGCGGTAGGGAGGCTTCGATCGTTGATGCAGTTCCTCGACATGAGTGATGAACGATGCGGAGTACGTCTGTATTCCGGAGCTCATTCAATAGATTCAATTACTACGATGAATGAAAAAACGTTCCTCCTCCTTAATATTCCCTATTACCATGCAGCAAAGGTTCCCGAGTATGTGCGCATGCTTTGCCCCTCGGCGGACAATTCAACAGTTCGCTGATTCTGTGGAAGTCCTTCATGCGTACCTGCAGAATTTTTTTTATGCGGCACTGGAAAATGGGCGGGGCGAAGGAAAGGGCGTGAGTCCTTTTTTATCTTTCTATTAGGCTTTTAGCTTGATATACTTGAAATAAGTGCTATTGTCCAGTGCCCCGGCTCTTTTTGAAGGTGCATTACCGCGAGAATGTATATTCCATCACCTTTTATCGAATACTTCCTTGCCGGGTATCGGCTCGACAGAACCACTTTGCAGTTTCTGCAGCCTACTGCGGCTGTGGCCTGGTCACTCGCCGTGCACGATCCTCGTTCCTGCAATACGTGCACCAGCTCGTTGCTCGCCCATGCAACCGTGGGGGTTCGAATCCCCCCCTGGGCAGATTTTTTGAATTGAATGAAGTTTTAATGCAAAGAGAATATCTTGCCTGTTGCTGCTCGTTTTTTTTAATGGGATGCATGATCTATTTAGGCGATTGTAGAGCAAAATGTACCATGTTCTGTAATAAATCTTCTGGTAAATACCTTATAATTCAACTAAAACCGAAGAATACCTCAGCCTGCAATATCTAATTTCTATATTGAGTATTGACACGTAACAGGTTACAGTATAGTAGTGTATAGAATGATAAAATCCTTCAAGCATAAGGGATTGAAAACCTTTTTTGAAACAGGTTCGAAAAAGGGGATTGTTCCGGAACAGGCTTCAAAAGTATCGAGAATTTTGGACAGATTGGATGCATCAATTGCTCCCGACGATATGGACTTACCTGTTTATTATCTTCACCAATTGTCGGGGCAAGAGAAAGATACGTGGTCTGTGAGGGTGAGTGGCAACTGGAGAATCACGTTTTTGTTCGAAGATGAAGACGTAATTCTTGTTGATTACAAGGATTATCATTGAAAAGGAGCCGGTAATGATAACAAGAAAACCAACACATCCGGGTGAAATACTCTTGGAAGATGTGATAAAACCGTTGGGGCTCACCATAACTGAAGCAGCACAGAAGCTCGGAGTTTCCCGAAAAGCACTTTCGGAGCTCGTTCATCAAAAATCATCCCTGAGCCCGGAAATGGCCTTGCGGATTTCTGAAGCTACGCACACCAGCCCCGAGAGCTGGTTGAGTATGCAGACAAAGCTCGATCTGTGGAAGGCGTTGCAGAAAAAACCTGGAAACGTATCTGAACTTCATCACCAACAAGCAGGTTGAACTCCGGCTTGGGATTATCGCTGATCACTCATGGCAGAGACCGGAAAAATACAACAGATTTTATCATTTCTCTGAAGCTCGGCTGGATAAACAAACACGGAGAAGTGCGTGACCTTTTTATGCCGTTTCTATTACTCGCTTTCGGTTTCGTACATCTATGCTTGCCTGCAGGTTTATCCAAAAGCGGTCGCTGGTACCGAAAAAACGTGATAATTTGAGCGTCATATCGGTAGAAAGAGATCTTCTATCCCAACATCATAGGCTTCTCCATCGGAAAAGCGGAAGCAGATACGCCACCGCACTGTCTATGAGTAGTAGTTTGACCAGGCAACGATACTGAATATCTTCCGGAATCTTCCGTGACCATTCCTGCTTAAAAATACGCTCGGTCTCTTTGTCCCTGAACGTTCTTATCATAGTTAAGTATACTATCTCATAATATATCTGTAAAGCAGATATAATGAGGAGCAGAGATTTCCCATCTGTGAAAAGTGTTGACCTTTCAGAGCAAAGAAGAGCCTGGATAGTATCGAAATCAGCGGTAGCTACAAAATGAGTATATGGTTTAACAACGGTCTTTACTATTGGGTTTTCTGGTCCGGTAAGAGATCTATTCTCGAAATATCCGAGTGTACCACAAATTGTAACAGATTTTCACATGAACTATATGACGTATATGGAAAAAGCGGCGATTTAATTCTCATTTTAATATCTGATAGGTAAGGCTAAAAACCACCGAGTCTGTTATCAATTACCCGTCAATTAAGCCCCTACGGTTATGTCTATTTCAGCTCGTTCGGAAAGCGGTTTAAGAGAAGCAGGTAGAGGATCATCGTGTTCTACATATGATTCAATAAGTTTCTTTGCAACATCCTGCGCAATTTCAACTGTTTCCGGTATGGTCCGGCCCTGTGCAACTAAGCCGGGGATATCGTCGGATTCAGCGAGATACTGGCCATTCTCTACTTTTGAAATCTTCAAGTGAATAGAATATGCGCTTTCCATATCGGTAGTATATACATCTCACCGGTTAAAAGCAATGGAGGCTCTGTTCAAGTTAAACCTTTATATGCTGTTCTTCCAAATGGGTCTTTTAGCCCGATATAAGTGCTATTCTCTTGATTTCCAGTAGCCAGGTTCTTTGTGCAGATGCATGACTGCGAGAATGGAGATTTCGTCACCTTCCATAGAATACAGTATGCCGAAAGGGAATCTGTTGACCAGGGATCGGCGAATCTCATCATCGATTATTGTCTATGTCTTCGGGTAATTGAGAATTCTCTGAATGCA
>CAZDFY010000193.1:0-4720 GCA_964504785.1 uncultured Sediminispirochaeta sp. | reverse complement strand
TAGGCAAGGTCGGAATACCCGGAAAGATACGCCGCCTCCTTAATTTCTATCTCTTCTTCTATAATCATATGCCGTGCAGCTTCCATTCGCCTTCGGGTGATGTATTCATTGACGGTTTCCTGCTGGGATTTTCGAAAGGCCCGGCTTAGATGCTCCTTGCTGACCAGAAACATTTGGGCCACGGTTTCTAAAGAGATAGGTTCCTGAAAATAGTGGTCAATATGGTCCTTCACCATATCTGTATCCAGGTAATCCTTGAATCGTCGGGCCTCTTTGATCAGATCGATTGCCTCAGCTGAAACCGCCGCAAGGGCATCAAACATTTCTGCATGGTCCAGCTGTTCTATTTGGCGATCTCTAAATATACCCGGCTCAGGGGTTACCTCGCTTCGTATCAGAAACTCTTCCAAAAGTAACAGGTAGTCGTGGATAATTCGACTACGTACATCAGCATCCGAAAAGCCTTCGCTGTGGGAGACCAAGTAGTTCTGCAGATCCTGCAGCGTTTCTGCTACACCGGCACTGTCTAGCTTTAACAGACAGGCAAATACCCGGCGTCTATGCTCCACATACTCATCAAGTACTTCTCTATTCTGAAATAGTACCGGTGTTCGCATAGATATCGGGCCGCGGGTCCCGGCCTCGATTTCCGTCACACACTGTTGCAGTATATTGTTCAGCTCCGTGGGATCGATGGGTTTCATCAAATAATCCAGGGCCTTCGACTTTAATGCCTGGCGCAGATAGGCGAAATCATCATACCCACTCATCACTAGTATCTTCACAGAAGGAAAATCTTTATGTATCGCTTTCAGTAAATCTATACCGTCAATCCCGGGCATCTTCATATCGGCAATGACAATATCCACAGGAACCGATCGCAGCAGCTCTAATCCGGCATCGCCGTCATCCGCCTCCCCCGCAAGTGTAATCCCCAAACGCTCCCATTCGGTGAGAGTTTTTACCACCTCCCTGGACCAAGGCTCATCGTCGATTATGATCATCCTGACCACCATTGTGTTACTCCTCATGCCGTATTAGTCCCGTCTTTCGGCAGTACCACCACCACCCGGGTCCCCCTACCATAGGTACTAAAAACCCTAAGGCCAAATCTTTGACCGAACTGAAGCTGCAAACGGGCATTTACATTGCGCAAGCCGATACTTCTACGCGATTTTACCGTATCTGTATCATTTCTTAACTTGTCCCTGAGAGCGCGCAACTCCTCCGGCTTCATTCCCACACCGTTATCCTCAATAACAATTATGTGGCCCCTTCTCTGCACACAACCCTTCACGGATACGCGCCATTCATCCTTTTTACTTTGAAGCCCATGGTCGAATGCATTCTCCACAATCGGCTGTAAAATGAATTGGGGAATAGGAGTGTTCAGCACTTTCGGATCAACTTCTACATTGACCTTGCATCTCCCGGAAAATCGGTGTTCCTGCACAAGCAAATAGTTTTTGCTGTGGGTCAATTCCTGGGAGAGTTTCACCAATTCATGCTGATACCCCACCGTATACCGAAACATGTCTCCCACCGCCCGTGCGATGCTGTACACCTCCGGAACACCCTTTGCCAGAGCCATACCGCCCAGAAGATTCAATGTGTTGTTGAGAAAGTGGGGGTTTATCTGGGCCTGCAATGCCATCAGATGTGCATCCTTCAGCTCTATCTCCTGCTCATACTCTTTCTGTACCAGCCCTTTCATCCGCTCCATCAGAGACTCATACCCTTCCTGTAACATGCGTATTTCATCACGATCCTGTCCCAGTATTTTATCAAAACTTGGGGGAGTGGCCTGGCGCATGCTCTCTGAAAGCTCCACTATAGGCCGGCTGATTCTAAGAGAAAAGACGATGGAAAGCACAAGGGAGGCAGCAAGCAGTACGAATCCTGTAATTAAACCGGCCGCGGCTGTATCCGAGGCACTCCCGTTCACCAGCGAAAGGGGGACAGTCTTTGCCACCATCAACCTCCCGTCGTTTACGGGCTGAAAAAACACCAAATGGGAAGCTGTTTTCTTGACCGCCGTGTGGTCAACTGAACCTTCCATGGCTGAAAGATGCTGCAGTATCGGTTCGGATATATCTTTTTCAGGGTGTCCAATCAGGACCTCTAACTCCTCATTCAGCAAATATACGGAGATGTCATCTCCTGTTGAACCGAGAATTTCCAGAACCTTCTTTGATAGTGATTCATCTACCCGGGCAAAAAATACTCCCTGCAGACGCTGGTCTATAAAGCGGTTGACCGTATGAAGAGCGTACACACGGCCATCTGCTGGCCGAAGACTCAGCGGGATAGGATGCTCAAAGACACCCCTCCATAAAGGACCCTCTGTCTTCGGATATGAGATATCCCCGCTAATTTTATTGTCGATTCTAGTAGCCTGTCCGGATATATGACTGTAATAACTAAGTTGATCAACCAGGCCTGAATAGGAGTAATAAGATGCTGTTAATAAGCGGCGCAACTCAAGTTGTGCATTCCGGCCGGCTTCATCCGTAGGCTTTTCAAAATCTTCGTTCATCCTTACAAAGCTCTCGTTTATTTGAAGGGAGTAGAAAAGATCATCAAACCTTAGCAGCACCTCTTCAAGATACTGTACAGCCCACCGGACCCGAGTTACATTCGCATCAATAATCTGCGTTTTTACCGAGGCCTTGGTGTTTTGCACTGCTATCCATGTAAGGGTCAGCACCGGGACCGTGGTAAGCAGAAGCATGAGCACAAGTAATCTGAACCGTAAGCTATGTCGACGGACTATAGAAATACGCTCCCCCTTAATCCGGAACTCTAATCCCGAATACTAACATGCAAGTACTGCAGCTGAACAGTTTCTTTCATGCTATACACAGTAACTCGCTGGTGCCCCGGGCGGACTGTACACTCTATCTGATACTCTAAAAATTCTTCGCTCTTTTTAAGGGGCAGCTCACAATTCTGTTCTGTCCCCGCAATCGATACCTGCACCTTTGAGGCCGCCGGCCCTTCCGCCCCATTCTCTGCCGAACCTTCCGCCGGAAGGGCTCGCATTCGCAGGGTCAGGTTATATGCGTGCGGCCCCGAGGAATGAGCTGCGTTAAAGTCATAGACCGCCCATGCACCGGGGGCCAGCTGCACATACATCCACTCTTCCGCCTTCCATGGCTCCCCCCCGTTATGGGCAAAATGCGGACTCCCTTGATGTCCCCCTGCTTGATGTCCCCCTGCAGCTACGTAACCAAAGGTCATACCGTCGGCCCGCCTAAAATCTATTGAAGCTGCCGGCGAAAGGTCCGGGTGTGTGCCCTTCTCCAGCCCCGGTTCAAAGCCCTGCCCCCTGTTTTGATACGAATAAAAGATAGCGGGGATTCGAACCGGAGGTCTTCGAAACAGAGACCTTACTACTTCCGGGTGGTACACACAGTTATCGAACTTTACATTCTCCAGATACTCCCACAGAATAGTGAGGGCTTCATCCCTTTCCAGATGATCCTCCCCCTTGGCAGCAGCCACCAGCCGGCTCCAATCTTTGGGGGTTGAGATAGACAGTGGAGAGTTGAGGGTATCCAGCTTTTTCCACGTCCAGAAGTTCCAGGATATGTCAAGGTCCTCGAAGAGCCGGAAGGCGCCGCTGTACCAGTCGGTATTATTTTCACCACCCTCTCCCATGTAAATGGGTACATTCCATTTCTCCCGGGCCTCTGTGTACAAGGCGATGCTCTCTTTGTCGGGGTTGTTCCAGTATTTATGGAATTGCAGCATTATATTGTTATCAAAGGGCTCAGCAAAAATCGACCAGTCGGTTGCCCAGTGAACCCCTTCTAAAATGATAAGATGCTTTGAATCGACCCTCCGTATAGCCTCACTGATCCTGCGATACAAGGGAAGGACCCTCTCATTGTATTCGGAAAACCAGTTAGGCAGAGGTTCATTCAACAAATCGTACCCGGCTAGGATGTATTCATCTTTGTAGCGTTCAGCGAGGGTCCGCCAGATTTTAACCGTGCGATCCTCATTTTCCCGGATACGAAACAGATCAGGACGGTCAAACTCTGAATCGTCAATGTTTGTTCCGGTTTGCCCCCCCGGGGCCCCATGAAGGTCCAAAACTATATACACCTGATGCTTTTTGCAGCATTTGATAAGCGAGTCTATGCGAGCAATCCGTGATTCCAGTATGTCTGAAGAACCATCAGACCCGGTTAAATAGCGGGCATTTATAGGAAGCCGCAGGGAGTTAAACCCCTCAGCGGCAATCTGCTGTATATCCGCCTCGCTAATGAAGTTGTCCCAGTAGGCCTCCCAAAACTCAGCCGCACTTTGCGGCCCGACCACATCGAGAATCAATTTCTCCATCCGACGGGGCCGGTCCGCCTCAGCGGGCATTTTCCACATATACCCCTCCGGCAGAAACCAGCTTCCCAGTCCAACTCCCCGCAATAAAACCTTACGTCCCTGTCCATCTACAAGATCCCTGCCGCCGGCAGATATAAAACCACTTATCATACACTCTAGCCTTTGAGGGCACCTTCGGTGATGCCCTTCATAATATATTTTTGAAGAAAGAGATACAGAGTTACCATCGGCAGCATCGCCAACACAAGTGTGGCAAGAATCGCCGACCAATCATTATTGCTGTACTGTCCAAATAAAATGTTGGTAGAAAGCATTACGGTGTAGTTGTCGCTGTCGGTGATCATAATGAGGGGCAAGAGAAAATCATTCCACA
>CAZDFY010000192.1:0-4798 GCA_964504785.1 uncultured Sediminispirochaeta sp. | reverse complement strand
AATAGCCTGACCACCGCCGGCGCAGTAAAGGGCTGATAACCTGAAAGTAGAGGGCTGATAACCTGAAAGTAGAGGGCGGTGCAGCAGATTTTCGGCCGCCCTCTATCTCAAGCCGGGTATTACAAGCAGAAATCAGTTATAGGCCAGCCGGGTGGGTTCATCGGACATAGTGGGGCTGATAATCGGCTCCCACTCATCGCCCTCCCAGGTACCGAGCTTCGTATGCATGGTGAGGTATTTTTCCGGTATCGGATGGGTACCGTATACCACTTCCAGCTGGTAACGCTGTTCGATAAAATTGCGGAAATAGGTAATGTAGGGACAGGGAGGATACCCGACCACTAATCCGGTAGCCAAATGGATAACGGTGGCTCCGTTTTTCTTCATCTCCTCCACCGCGTACTCTATATTTCCACCGGGGCACCCGTCGCAGGAGGTGTAGCCTACAAGTTCGACCTCAGAATCTGCGTATCTTTCAAACGCCCCTTCGCGGTTTCGTAGAGACCGCATGCACTTTCCCCCAGCGCACCTTCTATAACGATCGCAGATAATAATACCGACTTTTATAGCTTCTTTCATTGTGCTCCTCCCTTGCTTCCTCGTAGTACTTTATATTACCACACCGCTTATGACATTGTCAGTTCTTTTTAGCACTTCTTCTGGACAGCGCCCCGGACATCGACTAAACGCCGGCCTATTGCCCTTGTGCGCAGGGCCGCATATTGCTACACTAAACCCCATGACAAAGAAAGAATTACATGAGCTAAAAGATATTATCCTGGTAAAAATAAAAGAGATCGAAGACTCTTTTCCCTATTTGACAGAGGAAACCAAGGCCATAGAACCGAGCGTGAGCCTCGGACGACTTACCAGAATGGAGGCCATCAGCGAAAAGGGTGTGAATGAATATGTCCTCGCTCAGAATAGACAGTCCCTTCAAAAGCTGAACAATGCCCTGGATCGTATGGAAAAGGGAACCTACGGTATGTGTATGAAATGCAAGCAGGAAATCCCCATCGGCCGGCTGCGACTGGTTCCGGAGGCGGTAGTCTGCGTTAATTGCTCTTCCTAGAGCACACGTTTCTCCTCTCGTTGTATGTGCCCCAAATACTGGCCGAACTGGGAATATCGAACAGCCTGTTGGGGTATACATTACATATTACACCAGTAATTCGCAATGTGAAAATTTTCACATTGCGAATGCTCACATTTTGTTTAAGATAGGTAGTTTATCTTAAAGATGGTGTGGGTATTACACGCTAAAATTGAGAGTACTCACTGTTCCCTTGGGTGTACTGTCGATTGAATAAGTAGCATCTATCTGTTCAGAAAGAATCTTCACCAGAACCAGCCCCAGGGATGTGCTTTCTATCTGGTCCTTTTCAAAACCGCTTCCATTATCCGATATGGAGAGGTGAAAATTGCTACCTTTTTTTTCCAAGCTTATTGAAATTTTTCCATTGCTTGAGTTTGAGAATCCGTACTTGAGACTGTTTGTTACAAGCTCATTGATAATTAGACCTAAGGGAACTGCGGTGTCGAGGTCAATATGGTAGTGAGGAGAGTCTACAGAATACTCTATGGGATGATTGGTCCCCCGGTATGTATCAATAAGCTGACCAACAATGTCATCAAGATAATTGCCGATATCTACCCCGCTAAGATCGTTCGATTTATAAAGTTTGTCATGCACCAGGGCCATGCTCTCTATCCGCCCCATTGCCTCATGAAAATAGCTTTTCACGTCCTCATTATCTATCTCGGAAGACTGCAAACTAAGCAGGGCTACAACAACGGAAAGATTATTTTTGACCCGGTGGTGTACCTCCTTTAAAAGAATTTCCTTTTCCTTGAGGGCCTGTTCCTGTCGCTTCTTAGCCTCTTCTCTTTCGGTTACATCCATTGAGTACTCTATTACCCTATCCAATTTTCCGTTCTCATTAAATATAGGGAAAGCATGAATCTCTACTAATAATGGCACTCCCTCATTAGAGTGAGTGTGTATTAACGAAGTAGATTTACCTGTACGTCGTATCTCCTCTATTGGACATGAATACTCTTTTCCTTCACAAGGCGTATTACGGTTGTGAGTAAGCTCATAACACGTAGTTCCCTCTCCCAGGTTTCGAGCTGCCGTGTTGGTCATCTCCAGGCTATAATCATCTACACGGACCACATAAAGCGGATGCACTATTGCCTCAAAAACCTGGCGTAAAAACTCCTCGGATTTCTTCTGCTTCGTAATATCCGATACCGTCTCCAGCACTTGTGCTACAGTACCTTCTTCATTGAAAAGGGGATGGGCGATACTGTGGTACCAGCGGTGGTCCTTTTTATTGTGACTTACCGTCTCTGATATCTTCTCGGTCTTAAAACACTCCTCTACGGCACATTGCTCACATGGGGTATTCCTTCCTTCGAAGAAACGATAGCAAATCTTTCCCTCGGGATTTTCCTTGGGGAAGGACCTTCGCATAAACCCATTGACCCAATCTACTGTTTTGTCCGGATTGTGAATAATAAGTCCTATCTCCATAGTTGAAAGGACCTTGCCCATTCTTTCACTGCTTTCTTTGAGTTGCTTTGTACGCGTTTCCAGCAGCTGTTCGACATACAAAAGCTTCCTTTCCTTGATAGCTTTCACGCAAAGAGTAACAAGATAAGTAGGGTCGAAGGGCTTTTTAATATAGGCGGCGGCGCCTTTGCGCATCCATTCTACCGCAAGAAGGGGATTGGGATCTGTGGTCATCATAATAAGGACAGTGTGGGGCAAGGCACGGCGAAACTCCTCAAGCAGATCATCTCCTTTGATGTCCGGCAGATGGTAATCAAGTATCACCACTTCAGGAATATATCTGTAAAAAGATTCACGTGCGGTCACAGCATTTTCGGCCGTAACAACTATAAAGCCCTTCTTCGTGAAAGCTTTCTCTACAATTTCACACTGAAGAGAGCTGTCCTCAACAACAAGCACATAGGAGGAAGGGGATATTTTGTCACCCTGCAGTACACTTTCTACGGTGGAAATTAACTTTTCCCTCTTTACAGGTGCCGACAGAAAAAAATTGGCCCCGATATCCCTGCTTATTTCTTGCGCATCAGCTCCTGCAAAGGTTGCGGAAATAACCAGAATCGGCACGTCCCTGTAGCGTAAGTATTCCTTCGAGCGGAGCAGACGGCATAGCTTCCAGCCGTCAATGCCGGGCATGTAGAGATCGGTTAGAATAAGAGCTGGAGGTATCTCTGTTTCATGTAGGTACACAAGCGCCTTTTCAGAACTGTTAAACCGCATAATCGTGTAGCCGGCATTCCTCAACCACAGAGTATAGAGTTCGAGCTGTACTTCATCATCGTTGATCACTACTATCGAAGAATAACTATCCATTTGGGCCCTTCCATTTCTGCAATTCTTCAATGAGGTTGTTCATTGTATCAATAAGGTATTGTGCATATAGCCCGGCGGTCTCAGTTTTTCCCTCTATCGCAGCTTTTTCTGCAGAAAGTGCCGATTCAGCGGCCTCATCCATACAAAGGGTATTAAAAATACCCTTCAATGAATGAAAATCTCTTCTCGAGGAAACTATATCTTCCTTTGATAGTGATTCGGTGATCTCCCCACTTAATTGTGGAAGCCTCTCGATAAGCATATCAAACATCTCTTCTACGGTATTCTCATCATGACCGTTCGCAATAAGGTTTTCCATAGACCTCTGAAGCACCCCTTCACCACTCTCTTTGACCTCAACTTCTTTTTCCTTACTAGGACTTGTCTGTTTTAGCCACTTTTCAATTGTGAGGCTAAGAGAGCTAATGGTAACGGGTTTCGACAAATAGTCGTTCATTCCCGCTTCGAGCGCCTTTTCACGGTCACCCTCTAAAGCCCCCGCGGTAAGCGCAATAATAGGCGTACGATCAGTTTTTTCTATCCCCTTATCCTCTTCTAAAGCCCTTATTTTCTTGGTAGCCCCATAACCGTCGAGCTCGGGCATCTGAACGTCCATCAGTATTATATCCGGATATCTTGTGTTATAGAGTTCTACCGCCTCTTCTCCCGTAACGGCGGCAATACATTCGGCCTGGGGAAATTTTTTACTGATAAGCCCTCGGGCTAGAAGCATGTTGGAAGAATTGTCCTCGGCAATGAGTATAGAAATCTGGGCTTTCGCCCTATCCTGCTCTGTATCTCCGCCCTCTTTGTTAAGTTTTCCTCCCACAGTTTTTTCCTGAAGGGATGCTGAAACTTGAGAACAATGCTGCTTTTCTCCACGATGAACCTTATAAAACAACTCATATAACTGTTTCATTTTAATCGGCTTGACCAGTCTATATTCAATTTTCAATTCACGACATCTTTCAATTACATGAGGGTCCTCCGCAGAACTGTAAAGAAAAATAATAGGACTTTCCTTGGAAGATAAGCCGATCTCATTTCTAATCTTTTCAGCAACATCAAGCCCGTCCATAAAGGGCATATGATAGTCTAAAACCACTACATCAAAATCATTTTTACCGCTTAGTTTTTCAAGTGCCCCCATTCCGTTACTCGCTGTTTCAGTATGAATGCCCCAGTTAGTACACATCCCTTCTAAGATAGTGCGGTTGTTGCTATTGTCATCAACAATTAAGACCTTCTTAATATCAATTTTAGCCGGCTTCTCCTGCTCTTTCTCCTCAACTACCTTGAAGGGAAGAGTAAAAGAAAAGGAACTCCCCCTTCCTGGTTCACTATCAACAATGAGCGTACCCCCAAACTTCTCTACAAGACTTTTGGATATAGAAAGACCCAGCCCGGTCCCGC
>CAZDFY010000191.1:0-4849 GCA_964504785.1 uncultured Sediminispirochaeta sp. | reverse complement strand
CTTTTTCATGGAGTCGAACTATCGCTCCCCAATACCTGGACCTTCCTCCCTGCAAAACCGAATAGGGAGGAGGCCATACTCTTTCATGTCACCGATGATGAAAGGAATGCATTCGGTAGCTGTGAAGTCCTCGACATTCAATCTATGGGAATAGCACAAGAACAGGCAATCTCACTTCTGACAAATACACGAAATGGGAATAATACCCTCATTGATAGCTTCATCATCAGAGAAAGAGCTTCACCACTCTATGTCGTAATGGCTGTCAATGGCTCAGACTCGCCTGCGACATTAATCCTCAGACTATTTTTCTTTGAGAGTACGAGAGCTTATGTTCTCGAGTTCACACTGGGCAACAAGCCTGCAAAGGTCAAGGAACTGATAGACTACATCGGTACCAGTTTCACCTATCATGATACTCCACATTCCATCCGACTAAGATCCGATTCACTGGTGTTTATAGGCACCTCGTCATCGTTCAACTGGTTCTCCGACATCGAGAATGGCCTCATCCTTAGCGGTCAGGTGCTGGAGACTCCGAGCTTCCTCCAGGTAAAAAGAGATGACGAGAAAAGTGGAACCAGTATTAACGCGATAGATAAGAACAATGTTATCGATACAAATCCATTGTTCTTCATGGTGAACAATCGAAGAGTCTGGCCCATAGTGCAGTCTCCGGAGATAGGTACCCATCTTGCCATCTATAAGGCAGAGTTTGCGCTGCCCATCGAGGAAAGCTCTGTATCATACACGATATCCTGCACCATACCATCTCAATCAACGCAGATCGACCGTACCATAATCTTCCAATCGGAAGCTGTACAAACCCTTTTAAAACGGGAGCTCTTCTTTCCGGTATACCAAGATAATAACGATGCTGGAGGAGAGGGAGATAGATGAGAAAGATACAGATGCAGAAAGATGCGCTATATCAAATATTCTGTATCATGGCCGCCGCTTTTTTTCTTATACCTGGTCCGATCACCCCGGCACAATCCGACAAGGTAGACACGGCCAGACAAAGGAGCAATCGACCGGTAGTCGCCATCCTTCCCATAACTTCAGATGATCGCACGGATATACCGGGAGGAATAAATAAAACCATTTACGATACTCTATCTTTGACTCTCAAATTCATGGGGATGTACAGGGTAGAAGAACGACAAGAAGTGCCGACCGAAGACATTTCTCAGTTGAAAAGAATGTGTGAAGAAGAAGACATCGATAATATTCTTTTTGGCTCAACGAGGAGGTCTAAGGAGGGCGATATTCACATTCAACTAAAACTCTATGACCGTCTCGATAACCGCATTAATCACGAGGTAGAGGGTACGTCCGAGAGTCTGCTCGGTATCTTAGAAACCTCCGATGCCCTCGTGGTTGATATCGTGGAAGGTTTCTCGGGAGTTCACGTAGAGTACGGTACTGCAAAGATAATCTACAGAGGCTTACAGCCGGATATGAAAATCTCAATCGATCAAAATTCCATTTCGAAAGACCTTACCACCATAGATAAAATGGTAGCGGGAGAACACCACATCGAGGTAAGCACGATGGATGAAGGAGTGCCCGAGGAGCAGGAGCTTACACTATTTTCCAAGGTCTTCAACGTAGGTGCAGGGAGCATCGTACCGGTTGTGGTCTCCATCCCCATGGTAGAGGAAGAGAAGAGCCGACGTCTCACGAAGTTTGATCGAGATCTTGCCCATCAACTCGCGCTGCGGACACCAAAAGTGCGAACAATAGAGAGTCGCATAGACTGGGCTCTCGGCTTTGTCCGTGAATCATCGTATCCTGGTGCCCGCCTCCTTTCAGAAAAATACGAGGAGTGGAAAAGATATATTCGGGATAACTACCTCTGGCAAGGGAGAGCTTCCACAATTTCACGGGAGATGACTTTTGAACTATTCGGCAATTCACAGCATATCGACGCATCAATAGATGAAGCCATCTCGGAAATACGTGATGAGTTTACCAGGTTTTTTTATCAAAAAGAGTTAACAGATGATGTCCAAGAGTATACCTCGATCGAAACGACCTTCAAACTCACCAAACGATACCTCGCTCCCTACCGCCACATCGAAGTAGACGGAAGAACAGATGATTGGGACGGCATCGAAGCTCTTGTGGTAGACGGGGAAGATGACACAGCTCCCGCAATAACAGGTAATGATGTTGGAGAGGTGTACATGGCCATGGACGAGTCCTATACCTACGTTCTTTACCGTTTACTGGACGGAAGACCCAGCGGTAGAGATGATCATTGGTTCAATGTAGACTTCGATGCACCGAACAGTGACACTCAAATAATTCTACAGGTTGCCGATGCGGATGGAGTGTTACACGCACATGTACAGCTGTGGAATCATGTAAAGAATTACGAAATCAGCAACTATGCGAGGGGATGCAGCGTAGCAGTGAACGAAGATGTCATAGAGGCGCGATTTCTCAACTCTCACATGAAGCGGCTCCTCATACCTAATGGTCCGGACGAAACCAATCTCGACATGCTCTTCTTTCGTGGAATTACCAGCGGAACAGAGGAGAACGGAGAGATAAGAAATGACAGGGTACGGGTAAGCTCACCAGGATACTATATCTATTGACAGTTGTCCGCGAACTCTCGTAACGGAAGATCAAAAGAAACTCGCCTAATCCGCCGGGCCCAGCTCGCTCTCGTCCTCGGGATTGACCGGACGGTGAGCCTCGATGAGGGCGGCTATGGGATCATCTGCCTCCAGGATCTCGCGGATTCGGAAAAAACGCGGATCCTGATCCGAGACGCCCTCCGTCTCTACCGCACGCCGGTGCTCGTACCAGTTCTTGAGGTCGCCGAAGAGCCGTGCGAAGCGCACGTGCCAGGTCTCCGCCTGTCGCTGATGGCGGGCAATATAGTCCATCAGCTCCGCCCGGTCTATGGAAAGGAGCCGCTCTTCGGCCTCCTCGGGGCTGTCATAGATTCCCGCCAGGAGGGTGTGCCACATGGCAAGGTACACCTCCTGTGAGACGCTGTTGCAGTTCGAACAGAAGAGATCCTCCCTGACTACTCCGGTGAGCATGGGCGAGCCGGCGAGTATATCTCCCACCCGGTACTCTCTGAGGGCCGAAGAGAAGGATTTTGTCTGCACGGCGTCTATCGCCGCCCCGCAGGAGCCGCAGACCCTCACCTCGTCGAGTAAGATCGTATCGAATAAACCCATAAAATGCTCCTTTTGTGCCTCTGCAGGCACGTCTCTTCGATAAGACCGTCTGTCTCTATCTCCAGTATAAGCGGGTCGGACGCTCGGAGTCCACAATGGGGAGAAAAAGTAGGAGCATTGGAGGAGAAAATACGGGCCGTGTTCGAAGCATATCTGCAGGATGGGCGGGTGGTCTCAAAACTCGAGCGCAAACCGATGAATATGACCAACGACTACGACGACGCTCGGAACGGTGAAACTCCCGCCCCCTGGAAGAGGATGAGACAGAGAATGGCGACAACCAGGATAAAGCCGGCGGCTTTACCTCCGATGCCGAAAATGGCGTAGCCCCAGTGCAGCCAAAAGAGGACTACCTCCGTATTTGTCGTTTCCGGCCCATAGAGCCATAGCTAAACAGCACCCTTTTCAAATTCACCTTTCAGATTCACCGGTATAAATTCATTCGCCAATTTTTTAGTAACCGCGGCATTTTTGGTATAATTGAGGAAACTTATCAAGAGCTGGGAGGTGCAAAACATGTTTTTCAAGAAGAGACGACAAACAGAGGAAGCACTGCGAAAAATGAGAGCCTATGTTATTAGAAAAATGCCGAAGGGCTCTATCAATAAGGTAACCAAGAATAGAATCTTTTTTTACAATGGGTTCGACATAAACAATGAGATTTTTCAGGCTTTGGTTAAGTTTTCAGAAAGAGCACCTACGTACTACAGTAAAATAAAAATGGTAACAATTGGAGAGAGTCAAAACTGCGTTTTCTTTAATATCCATTTCTATTAAAAGGCTAAATACGGGATAGGTGACCTATCCCCTAAAGGGGGGCGTTATTGGAGTCGAAATGATACTCCAGGCCGAGTTCAGCGCCCATCTCGAAGGAGAAGGCTCCCCTTTGCCGCAGCGGAACAGAAAAAGGCCGAGTGGTACGACAGCGAATCCCGGTGAGTAATGCGGATATTCAACTAGGCTGTGCCAGAGGTCGAGGTAGAGCTTAAGTGAACGCCTGTTTCCTATTGAAGCGCCCCCTCCTCCAGATTATACTGGTCCCATGAGCTCTACAGGAAAGATAGTAATCAGCTACGAGGCCGACCCTCCCCCCATCTACTACAGCCCCGAGTTAGAGGCCATTGAGGAGCGAATCCAATCCCTGCTCGGAACCTATGCGGCGGCAGGCAGCGGGACGGCAGTCCTGCAGACCGAAAACCGACCCCAAGGCCTCCTCCAGCGGGGCAACAACTTCATCCTCACCACCGGCTTCGGCCGCATGAGTTTCGACTTTCTCATAGAATCGCTGATAGAAGCCTCGGAGGGCGCATGGCTCCTCGTCTACGGCGGTCTCGACGGCGAGGGATCTATCATGCTCGAGTTGCAGGATGGGCGGGTGGTCACCCGGCGCGAGCGCGTCCCGGTGGATACGCTCAATGACTACAGCGAAGAAGATGAGGGGCCATGGGATTCGGCCGACTCAGCTTCCGAGACCCCGCCCGGCGAGGCGACCGGCAGCCGGGTAGACGACGGCTCAGAGCAGCCGGAGGACGACGACGATCTTCCCTACTGAGGGCTCCCCGAGACCGGCAGACTTCCGGCCCACATAGCAGAACTAAAACGGCACATCCTCTGCATTATTCTTTGCATCCCTGGAATCCTGCGCAGGA
>CAZDFY010000190.1:0-4875 GCA_964504785.1 uncultured Sediminispirochaeta sp. | reverse complement strand
GATGTGTACGAGCAATATGTGAGTCAGCTTCAGGTAGGCTCGCGGATGCTTGTTACCGTCGGGACCACGAGTTTCGAGGCGGAAATAACTCATATCGGCAAAATCGCAACGATGGATTCCGACGGTCTTTCGGCAATGATAACCGTGCGGGCAGTACCGGCGCAGGACGTGTCCCTTACCATGGGCGCCTCGGCGGTAGCTACCATTACCCTTGGGTCAAAAGAGAACACCCTCATTCTGCCCAGGGCTTCGTATCTCACAACTGGATCACAGAAGTATGTCTATAAAGTTGACGGAGATAAAGCGTACAAGACCACTGTGACTTTTGGCGAGATTCAGGGCAGCCAGGTGGAGGTCCTCAGCGGGCTCGAGGCCGGCGATACGATTATCAGCAGCGGCTACCAGGATTTTATCGATCAGGATGTAATTAGTATTTCACAAAAGGAGAATAAGAATGATAAGACTTGAAAAAATTGGAAAAACCTATGACCTGGGAGAAACCAAAGTCCATGCCCTGCAGGACGTATCTCTGTCCATAGCAAGGGGAGAATATATTGCGATTATGGGCCCGTCCGGCTCCGGGAAATCTACCCTCATGCATATTATCGGCATACTCGACACGAGTACCGCGGGCAGATATTTGCTGGAAGATTACGACATTACCGCCCTTCCCGATAAGGAACAGGCCAGAATCCGCAACCGGCATTTCGGTTTTATTTTTCAGAGTTTTAATCTCTTTACCGAACTCAGCGCGCTGGAAAACGTGATGCTGCCCATGAGTTATGCAGGCATTGCGTATAAGCAGAGACAGGAAAGGGCGATCGAACTGCTCGAAGAAGTGGGCTTGTCCCACCGCATGAACCACCTGCCTTCGATGATGAGCGGCGGAGAACAGCAGCGGGTGGCAATCGCGAGGTCTCTCGCCAACGACCCGGACCTTATCTTGGCAGACGAACCTACCGGAAACCTCCCCTCCGACAAGGGAGAGGAGATCCTGGAAATGATTGAAAAACTGAATAAGCGGGGAGTCACCATCGTGATGGTGACCCACAACCCCGTGCAGGCGCAGCGGGCAAAACGGACCATTCATATCCAGGACGGCAAGCTGTTCAGCGATGTGATAGCGAAAAAGGAGACCGTCAATGCGTAATGAACCGGTCGTTTTGCTGCAGCGGCGCTTTTTTTCCAGGGTTCTGGAGTCAGGTATGCTCATCATCGCCGTAGCCCTGGGCGTCGGCGTATCGGCTGCGGGTTTTGCCCTCCTGACCCATACAATGGCCTATTCGAACGAAATACTTCAGTCGCCGGCCCTACGAGAAATTACAGTGAGTACCAGGAGCTCCAAAGATGATATGGATACTCCAATAATAGAGAAGGCTGTCTCCGATACCACTGTTCTGACGAGTTCCGATCTGGACGCGGCGGAACTGGTTCCCTCTGTCGTCTATTCCTACGTGTCCAATCAGAGCCGTCTTCATTTTCTCAACCAGTCCAGTCTTGATCGGCGGGAGGAGATGCAGGAGCTTTTTGGGCCTCCACCCCAGAACACTGAGGCAGCTCAGGCTTCCGGGGAGGAACAGAGCACGGCGGCCGACCAGGCGCAGGAACCGCCGGGTCCGGGGCCGGACCGGTTTGATGTTAGTCAGGAGGACCTGGACAGTGCCGCCGCCGAGGAAGACATAGTTATTGTCGAACTGGATGAGATTAGCGGATACGAGGTTACCCCGCAGTTTTTTGATGCATGGCAATTGCAGGCCTCGGCAGGAAGCCTGTTTTCATCCTCGGATATGACGGGTACCTCATCGCTGGTCGTATTGGGGGCCGGGATCGCGGAAACCATCGCCGGCACTTCCGAAGATCCTTCCGGATTGATTGGAAAAAAACTACTGGCCCGGGAAGGTCTCTATACCGTGGTGGGCGTACTCGAAGCATCCGATGAAACATACAACGAACAGTATTTCACCCCATACCAAAACAGTGTCTCCGGATCAACCGGACAATTCAGACGAAGGGCAATGGATACCCAGCTGATCTTCTCGGTTGATGATCCGCAGAACCTGGATACAGCTTCCTCCATGCTCCTCGACTGGTTTTCCTCTGAATTCGGGGATGGCCAGGTTATCATCACTAATCAAAGGGAAGCTGCACAGAGGACTATTGCCCGAAATACCGGAATCAGCGTGCTCATACTCGTCCTATCCCTTTCGGGCTTGTTGATTGCCTGTGTCAACATCTCCAATATACTGATGAGCCGGGCCATCCGAATGAGAAAATACACGGGCATTTTAATGGCCCTCGGATCGTCTCAGCGGGGGATTCTCAAACTCTATGCTTTGGAGGCTCTGTCAGTTTCGTTGGTGGGATCGGCCATCGGAAGTGTGCTCGCTGTTCCCCTCTCTCGTTCCATGCAGAACTCCCTGGATATCGGAGGAAACTCAGTCTTATATATCATGGCCGGAATACTTATAGCGGGCATAGTTACCTTTATTTTTTCGGTAGCCCCGGGCTATCAAAACTCGCGTATTATACCAGCCGAAGCGATGCACCGCGTATGATCGTACAAGGAGAACGAATATGAAGAAATTTATCTCAATGCTTTTGCGTCACTGGTCCAAAACTCCGCTGAAGGTAAGTCTTACATTGTGTACCGTCGCGCTGGGGACCGGAATTTTAATAATCTCCTTCAGCGCCAGCTCTATACTGAATGAAAAAATCGGGCAAGAGCTGGAAAATGACGGTGTCATCCTCTACGCGGCAAACGGTTCATGGTCGGCCGAGGGTAGTATTGACCTTCAGCGCCCGGCGGAATGGGACATTCAGGCCCCGGAGTTGGTGGTTTCGGATATCGACAAGGTTGTTCAGACGGCAATCGTGGATAATCCCCCTCTTGGAAATATAACAACCGGTGGTATTTCATACGAAGTCCGTAGCATCGCGGGAAGCGAACCCCAATACTTTGACATTTTTTCCCTCGGTATCGTCGCGGGAGCTCCAATGAGCGAGGAGGATGTGGTAAACGGCTTTAAAAAGGTGTGGATCAGCGAAGAAACCGCGAACACCCTGTTTGGCAGTCCGGAGGAGGCTATCGGCCAATGGATCCAGCCTCCCGGTGAAGTGATGCGCAGAGGCCCAGGAGGGCGGAGGGAACAGAACCTGATTATCCAGTTTTCCGTTGCCGGGGTGTTCAGCACACCGTCGGAAATTGCCCGACAGGCTTACGGAATCGCCGACATCGTTATTCCCTATACCGCCATGCTGCCCGGAGGAGGCAATATCACCGTGCAACGCAATATGATGGCGGGACAGTTCGTTTTGAAGGCTGATAGTTCATCCATCGAAAAAGTCAGTGCCAATGTACGACAGGTGCTCGCAGGTGAATACGGGGATGATATTGAAATAAGCGTCTGGGAAGGCTCCCTTCGGGGAACATCAGATTATATGGACGGACTCCGTCAAGCGGTGAACATCTTTACCGTGACAGTCAATATTCTGGGCCTCGTCCTGCTCCTCACCAGTTCGCTGGGCATCTTCAGCATCATGGTGGTAGAAAGCCTGGATCGGCGCCGGGAGATAGCTCTCGAACGGGCAATCGGGGCTTCACAGCACATGGTTGTGAAGGAATTCTGGACATGGTCCCTCGCACTCACTTCCATCGGCGCGCTGCTGGGGGTACTACTGGCATTTTTTTCCTCCGGCCCGGTTTTGGGCACCCTGCAGCCCCTGCTTGGAGAAATTGCTGCGGAGTTTTCTACTTCGGCCGGAATACAGCTGCCGGCTGTGCTTCTCGGATTGCTGCTCGCAATCGGCTGTGGAGGATTATTAGGTCTGCTGCCGGCTTTTAGCGCGGTAAAGGGAAGTATATCCGATACCTTGAGGGAGGGTTAAAATGACTAAAAATCGAGCACTATTAGGTATATTATTGGCGATCTTCATCTGTGCGGGGCTTCCCGCACAGGGAACGGCACAGCAACAGACCGAGGCCCAGACCACTGAACAGACTCAGGCCGCCGTCCGCGAGCTCTCCAGTTTGGATGAAATCGTTGCATATGCCCGTACGCACAATTTATCTTATCGGCAGGATCTCTGGGAAGTTGATAAGGCTCGGAATGATATCGAGGGGCTCCTTCGTCTGGATCGGACATCCTTCTCTTTTACCCAGGACCTTCAAATTGTAGAAGCCTCGTCGACAGACGAAGAGCTGGAATATTCGACCGGTGTCACCATCCCGGTTATAGACCAAATCAGCCTCTTCTCGAGCATCAATCAGGATAGCGATATTGTTTCAGGGCTGAACTTCAGTCCGCTTGTGCACGATGACGCGAATGAACAGAATATCATTGCCTATGAAAAAGCTGTCATCGAAGCCGAACAATCGGCCCTTGATGTAAGAAAAAATGCGCTCACCACAGCCTTAATCTGGATGGATTACTCCCGGCAGCTGCAGACACAAGAGCTCTTGGTATCCCTGAAGGAAACCGTCTACGAAGACGAAAAGCTGCGCTACGAACTGGGAGAGGCCACCCTCGATGACGTCAAGGAGGCGCTGTTGGAATGGTCGGAGGCGCAGGGAGACCGTACTTTTCTTGCACAGAAAGAGAGAACAGCCCGAACGGACCTTTATAGCACACTGCAGGCTGACACAACCGCGCTTACTGTGTCGGTGCTAAGCATGGCTGCACTACGGCAAGCCGTGGATGAACTTGGTTCGGACATAGATATTACTCAGGCAGAGCCGGACACCACCGCACCGGTCCTGCTCGCGGAGCTGGATGCGCGCAGCTTGGAAGAAGAGCGGAAAAACACCTGGCTCTTTGAACCGGTACTGAACGCAGGCCTTTCGGTCATGCAAAGTGCCGATCAGGATCTCCAGGTTGG
>CAZDFY010000189.1:0-4902 GCA_964504785.1 uncultured Sediminispirochaeta sp. | reverse complement strand
CTTGACCGGGCTGGACAAATCAAAACTTAAAAAGCAACTAAATAAGGGGCTTTATCACAATGTGATGAGGCCCCCCTTTTTTTGCGCTCATACTACATAAACTTTAATACACCCACTTTAATACACCCCCGTGTCGAATCCTGGAGTTGCAGAATCCTGGAGTTGTCGAATCTTGGGGCTAGAGCAAACGAAGCGCCTCCAGGGCCGCTTCGTAGTCGGGGTGGTTGTGGTTTTCTTCGACAATCTCGATATAGCGGAGAATGTCGGATTTATCTAGTAAAAAAATGCTCCGATTTAACAACCTCATCTCACTGATAAGAACTCCGTAATTTTCACCAAAGGATCCGAAACGGTGGTCGGACAGGGTCTCTATCCGATCAATTCCCGCAGACCCGCACCAGCGTTTCTGTGCAAAGGGGAGGTCCATGCTGATGGTCAGCACTTCAATTTCCGGGGAAAACTCCGTGGCCATTTCATTGAACTTTCTCGTTTGTGCATCACACACTCTTGTGTCGAGGGAGGGCACTACACTGATGAGTTTCACCTTCCCCTGGTAATCTTCCAGACCCTTCGGGAGCAAGTCGTTGTTGAGGACCGTAAAGTCAGGGGCCACATCCCCGACTTGCAGTTCCGGACCAACCAGGGTAATCACGTTCCCCCCCATTTTTGTCACCTGTCTTTCCTGCATACTAAATCGCCTCCCTTAACGCTTATTATTTCCCTCACGCGTGAATCATCCAGCCCTCCGTAGCCCGGGCAGCCTCCATAATCGCCTCCGAGAGCGTAGGATGGGCGTGGATCATCTTCGAGATATCCGTAGTCACCAGCTCTGAAGAGCGTGCCAGCAGCAGCTCGTGAATAAGGTCGGTAGCTTGAGTGGCGACAATACGGGCCCCCAAAATTTCCTGGTTTCCCGTATCATAGATGATCTTGACCATCCCCTCGGTCTTTTCAATTGCAACCGACTTACCGGCGCCGCGAATCGGAAAGGATTTGGAGGCAGCCTCATATCCCTGCTCTTTGGCCTGCTCTTCGGTATAACCGAAACCGGCAACCTCCGGTTCGGTGTACACACCAGCGGGAATTGTGGTGGGGTCAAGCCGCGCCTCTGTCTTGTGACCCGCCATATGCTCCACGGCCAGCTCGGCCTCTTTGGATGCCACATGGGCAAGCTGGGGGGTGGCAACCACATCGCCCACCGCAAAAATTGAATCCACCGAGGTGCGATAATAATCGCCCACCGGAATAAACCCCTTCTCCGTCGATATCCCCACATTCTCCAAACCAAGATTTTCAGTATTGGGGGCACGGCCCACCGTAACCAGCAAAGTCTCGGCCTCAAGGCTTTTATTCCCCCTTTTCGTCTCTACATCCAGCACTACCTTCCCCTTTTCCTTTCGGGGGGCAGAAGCCTTTGCACTGGTGTACATCGCAATTTTACGCTTTTTAAAAGACCGGGCCAGGACCTTTGCCGCCTCTTCATCCTCAGTCGGAAGAATATGATCGAGCATTTCGACAAGGGTTACCTCAACCCCGAAACGGTCCATAATGTGGGTAAACTCGCACCCGATAGCTCCGGCCCCCAGAACAATCATGCTTTTCGGCAAATCGGTCCGCATTAAAATATCGTTGCTGCTCATAACAGTTGTGCCGTCGAACTCAAAACCCTTAAGCTCACGGGGCCGCGAGCCGCTTGCAATCATAATGTGCTCCGCATGAATTGTTCGCTCTCCGTCAATACTTACCTCGTGTGCCCCGGTAATACGCGCAGTCCCCTCTATATAATCAATTTTATTTTTCTTGAGCAGAAATCCAACTCCCTTCGAAAGCTGGTCCGCGGTCTTACGTGACTCCTCTTGGGCCTTTCCGTAATCGAAGTCCGAAAGGTCCACCTTTACCCCCATCCGTTCCAAATCGCCGATCGAGTGAAAGCTCTCAGCTTGGTGAACAAGAGACTTAGAGGGAATACAGCCGATGTTTAAGCAGACCCCTCCGGCTTTATCCTTTTCAACTACACACACATTAAGCCCCAGTTGTTTCGCCCGAATAGCCCCGACGTAGCCCCCTGGGCCTGCCCCTATAATTAACAGATCGTAGTCATATGTCATGGTAGTTCCTCCTATACACCTCAGCATTACTCGACATTAATCGATAATCCCACGAAATTGATCCATTTTCAAGATCCACCGTCCCGCTCCCACAATATATGGAAATTTATCGATTGAAATGGTAGTATCTTTTTATAAAAACAACAGAGGGGACAATTGTTTTATGGTATCAGCGGCATTCTTCACATTGATCAGAAGGTGCATCCTTCTCGCAGGCAGCTTTACCCTTGTCTTTGTTTCTCTTACAGAGCTGCGGCCGGCCCCTCTCTCCCAACCCGCCCCCGCCGGTCCGCCGGTTAAAGCGGCGCTGGTGCAGTACGAGGTGCGGGCGGCGGATTACCAGAGCGAGGCCGCCTTTGCCGAAAGGGTCGGTGCTCTTACCGCCGAAGCCGCCGCCCGCGGGGCAAAAATCCTAGTGTTTCCCGAATACATAAACGTCTTTTTGGCTGCACTACCCTTGGGCCGGCGCCTCGCCCTCACCGACACCCTTCCCGGGGCATTACAGCTAGTACAACAGTACCACCGGCGGCCCGTGGGCCTGAGGGAGCATCTGAGGCTGCAGAGCAGCAGTACCCGGGAGGTCATGGACCGTGTGTGGGGCAGCCTGGCACGCCGTCACAACGTGTGGATTATCGCCGGAAGCGCCTTTGTAGCAGAAACCGATAAAGCCGCCTCTGCCCCAAAGAAAAGGCCCCAACTACTCAACCGTGCTTTTGTGTATGCCCCTTCAGGACAGGTCGCGTATACCCAGGACAAGGTGTACTTAACCCCCTTTGAAAAAAATACAATCGGTCTGAGCCCCGGCGACATCTCTGAAGCACGGGTGTTTGAAGCGGCCGGACTGGACATCGCCCTGACCCTCTGTCGTGATACCTTTTTTGATATCTGGAACAGTCGAATGGGGGAGGCCGATGTATGGGTTGACCTTAAAGCCAACGGAGTAGAGTTTGATCAACAGTCGCGGCAACTCTTTAGAGAAGCGGTACCGGAGCGGATCGCGGAAACCGAGGTACCCTACGGGTTTACAGTCTGCCTGACCGGCCGCTATTTAGAGCTCTTCTGGGAAGGTCGCTCCTCGGTAGTAGTGCCGGCGGATCAGGGAGCGGGATATAAAACTATTCAAAAAACAGAAAAACCGGTTGGTGAAGAGATGCTGATTATTAAAATAGAAGGGGGAGCTTAACCGCCTACCCGCAGTACAGATACGTAGGTACCGTCCCTGGTTTTTTTCATTTGGGGGTTATGGGGGTCAGGGACCCGTCGGCCGTCCACCACAAAGTAGTAGTAATGGGTTCCCCGGGGCAGGTCCAGGGAAAGGGAATAGTGCTCTCCCCGGGAGGATTCGGGCTGCAGCCGGTACATAAAGGGGTCCCAATGGTTAAAACTCCCGGCTACCGCCACCCGGCCTGCATATTTATCGGAAAAGCGAAAAGTAACCTGTCCGTCCCTGGTATCCGTAACAAGCTGGTTCTGTTTCTCCGGTTTTTCAGGCACATCAAACACCGAGGCGCTCACATCCCCCGGTAGGGTAATACGATTCGGGTTGTTCGGGTCTGTTATCCAGAGCCCGTCAACCACCAAACGATATACCAGGCGGTCGATCTCCGCCGGGGGGGAGTAATTCAATACAAAGACATTATGCTCATTTCGAATAAAGGGATGGATTTTGTTAAAGTTCTCATGCTGAAAGGCGATTCCCACCCTGCGTACCGGGGCCTTGTCGGAATAAGAAAAGAACACCCTTCCCACTATAATCTCAGGAGGGCCCCCGCTTTTCTGCATCTGAATTTTCAAATGCATGTCCACTGATTCCACAGACTGAGAAAAAGCTGCTTGTGTCATTCCCACCACAAAGAGTATACTAACTGTAAACATGAGTGTGCGACGTATCATAAATGCTCTCTAACAAAATAATCGGTAAACACCGCTGGAAATTGAAGGAAAAACTAACTTTCTCCTCTTCCTCAACCGAAACTGGAAACAGGTAATACTATGCCCGAGCTACAAGACCTTGAACAGTTAAAGGCGGACATCCTTAATCTCGGTAACGAACCCACCGTGCTCAACCGCCGCGGTGAGCCGATTCCCGAAATCCACCCCCCCGAAGAAGGCCAAGACCAGGAATTAGCCGACCTGTTGGAAGGGTTTGGGGAAGAAGAAGAACCCGAAGAATTTCCCGAGGAACCCCCCGAGGAATCCTCCGAGGAATCCTCCGAGGAAGAGCCTCCCGAAGCTGAAGCCCAAGCCGAAGAAGCGCCGGAGCCGGAGGAGGAACTCCCTGAGTTAGAGGAAGAGCCCCCAGAGAGCGAAGAAGAAACGCTGGAGCCGGAAACGCCGGAAGCGGAAGCTGAAGCCCAAGCCGAGGAAGCGCCGGAGCCGGAGGAAGAACTCCCTGAGTTAGAGGAAGAGCCCCCTGAAAGTGAAGATCTTGAAGGGCTTGAAGAGTTAGAGGAACTTGAAACCGAAGCCTTCACCGAGGACGCTGGGGAAGAAGCAGCGGAGGAAGTAGTTCCGGAAGAGTCGGAAGAAACTGATGAGTTTGATATAGATCAAATGCTCGGCGAAGATATGTTTGAAGAAGAAGAGGAACTCCCCGATCTGTCCGGTGCGGAAACCGAAGAGGAGGAGACCGGCGAGGAGGACCTCGGACCGCTTCCCGAGTTTGGAGAAGATGAGGATTTTTCCCTGCCGGAGTTAGACGAAGATTTTGACGAAGCCGGCGGCGGGGAAGAATTCGGCGGGGAAGAGCTTGGTGAAGAAGAGCTAAGTGAAGAAGAGCTAAGTGAAGAAGAGC
>CAZDFY010000188.1:0-4945 GCA_964504785.1 uncultured Sediminispirochaeta sp. | reverse complement strand
CGGGCCTGCACCAGGCTGGTGCTGGTCTGCATGAGCAGCTGCTCCAAGTCGATATCTGCGGCCCACGATGGAATCTGCTGGTTAGCGGTCATCAGCGTTAAGCCCATTTGAAAGGCGCGCATCTGCAGCAAAAGGCGCCGGCGTTCGGCCTGACTCCAGTCGGCCAGAGCAGGATCCTCCGCCATCATCTCGACCAGCGTGTGATCCTGCTGCTCGTTCGATGCAATCCAGGGGTTCGGTTTTAACACCAAATCCCGCACCAGCATCGGATACCTGCGAGCAAAGACCAGGCTGGCTCGCCCGATATTCTCGAACACACTGTCGCCCTGCTGCTCGGCTAAAATCGAACGAGATATAGCCAGCACGTGTTCCACCACCGCCCTCACGAGCTCATCTATGGTTTCGAAGTTGTTATAGATAGGGGCTACCGAGCTGCCGAGCTTATCCGCTACCCGGCGCGCCTTCACTGCCTCCAGCCCTTCGTCACGGGCAATCGCAAAGGCTGCCTCCACAATATCCGACCGCTCAAACCTGGTTTTCGGCGGCATACTCCCTCCTTCAGTTTTAATATAACATTTGTTACCTAACGTATGTTACATTATAATAAGTGTCGTGTAGTGTCAAGTGTATAAGTTAAGATATCATTGAATAGATAAGGAAACAGCTTGATGAATTTGTCCGATAAAATGTTGACCTTATATCGGAAGCCTCGACAGGGTTAAGGAGTGCACATATATGGTTATCTGTGAGACTTGAGCGAATAGAAAAAATAGTTTCTTGCGATCCTTCCGACACTGGTCAATAAACTGATAGAGATTGCACCGCGATATTTCTATAACCGGCGGGGACTACTCACTCCACCCAATAGTTGATCGCCCACCAGCTCTGGCCGGTAGCATCGTCCCTCTCTGTATCCCTATAGGGAAGTACAAAGAGTCCTGAGGAGTAGGAGTAATCCGAATTACTGTAGTAGCCGGACGGAAGAAAACCAACGGTCCCGCCGAAGGACGTTCCCTGGGAAGAGGTGGTGGTGTATCCATAGCCGGTATTGAAGCCCAGGTCCAGGGCGACAGTTACTCCTCCGGCGCCGCCGCCGACGGAGGTCTCCGTGGTAAAGTCGGTGGAAACGGTCTTTTCATTCGTTTTCTCAACTGCTATTTCCAGTTCCGTAATACCAGAATACCCGTCTCCCTGAGCGGCAGTCTTTGGACCGATTTCGTATGATCCGGGATGGTCTTCCATGAGCTCGTACTTCTCCGTAGCGCTCAGGTAGCTTGAAGGAACCCCCAAGGTGTGGGGCAGGACTTCATTGGGCAGGTCAGGAAGATCACCGTTGTTGGTGTTGAAGAAATCCTTTGTCACCGTGTAGGTGGAGTAATCTCTCGGGAGCTTGATGTAGAGATTTTGACCGATATCAGCAGTCTCGGATGAACCGACAATTTCATAGGTATAGATATCCATGGGGACGGCGGTAAAAATCACCCGGTCCTCCCCGCCGTTGCAGGTGTAGGTGATGCTCTTTGAGATACTTGAGGTGGTCGACCACTCCCAGCTGGTATTTTTTGAAAAAGAGGAGGACGCCTTGAAAGTAGCTACTTCCACACCGAATACATTGATGCCCTGCTCCACCTCTACTGTAGAACCTATGCTGAAACCAACCCTTGAGGTATCCGTGGCACTTGATGCAGTCGTCTTGCCGAAGGTGGTCTGCCAGCTTGCATAGTTATATGAATCATCGGATGCGGCAATATCGCTGTAGTAGGGCGCCGAAGCGAGGGTGGCGATTACAATGGGATTTGTGAACTGCAACTCGTGTCCCGTGTAGCGAACCCGGTTCGAATCGTCGTCGAAGTTGCCCACGACAAGGGAGGTGTTGGAAAGAGCCTGGTACCTGGTTGAACCGGTATTACTATTGATATATTCCGCATTCTCCAATGCATTTACCTCATCCCAATCATCAGTTTCGCCGATGCCATACGCCTGGAGGATTTCCACATTACTCTCAAAAGATCCTTCAAGCCATGTATGGCAGATGATATCCTCCTGGCCGTCGCCGTTTACATCACCTATACATTTATGGGCCAATATTTCATCATCTGTACTGATCGGCAGCTCGAACCTCGCTCGATTCTCACTCCCAAATGATTCAAGTACATTATTAAAAACTGCGGCACCGACGGACAGTTCATAGGAACCGTCGCCGTCAAGATCCACAGCCTGGGGCAAAGGGTGAACACCAGATAAATAAGACCATTGGAAGGGAAAAAGAAGGTTAAGGGTTAGCTCTTCCGGACCGGCCACCTCGGTAAGGGTACCCCCATCGAATCTGTAACTCATCAAGGTGCTAGTGTTATCAGATCCGGCCACCTGAACAATGGCAATTTCATCAATATTGTCCCCGTCAAAATCACCGAAGGCCCCCTCCGCGAAGTCGCAGGCACCAGGATTGGTAAACTCCGGGGATAGAAGGGGACTGTCCATTGATGAATCGTAAAGGGCGAAACGGCCTCCCTCAAGAACTACCAGGAGCTCGTCCTTTCCGTCGCCGTCACAATCACCACCCGTGAAAGAACTGACCGGATATTCGAACGCTTTTTTATCCAGCACCTGCAGGGAGCTTCCATCGGCGGGGACACTCATAATACGCAGAGTCTTGTAATTGGTAAAAAGAAGCTCATCGATTCCGTCATTATTCACATCAGCGGACTCTAAACGCCAATGGGGAAAAAAAGCTTCACGCCCATCATTATATACATTATCGGCATAGGTGGAGACCTGAATGGAGTCCGCGCCGGTGGTGGGAATTGTGTAGGTCTCGGAAAAAGAACCATCATTGTACATCATCAAGCCGGCGTAGCGGTCTTCAGGGTCCTCATCATCCGGGTCGTACATTGTGTAGAGCACCACAATCTCATCAATACCATCACCGTCAAGATCGGCGGCGGTGCTCACTTTTGTCTGGTCGATGACCCAGGGGTTACCGGAGGGAATTGGATAGGAGGCATTGTAGGCCTCTGATGAATCCTCGAAAAGGGCCTGGTTGGCCCCGGCGTGGGGAATACCAATCTGCATGACCTCAGTCTTGGGAGAAAAAACCGAGTAAGGTTTTTTCAAAGGGTGCCATTCGTCCGGAGCATCGATGACCACCTGGTCCCCGCCACCGACGGGGGTTGTTTTAAGGTCAGTAGGATTATCGACTTCATTTACCTTAAGGCTTTGTAGGATTGACTTGGCAGTACTGTTATCAATGGGATCGTTAGTATCACTGGAATCGTTAGGCCCATTAGAGTCGGAGCCTAGGCCGAAAAATGCACAGGAGCTCAACAAAATACCCGTAGTTGCAAGAATTAAAAGTTTCTTGGACACGATCTTTTTTACCATACATATATCCCCTTTGCTCATTTCAAGTACTAACATGAGGGAGTATGCTATAAATTAGCAGAGAAATCGTCCGGGGATATAATTCTGAACTTTTTTTTAAAAAAGTGATAGGAACATGAGTATTCTGCTATACTCATTTTGAGGGAGAATTCACGTGGATATTAATTCAGAGATCATTATCAACGTATTAATTGCGGGAAATGCCATTACCCTATTTACTTTCGGGACAGTCCTGCTGCTTAAAGGTGATAAAAGAAAGATTCATTACTTATTGTCCGCCGCTTTCAGTATAGCCGCATTCAACATTTTGGCGGATATCTTCTTTCATGCTGGTTTCTATCATAGTTTCCCACATACCCTGTACATATCCTATCCGACCGAGTATCTCTTGCCGCCTCTACTCTACCTTCTCCTACAAAATATGATTGATAGGCAATTCAAGATAAAAAGGCAGCATTTTTTACTCTTTGTACCTTTCATACTCGCTACCATTGCTTTGGTTCCATACTTTTCTCACAGTGCAGCGGATAAACTGCTGCAGATTCCCCTCTACACTTCAGGAAACTCTTTTCTCGATCGTATCTATTTTGTGCTCGACCGGTCCATTGAATTGTGGCTCCTCTTCTGTATTGGACTCTTTTTTCTACAGACCCTCCTTCTCTTGAAGCGAGGAAATCTCAAGTATGATAGTACTATTGTCTTTGCGATCCTCTACTCCTCTGCCTGGATGATATGGTCGGTTTGCTTTTCAGCAATCATCCTGATACCTCTACCCGAGGCTTACTCCTTTACCCTGTTGGCCGGTACGTATCTATCCCTTATAGTGTTCTTCTATTATTTCTACCATCCAGAACAGTTTTCTGACTTACAGAAGAAGGTCCAAAAGGCAAAATACTCTAAATCCAGATTAGTTGGACTCGACATTAAGCACACAATCGATCGTCTAAACGAGCTTATGGATACAGAAAAGTATTATCTGAACGAAAACCTGACAATACAGCTGCTCAGTGAGCCTTTGGGAGTGCATCCTCATCAGCTTTCTGAAATTCTCAATACCAAATTGAAGGTATCATTTTCCGACTATATCAATACCTTTCGCATAGAAAGGGCCCAGAATCTCCTGATTGATAGCCGCAATCTATCTATCCTTCAAATTGCCTTCGACAGTGGCTTTCGATCAAAATCTACCTTTAATACGGTTTTCTTGAAACTTACCGGATCTACACCAAGCGCCTTCCGGAAAGCCGCTTCGAATACTCAGAACTAACTCGACACATTCACCCAAGCCGTGGAATAGTTTTGTGAGATAATGAATAGTCCAACCCCTTGGGATCCCGAACTTGCCGGGGTTGGGCTTCCTGTTGTGCGTACTGTATTCGTATAGAATCTCTCATTAAAACTTAAAATGTATACTTGCTCTAAAATTTTAAATCCAGTTTTTGACTTCCAACTATATACTTTTTTAAGCGACGTTCGATAGCTGGTTCCTCTCCCATCTCCTTAGGTACTCCAGAGGACTCACATATCCCAATAGTTTCTGTGCTCGTTGCCGATTATAAAACAT
>CAZDFY010000187.1:0-5015 GCA_964504785.1 uncultured Sediminispirochaeta sp. | reverse complement strand
CATATATATCGGTAAGTTAGTTTTTCTACGTAGAATTCTCATATCTTGATTAAAAAAAATAGTTTTCTTGTATTTTTCTTGACTCTTCCCTTAGGGCAAACTCTATACTCAAGATAATCTCTTGCGCAGGAGTGGATATGTTTTCGATAGGAGAATTTTCAAAGATTAACAGGATTACTCCCAAGACCTTACGTCATTATGATCGAATCGGTCTTTTAAAGCCGGACCGTGTAGATGATTGGACAGGCTATCGCTACTACAGCGGCAGACAACTGCCGTATATTAGGATGGTTCTCAAGCTCAAGGCTTTCGGGCTGTCCCTGGATAAGATTAAAGAGGCCATGGAGGGGACAGAAGATTTTATCGGAGTGCTGCAGCGTCAAGAACAACGGCTGGGCCGGCAGCTTCGAGAGACCGAGACACAGCTTGAAAAGGTACGGGAGTATATTCTACAGCTCCAAGGAGGAGAAAAAATGAACGAACACGTAGAGATAAAAGGGTTGCCCGAAGTCATTGTAGCGTCAATGCGCACGGTAGTGCCGGGCTATGATGCATATTTTGATATTGTCCCGAAGATGGGGGAGTACATGCAGTCGGTGGGGGCGGTGTGCCGGGAGCCGGCGTACTGTTTTACAATCTATCATGATGGAGAGTATCGGGAGAGCGATATCGATGTTGAGATTTGTGAGGCAGTCGAGGCTCCTTGCCGGGAATCGGAGAAGGTCAAATTTAAGTCTATTCCTTCGGTGCCGGAGGCGGCCTGTCTTCGTCACCGAGGGCCCTACGATACTCTAAGGGAGACCTACAATCGTCTTTTTACCTGGATACACGAGAACGGTTTTGAGGTTGTAGATAATCCAAGGGAGTCCTACCTAGACGGCATCTGGAACCGGGAGGATCCGCAGGAGTGGCTTACTGAGATTCAAGTGCCGGTTAAGGGTAAGGGGTAGTTCCTACGCTCTCTAGTGAGAGTCCCGCGATCTTCCTTCGCCGAACCCCTTCAATTCAAGGCCGTTGTTCATTGGGGGAGGCGGTGGTGACAGTTTTGAGAGGGGCTAGGCAATGAGCATTTTTTAAAAATAAATTTCTTTTAATAGGCCGGATGAAAATTCGGCCTTTCTTATATAGTTTTGTGTGGAGGGCTCCGAAGATAAAAAAAACCGTCTGTTGGGAGGTTGCATGCTAAAAAGGGTGTTGATTCCGCTGAATTTGCACGAGTCGAGGGACCGCTTGAAGGAGATGGGAGGGTTTTTGAAGACCCTGGGTACGGATGAGGCGGTGTTGCTGCACGTTGGAGCGGATACGCGGTCGGCGGGGGAGCACCATCGCAGGAAGCTGGCGTTGGCGGCCGAATGGATCGGAGCGTTGGGTGTTACTGTGGAGACGGCGCTGCGCCCGGGCTCGGTGCAAATGGAGATTGTGCATGCGGCCGAGGATCGGGGTGTGGATTATATCAGTTTTGCCTTTCGGCGGAAGAATTGGTTGAAGCGGGCGATTTTGGGGAGTACGGTGAAGGATGTGATTCGCCAGAGCGATATTCCGGTTTTTGTACACAAACAGGCTACGCGGCGGGCGGAGGCTGACGGGATATACCGGGTACTGTATCCGACGTCGCTGCAGTGGAAAAACGATGTCATTATTGAGTATATCCGGAGCAAGGAGTTTAAGCCGGACGAGGTGGTGTTTTTGTATGTAGGCCGAAGGGCCCCCGACCCGGTGGTTGAGCAGCAGCGCCGGGATGAGGTTGCTGCGCAGCTGGAAGAGACGCTCCGGCAGAGTGGATTAACTGAGTCGGAGGGGCGGCAGATTTCGGTGCTCGGTTCCCCGCGGCGGCAGATTGTGAAGATTGCCCGGCGGCTTCCGGCGGACGTGGTACTGCTGGGCAAAGCGGATACAACAAGCGGTATGGGCCCGGTGCTGGGTTCGACGGCGGAAGAGGTGAGCTACAACGCCCCCTGCTCGGTGCTGATTATTCCTCGTGACCTGGGGGGTAAGGTATGAAAAAGGGAACAACGGTTTTTGTCGTTTCGCTGGTGCTGGTGGTGTCTTTTGTTGGACTCGGAATTGTAGTTCCGCAGCAGCTGGATAAGTTGAGTGCCGCCTTGCACGGGGCGATAATTGAGCATTTCGGGTGGGCCTATTTGCTGGCGGCCTTTGGTTTTGTAGTGTTTAGTCTGTTTTTGGCCTTCAGCAAGTACGGCCGGATCAAGCTTGGCAGGGATAACGAGAAGCCCCAGTACAGCTATTTTTCCTGGTTCAGCATGCTCTTTGCCGCCGGTATGGGGATCGGGCTTATTTTCTGGGGAGTCTCTGAGCCGTTGAGCCATTTTGCCAACCCTCCGAAGTACATTCAAAGCGGCAGCGGCACGGCGGCGGGATTCGCAATGGTGCGCAGCTTCTTCCACTGGGGCATTCAACCCTGGGCCATTTACATTGTGATGAGCCTTTCGATTGCCTACTTCTCTTTCCGCCGCGGGATGGCGCCTCTGATTTCAAATACCTTTTATCCTCTGTTGGGAGATCGGGTTTTCGGTGGGATCGGCCGCATGATCGATGTACTGGCGGTGTTTGCCACGGTATTCGGAATTGTGACCTCTCTTGGTCTGGGGGCGCTGCAGATCAACGGCGGCCTGAACGCGGTATTCGGAGTGCCGACCACCGATACCGTCACCTTCATCATTATTGCGGTGGTCACGGTACTGTACATGATCTCAAGCATGACCGGCCTGGATACCGGTATTCAGATTCTGAGCAAAACCAATGTGTTGGTGGCGATTTTGCTGCTGGCCTTTGTATTCGTGGTCGGGCCTACCTCCTATATTCTGAATGTGTTTACCACTACTATCGGCGAATATGTGTCGCAGTTTGTCAATTTGAGTCTGTCGACCAATCCCTTTGAAGGCTACGAGTGGACCAAATCGTGGACCCTGTTTTACTGGGCCTGGTGGATCTCCTGGTCTCCCTTTGTGGGACTCTTCGTCGCCAGTATCTCCCGGGGCCGGACGATCCGTGAGTTTATTTCCGGGGCACTGCTGGTGCCGACTCTGCTGACCTTTTTGTGGTTTGCGGTATTCGGGGCCACCGGCCTTGATTTGCAACTGAACCACGGCGTTGATTTGGCCGCGGCGGCGGTCTCCGATGTGACTACGGTGCTCTTCGACATGTTTAGCTATCTGCCCCTCGGCAACGTGCTGAGCCTGATTGCGGTACTGTTGCTGAGTGTATTCTTCGTGACTTCTGCCGACTCGGCTACCTTTGTGCTTGGCATGATGACCAGCAATGGAGACCTAAATCCTCCGATGTCGAAGAAGCTTACCTGGGGAATCCTGCAGTCTGTTGCCGCCATGATACTGCTGATGTCCGGCGGCTTGGAGGCACTGCAGCGGATGGCGATTGTAGCCGCCCTGCCGTTTACGTTTGTAATGGTGTGCATGGTCTTCAGCCTGCTGAAGGCCCTGCGATACGAGTGGAAGTACGAGCTGCGCGGCCGCAGATCGGCGGACAGAAGGTGAGGTCAGGGCTGTGTGGCGGGGCTTGCCTGGCGGCTCTGATGGCCTGAGGAAGAGGTGGAGCCGCTCCGGCAGGGGCAGAGCATTACACGACTATGCTTACTGTGATGCTGGCCGGCTGTGCCGGGGCGGGTGCAGCTGTTGAGGCGCCTCACCCGTCGGTAAAATAGCCGCTGAAGTTCAGCAGGGATGCACCCTTGGTAAAACTGAGCTCCTGTAACGGCAGATAGTGCAGATCGATGGCAGTGTTAGGGACTACCTGGCGGCGAAGTTCCTGTTCGATGAGCGGAAGGATTGCATCGCCGTTTTCTCCGAAGTGGGCAACGATAAAGATGGTCGGAATGTTCAGTAAGAGGGTAAGCGCCGCAATGCCGATCGAAAGGTAACGGACGGGCTGCTCTACTATTTTCATAGCTGCGGGATTGCCCCGCTTAACCTGTGTCATAAGGTCGGTCAGACCTTCCGCAATTTTACGCTCATCGGTAAAGGCTTCCGGATTCAGACGTTCATTCAGAACTTGCTGAATGTATTCCGTATAGAGAATGTTCTGGTTTATAAGGGTTTCAAGACAACCGCTCTTGCCGCAATGGCACAGCTGTCCCTCTTCATCCATCTGCAGATGCCCAATTTCACCGGCAACTCCCTGGGCACCTTTTACAATTCGGCCATTTAAGAAAATGCTCGAGCCGAGGCCGTTTCGAATTGTTACTATTACAAAATCTCGGAATGGGAAGGCCTTCCCGTGCCACTTTTCATGAATCGCGTAATTATGAATGTTGTTTTCAATTTGTACCGGCAGAGTTGTGCAGGATGCCAAGTGATCGGCGATTTCATCGAAACTGCGCTGGGTATCATTGAGAATCCAAAGGGGCATACCAATTCCGATACCGATGATATTGTTACGATAGGCCTGATGTTCTTCAAGGAAGTGCTCAATGCAGGAACGTAAAAAGGCTTTTAATTCATCAATACCCGGTTTGATCGGTGTTTTGTAGTGTAATGATCCGAGTACGTCGCCTTTGAGGTTGTGCAGAATGAGATTGGTATTGAGATACTCTACGTCGATGCCGATTGAGAGCGGAAAGTCGTGGGCAAGCTGATACACATAGGCGTTTTTGCCGCCGTTTTGCTCCATTATCCCGGTGCCCACGCACTCTAGGATGCCCTTTTCCTCGAGCCTGGAAACCATCTTTACAGCAGTTGCCCAGCCGATTCCGCATTCCCTGGTAATATCCTTTTTACTCTTCGGGTAAGCGGAAGAGAGGAGGGTAATTATTTTTTTTTCATTGTCGGTGAGATTCATTTGAGTGTAGTGTAGCGCGTTGAAGAAAAAAAGTCAAATATCGTATTACAATAATAGCAAAATGAAAAACACTATTTTGAGTCAAAAAAACTCTTGACAGCATATAAAATCGGTCTTAATATCGTACTATGATATTTAACTTGAAAATTGTATCTGAATTTAGATCAATTTTAACGGGGAAAGTCAAAGGAGGCTGTATGAAA
>CAZDFY010000186.1:0-5205 GCA_964504785.1 uncultured Sediminispirochaeta sp. | reverse complement strand
GAACCAGAAATTGTTGAAAAGACGGAGGGCATTACCTCCTATGGATATATTGTTAAGAACTCTGGAGAGACAGTAGTGCTGGCTTCAATTAAAATGGCTTTTAGACTCTTTGAGGCAAACCAACAGATAAAAGAGCGTGAAGAAGCACTGAAAAAGGAGAAAGAGAGACTCAAGGAACACATAGAAATTATTGAAGAGAGAAAACGAATCGATGAACAGCGAAACACACACCTTTTAGAAATGTATGATAAGATTGATCTCTCTCAGCCCGACATTCTTGATTATGTTCTTCACGCTTCCCTTGAAATAACGAACAGTCAATTCGCATTCTCCGGACTTATTGAGAAAGATGAAACGGTGATGACTATTCACAGGTGGTCTACAGAAGCGATGCAAGAATGTTCTATAACAGACAAACCTCTTGAGTTTTCCATAGAAAAAGCAGGTATTTGGGGAGATTGCATACGGGAACGAAAGCCTATCATAATAAACGATTATCAGAACAGCACCAGGGCTTCAAAACACGGAACACCAAAGGGACATGTCCCCATAAAACGTTTCCTCTGTGTACCGATTTTTCATGAGACCAAGATTGTCGCGGTGGGGGCAGTTGCAAATAAAACACTTCCATACAATGACGCTGATGCCGATGCGTTGGCCATTATGTATGACAAAATGTGGTCCTTTCTCAAACAACAACAAGCGGATCGTCAATTGCAAGAAAGTGAGCAAAAATGGCGATCCCTTGTAGAGAACAATCCGGATTTTATCGCGATTCATGATGAAGAGGGAAGATTTCTCTATATGAATCGGTATGCTGAAGGATTTTCAGAAGAGGATGTAATTGGAACGAGTGCCTATGAGTATATGTCTGAAGAATCAACGCAGTTGTTTCAGCAAAAGGAAAAAGAGTGTCTCGAAACATGGACTGTACAAAAGTTTGAGCACCGTGCCGCAGGTAACAAGGGTATTGTCTCATGGTACGAAAATTTCCTAGTTCCCTTTGTTGAGAATGAGACTGAAAAGCGGGTTATTGTTGTCTCCAGAGAGATTACCAAACGGAAACTGTTAGAACAGGATTTGAGAAAAAGTGAAAGGAATGCACATATCACGCTCAACTCAATTGGAGATGCGGTAATATCCACAGATATTGACGGTAATATTGTAAGAATGAATCCTGTTGCAGAGAAGTTAACGGGTTGGTCCGCTGATTTTGCATATGGGAAAAAGTTGAATGAGGTTTTTCACATACTTAATGCCGAGACTCGTAATCTTGTCGATAACCCTGTAGAAAAAGTGTTACAAAATGGGGAGATTCTAGGATTGGCGAATCACACGGTACTTATCTCTAAAGAAGGGAATGAGTATCAGATTGCAGACAGCGCTGCACCTATCGAGGATGATGAGGGGAATATCAATGGGGTTGTACTCGTCTTTCGCGATGTAACTGAAGAATACGAGAAGGACCTGCAGCTAAGAGAACATGTGAAAGAACTCGATTGCCTCTACAGCATAGCGAAGGTCGTAGAGAAGCCTAAGGCCTCCTTAAGTTATATCCTGCAACAGACAGCAGAGATAGTTCAACAATCATGGCGTTACCCGGAGACCTGTCGATGTAAAATTACCTTAAATAACAAAACATTCCAGAGCACAAAATTCTCAGAATCACAATGGATAATGAGCAGCGATTTAATTGTTGAGAATGTTGTATCGGGAAAAATTACTGTTTGTTATCTCGACGAAAGACCCACCATAGATGAAGGGCCATTTACGAAGGAGGAGAGTAGACTCCTGGATGCAGTTGCAGAACGCCTGGGACGAGTAATAGAGAGAAGACAAGCAGAAGAGAACTTGCGTTCTATTGAATGGATGCTCTCGAACAAATCTTCAAGAAAAGAGGATTATTTTCCGGAATATGGTGATGTGAGCGAGCTCAATAAGGACGGTCTGATTCTCAGCTCTGTTGGGAAGGAGCAGCTTAGGGGTATTGCCTCTGAATATCTTGATCTACTCGATACCTCTACTGCCATTTATGAAAAAAACGGAGATTATGCCCTGGGTATATTCAGCTCCGGTTGGTGCCAATTGATGGACTCTGCCTCTCGCCGGCTATGCAGAACCGAAGACAACGAGAAAGCACTGGAGAGCGGGAAGTGGCTTTGCCATGAGTCATGCTGGAAAGATTGCTATCTAGCCATGGAAGCAGACGGGCCGGTGGAGATTGAATGCCTCGGCGGCATCAAAATGTACGCGGTTCCTATTCGAGCCAACGGTGAGATTGTGGGAGCTATGAACTTTGGGTATGGAAACCCGCCAACAGGAGAAACGGAGCTCAACACACTCTCTGAACGATACAAGATTCCCTTTGATGAATTGAAAAAACAGGCAGAGGCATATAAACCACGCCCCCAATTTATTATTGACTATGCAAAAGAACGTATTCAAACAGCAGCGGAAACTCTGGGCTATCTTATTGAACGAAAACAAACGGAGGATGCCCTTAAGCGAGAACAATTCTTTCTCTCTTCTGTACTCGATAATATCAAGGAAGCAGTTATTATCTGCAACAAAAATGGCGAAATCACCCGTTTTAATGAATCGGCACGTACTCTTCATCAGCTACCTGAAAAACAAATTCCCGCTGAGAGATGGGCGGAATATTATGACCTCTACTATCCCGACGGGGAAACTCCCCTCGCGACAAAGGATATTCCCCTTTTTCGGGCATTACAGGGTGAAGATGTGAATAACCTGGAAATAATCGTCAAACCCAAGAAGGATACTTCCAGCTTATTGAGTTGCAGCGGACAGCAAATCAAGGATGAAAATGGGAGAAAAAACGGTGCCGTCATTGCCATGCATGATATTACCGAACTTAAGAACAGCAGAGACAGATACAAGAGATTAATAAATAGCTCTCCTAACCTGATAATGGAGACCGATGTAGATACTCATGAGATTATCAGCTGTAATCCTGCAATGGCAAAGAATCTCGGTACTTCACTACAAGATGTTATAGGTAAAAAAATAGACGAATTTATTCCCCCTGAAATATTAAAAGCGCGAGTAGAAGTCAGTCAAAGAGCGATTGAAACCAGAGAGCCTCAAACATTAGAGGATAAGCGAAGCGGAAAATATTTTCATACAACCTATATTCCAATAATAAACAACGACCGCCCTAGTGTTCAGTCAATTACTACCGATGTTACCGAGCAAAAGAGGTCCGAGAATCTAATAAAAGAGTATGCGAACAGCCTAGAACTAACAATGGAAGCGGCAAATATTGCATGGTGGGAGATGGATGTAAAAACCGGAGAGGTACGGTTTAATAAAAAGAAAACGGACATGCTTGGGTATGATCAAGAGCAGTTTCACCATTATCAGGATTTTACAAACCTGCTTCATCCCGATGATTATGAAAAAACAATGAACGCAATGAGCCTCCACTTCAATGGAGAGAGAGAAAAATACGATATCCAATATAGAATAAAGACTTCTACCGGCAGTTACCTATGGTTCCATGATTACGGGCAGATAACAGAAAGAGACAGAGAAGGAAAGCCATTAAAAGTTGCCGGCCTGGTGATAGATATCACGGAACTCAAACAAACAGAACAAGAACTACGAGAAAGCCAGGAGCGTTTCCAGATCTTGCATAACGCTTCATTCGGTGGAATTACCATACATGACAAAGGAGTGATTCTTGATTGCAATCAAGGCCTGTCTGATATTACCGGTTATTCCTATGATGAATTGGTAGGGATGGATGGACTTTTACTTATTGCTCCTGATTGGCGGGATTTTGTTATGGAGAAAATCACCTCCAAATATGAAGAACCCTATGAAGCAGCAGGAATCAGAAAGGATAATTCAATTTACCCAGTTCGACTCCATGGAAAACAAATCTTATACAAAGGAAACCAGGTGCGGGTTGTTGAATTTCGCGATATTACAAAACAGAAGAAACTTGAAGAAGAGCAAATCCTGCTTAACACTACCTTTAATGAGATGCTCGAAATAACTAACAGGCAAGGATTGTACGATTATATTGCAACACAATTACATTCAATGTACCCGGAAGCTTATGTGATATATCTTTCTGTTGATGAAACGAAATCAAAGGTAAGGATCGAAACCATAAAGGGGATTGAAGATGGCCTTTTATACCGAATTGCGACCATATTTGGATATAAACTTTTAGGAAAAGAATATGAAATTGAAGAAAAAATGAATTCTGTGTTTTATTCCGGTAAATTGACATGCCTCAAGGAAGGAATAATTGAACTCTCCTCCAAAATACTTCCGTCCATTACGGCAAAACAATTACAGAAGATTGCCGGAATAAAAGAGACCTATGCCATCGGGGTCATGAAAGATAAACAACTAGTCGGCGCCATTCATATCTTCTGTAGAAAACCATCGGAGTTGAAAAACGACACAAATTTAGTTGAAAGAATAGTCCATCAGTATAGTATCATTCTACACAAGTACCAGCTTGAAAATCAGTTAAGAAGCTCACTTGAAGAAAAAGATTATCTTATGAAGGAACTCAACCACCGGGTAAAAAACAATCTCGCCATGGTATCTTCACTCGTTAGCCTAAAGGAAATAGAAACAAAGAGCAATCTGACCGACTTAAAAAATAGAATAGAGGTAATCAAGTCGGTCCATGAAAAACTCTACCAGCAGAAAAATATTGAACAGATTGAGGTGAAGGAATACTTTCAAGAACTTTTAGAGTCTTTATTCTATTCCACATCTGAACTTGCTGTCGAGGTTGTTAATAATATAGAAGAGGCAAGTATATCGACAAAGACTGCTATACCTTTAGGGTTGGTAGTAAACGAAATAGCTACCAATGCAATAAAATATGGTTTTACCACCAGCAAGAAAGCTCGATTCACAATCGAAATGACCAAAGATTCCATAAAAAATCAATATATTCTCACTCTTTCGAACACTGGTAATCCCTTTCCGGAAGAGATAGGGCTGGAAAACCCAGAAACAATGGGCCTGCAGTTAATTTCTTCTCTGGTACAACAAATAAACGGAACGATAGAATTACGGAAGAAACCGAATACTGTCTTTACCCTTCGATTTCCTGTAGAGGATTGACCGGGATACTTTATCCAGTCAAATTAGAAATTGTTGCTTTCACGATTTTTTGAGACTACAGCCCGAGGATATGTAGTTATCCCCCCCGGG
>CAZDFY010000185.1:0-5260 GCA_964504785.1 uncultured Sediminispirochaeta sp. | reverse complement strand
TCCTTGAACCACTTGTAGTCGTTGGTTTTGTTGAAGGAGACGCAGACCTGAAACAGGTCCACCAGCGAGAAACCCTTGTGCCGGATAGCTGCCTTGATGACCTCTTTGGTCTGCTCGGAGTCGGCGGCGTTGGCCCGGGCTACAAAGCCGCTCTTCAGGCTCAGGGCCGTTGCCAGAGGGTTAAAGGGCTCCAGTAGGACCCCGGTGGTCTGGACGGGGGTTTGAAAGCCCTTGCGTGAGGTTGGGGAGGCTTGGCCCTTGGTGAGGCCGTAGACCATGTTGTTGTGGACTATCACGGTTATGTCAATGTCGCGGCGCAGGGCGTGCAGAAAATGGTTGCCCCCCTCGCCGTAGACGTTGCCGTCACCGCTTTCCACCACTACCGTCAGTTCGGGGTTTGCCAGTTTGACCCCGGTGGCAGTCGGCAGGGACCGTCCGTGAAGGCCGTTGAAAAAACTGACATCCAGGTAGTGGGGTGATTTTGGTGCCTGACCGATACCACTTACCATTACCAGCTTCTGCTTGTCGATGCCCAGTTCCTGGTACACCTGGTCCATTGTTTTGCGTATGGCAAAGTTACCGCAGCCCGGGCACCAGGCAATTTCGGTATTGTTATTTAGATAAGATACATTACTCATTGTGAACTCCCGCTATTTTTTCAATTTTTTCTTGCAGTTCTTCGACTGAAAAGGGAATGCCGTTGTACTTTAAAATCTTCTCATCGATTTTTTGTCCGGTCTCATGCTCCAGCAGATCGGCACACTGCCCGGTGGCGTTGTTCTCAACAACGCAGGTACCTTCGGCCCGCTCCAGATACTCGGCAACGCTGGGGTGCAGCGGAAACAGCTGGGGCAGGTGCAGCAGGGCGATTTTGTCGGACCCGATTTTCTGCAGGGCTTCTGCGGCGGCGTTTCTGTTTGATCCCCAGCATATCACCAGGGTGGAGTAATCTGTAGAGCCGATCAGTTTCGGGGGCAGGGCATTCTCCTCCAAGAGGCGGAGCTTTTTGAACAGCCGCTTCTCAACCATAGGGGGGCGTACTCCAAGTACATCTTCGGTGATAAAACCCTCTTCGGTATGTTCATCGCTGTCTACCCTCACTCTACCTTCTCCGTAGCCGGGAATCCCCCGGGGGGAGAGGCCGCTTTCATCAGAACTTACCCCTTCCGTGTCTTTGCCCCTCAGCTGGTAGCGACGGTAATCGGCGTCGGTTTTCACAATGTGATTGACCGGCTGGGTTTCATCAATCTCAAAGCGGGGGGTGTCGAAGAAGGAATCGACCAAATACTGGTCGGTGAGGATAAACACGGGGACCTGAAAGCGGTCGGCAATATCAAAGGCCTGTCTGGTCAATTCAAAAGCCTCGGTAGTGGTGCCAGGGGCCAGGACTACCCGGGGATACTCGCCGTGGCCGGCGTACAGGACCAAATTGAGGTCCTCCTGGCCGGTACGGGTAGGCAGGCCGGTGGCAGGGCCGGGACGCTGGGCGATATGAAAGACCATCGGGCTTTCTATTATGGCCGCCAGGCTTGTTCCTTCGGTCATCAGGTCGTAGCCCCCGCCGGAGGTCGTAATCATTGCACGTCCGCCGGCGTACCAGCCGCCGAGGGCCATATTGATGGCGGCGATTTCGCTTTCCGCCTGCTCCGCAACAATGCCCATTCTTTCGGCATAGCCGGCCAGAGAAACTAAAACTCCCGTTGAGGGGGACATAGGATAGGAGCTGATCATATTGCAGCCCCCGGCTAAAGCCCCCAAGGCTACCGCATCGGTGCCGCTCAGCAGCATTGTCTGCCCCTGCATTGGTGCCTCCGAGGAGTGATTGTTTTTGGATATTTCAATTTTGTAAGTGCTGCCGAGTTCCTTTCCCCGGCGATATCCCTCCTGCAGGGCCCTGCGGTTATTCTCTACTATCTCTTCACCCTTGGCAGAGAATACTTTTACTATATGTTCGTTCATTAGGGTTTCGCTTAAGCCAAGCAGCCCCCCTATCAGTCCAAGGGCCACCGAGTTTGAATAGATTTTGTTTCCGATCTCTTTGGCTATGGCGGAGAAGGGAACATCAATTATCTGTTCATAGTCCAGCTCTTCTTTTTCACCGATTATAACTGTCTCGTCGTTGATCCTCTGTTCAAGGAAGGGGGTAAGCCCCTTTTTAAGGGGAATGAAGATATCTATGTTATCCACATAGGCATGGCCGCCGTGGGAGGAGACCCTAATCTCAGTGGAGTTCATTCCTCCCCTCACCCGGGACATGAATTCGCTAGTGGTAAATACATGATACCCGTCTTCCTTAATAATATGTGACAGGATCTTTTCTATCGATTGAATTCCCTGACCGGCAGCTCCCGCCAGTACAATCGATACTTCACCTTTAATAGTTTTTTCACTTTTCATTCTTTTCCTCTCTTTACGGTTCCACTGTTTCAGAATAAAGAAACTTCCTATATAGTTAAGTGTAGTAATTGAAATTCTGAAAGTAAAGTAAAGAGAAGAGGAACACCGCCCATCATGGTAAGAAAGATTTTACGAGGTATTATCGGAGGCCGAATTTCCGAGCAGTTTTTTAATAAAGATATTTGGGCCAATTTCGAGGTAGCGGCTGTTTTGTTGTCCGCTGCCGGAAAATTTGTGTTTATCGACTGGCTGAATCAGGATATGTGGTTTGCCCTGGTTGCCGGCGGAGCATGGATAGGCTACATTATTGCCCGGATTCGTCGCCGGCCTGAACTTATCCACTCGTGGGGTTTTTCTTCAAAGAACCTGTGGCAAAGTGCTGTAATTGTAGCTCCGGTTACCCTTGTAGCGATGGCCGGGGCAATTGTGTACGGATTTACCAGCGGTCAGGCTTTGCTTCACTGGCATATGGGAGTAATATTCTTGTTGTATCCGGCCTGGGGGGTAATTCAACAGTTCTTGCTGGTGGTACTGGTGGCGGGTAACCTCGACCGCATGGCCCGGGGGCGGCTGCCGCGCCTGTTAATTGTATTGCCCACTGCACTGCTTTTTTCGATTGCACACATACCGGTCCCTCTTCTGATGGTGACCACCTTTTTTATGGGGTGTTTTACCTCCGCTATGTACCTCCGTTACCGTTCGGTGTGGGCCCTGGGAGTATTTCACGGCCTGTTTGCAACGGCTTTGTATTTTTTTGTACTGGGACAAGATCCTCTGCAGGGGTTTTTACAAATTGCGGCATAAGGGTGTACAATAAAACAATGAGTGAAGCGGAACTACAGAATGACTGGCTTCGGCTGGATAATGCCGCCAAAGTCTATCCCTCAACCGCCTCGGAGGAGTCACCGGCGGAGTTTCGCCTGGCCTTTGCTTTGAAGGAGCCGGTGCGGTTGTTGTGGCTTCAGCGGGCTTTAGAACGGATTATGCCCCGCTTTCCCTATTTCCAAGTGCATCTGAGAAGGGGTTTTTTCTGGTATTATCTACAGCGCAGCGAGGTGGTGCCGAAGGTCGAATTGTTGAGAAATGTTCCCGCTAGGATTATCTCCATTAAGGAACGGGCGGCTACTTTAATAAGGGTAAGTGCCCGGGAGCGAACGATCGCCGTTGATTTCTCCCATATTTTAACTGATGGAAACGGAGGAATGCGGTTTCTGGTAAGCCTCGCCGCGGAATATGTACGTCAAAGCGGGGGAGAGGTAGAGGAACATCCAAGTATATTATCCCCTGACGGGCGTCCCCATCCGGAGGAGTTTGAAGACGCCCATCGAAAAAGTTTTAAAAAGGGGATTATACATCCCGAAAAAATTCCCCCCGCCTATCATGTACCAGGCCGTCCTTCTAAAAGCCGCAGGTTTCGTATTTTGAAAGCTACTATGCCGGTGGACAAAATTCTTCAGCTTGCCCGGGAGCAGAAGGTTACCCTGACTGAATATTTGGCATCAACCTATATGTACAGCCTGATACAGATATATAAACGGGAGCAGCAGCAACGGAGCAGCTTTTACTCCCGGCTTAAAAAAAAGAGCTCGGTACTTCGCCTTGAGGTCCCAGTGGATATGCGGCGTTATAAACCTTCAAAGACAATGAGAAATTTTTCCCTTTATCTTTCGCCGGAGATGGATATGAAGCTCGGAGAGTATGATTTTGCCGAGGTTCTGCAGCATATGCACCATAGTATCCAGCTGCTGAAAAACGAAAAGCAGCTTGGGCGGCAAATCTCCCGGAATGTGGGCTCGGAATTAAACCCCTTTGTTCGGTTTATGCCGCTTTTTGTAAAGGATCTTGTCATCTCTTCGGTGTATTCACGCCTGGGAGAAGCCCTGCATTCAGGGGTCCTTTCCAATGTAGGAAGGGTTGAGATGCCCCCCACACTGGAAGAGCGTATAGAGAGTCTACATTTTGATTTGAATCCCAATCATGTAATGAAGAAAGCTTGTGGGGTCCTTTCCTACAAGGGCAATTTGCTGGTTTCCTTTACCAGTGTTATTGAGAGTAGAGAACTGGAACGGCTGTTCTTTACTCACTTGACGGAAAGGGGAGTACCGGTAAAAGTTGAGGAGTTGTAAATATGCCTATATGTACACAGTGCGGGGTACAGATTGAAACCGACTACACCCATTGCCCGCTATGCGGGGCTGTATTGGATGAGGGTGGTTCAGCCGATACTCCCGATGAGAGAGAGTTGGAGAAAAATGAGGCGGTCATTGAAGCCCACGAGGCGAAGGTCCGTGTTTTGTTCCAGGAGGTCTTCGGATTTGTATCTCTTGCAGGGGCGGTGGTGGTGTTCGCTACCGATTTTGCCTATGGAATGGATGTTACTTGGTCCCGGATCCCATTAATCTCGATTGGCTACCTATGGCTTTCTATCTTTATGATTCCCCGCTTAAAAAGGGTTCCCCTTGTCCTGGTACTGGGAGAGGTGCTCCTTGCGGCGGTGTATCTGTACGCGCTGGATCTGTTCACTTCGGGAACTCCGTGGTTCTGGGGCTTGGCGTTTCCCCTTGTGGCGGCCTTCGGCATTCTGATGCTGGCCAGTATATTGATTATACGTCGGTTCAAGTTGTCGGTCCTGGGAGGTTTAGCCGCCGCTTTAATTAGTGTGGGTGTATTTACCCTGTGCATTGAAGGGAGCCTGCAGCTGTTTTTTCATGGGGAGCTGAGTTTCAGCTGGTCGATAATTACCTCTGCTTCGGTGGTTCCACTGATTGCATTTCTTGTGAACTTCGATAAACGGCTGAAGAAGCGGGGCTCGAATTTGAAAAAACACTTTCATGTATAAGCCCTCGTGCCTGGGAACAGTGCC
>CAZDFY010000184.1:1516-5269 GCA_964504785.1 uncultured Sediminispirochaeta sp. | reverse complement strand
ATCGATACCGAACACGGAGCAATGTCGATTGAAACAGTGACCCACCTAATCCGGGCGGCGGAGGTACACAACGTTCCCTCGATTGTCAGGGTGACAGAACCCTCGGATTCCACCATTTTGCGTTCCTTGGATATCGGAGCGGCGGGAGTACAGGTGCCTCAGGTGAACTCAGCCGAATTGGCAGGCTGTATCGCAAAAGCCGCCCATTACTACCCTAAGGGCCGGCGCGGCTTAGCCATGCCCCGGGCTGCCGAGTATGGGGCTATGCCGATAGACACATATTTTAAGAAAAGCCGGGAGGAGACCCTGGTAATAGCCCAATGCGAAAGCGCTGAAGGCCTCGAAAAACTCGATAAAATAGCCGCTGTTCCCGAGGTTGATGTGATTTTTCTTGGGCCCTTCGATCTGTCACACTCCCTTGGAATTCCCGGACAAGTTGAGGACCCGCGAATAAAGGATGCTGAACGCAGGATCATCCAGGTCTGCGAAAACCACGGCAAAGCAGCCGGTATTTTTGTGGTAAACGGAGAGGCTGCCGCCGCCCGGGCATCCCAGGGATTCCGTTATATAACCATAGCGATGGAGGCGATGTTTTTGTCCGCCGCGGCCAAGGAGGCCTTAGAAACCGCCCGAAGGGCAATTTAGCAAGAACCTTTTAGCACACGGCTGGAATACGCGACTGGAATATTATAAAGGATTACCTATGAGCAAAGAGAAATGGGACCGAAAATACACTGAGAGAGATGGGGAGAGTCCTGGAAATCCAAGCCCCATCCTTGTTGAAGCGGCCGCCGACTTAAAGCCCGGCAGCGCCCTCGATCTGGCTGCCGGCCAAGGACGGAATTCCTTTTACCTGGCCAGGCAGGGTTGGGATATCACCGCTGTAGATTTTTCCGAGGTAGCGGTGAAAAAAGGCACCAGGCTAAGCCGAGAACTCGATCTGCCGGTACGCTGGGAGATCCGTGACCTAACCGAATACACCCCGCCCCAGGCACAATTCGATCTGGTATGTATGTTTTATCTTCACCTTCCCTGGAGTGATTACCAGAAGGTCCTTCAACACGCCGCTGCAGCAGTAAAACCGGGGGGCATGCTGTTGGTGGTCGGCCATGACCGCAGCAATATTGAACACGGCAGCGGCGGGCCGCAAACCCAGGAAGTGCTCTACACACCCCGGGAAATTGTAAATGTCCTGGAGGGCATGCACCAACGCCCCGGTTTTGATGGACCTGATTTTTCTATTTTAAAGGCCGAAAACCGGAAGAACCCGGTTGATCATGGCCATTCAGGGCGTGGGGGCATGCAAATTGAATGCCTCGTACAGGCACAACGGCGCTCTTAACTTCATCAAATTTTACATCAATTTCTTCTCTTATTACTTTCAGGGTGAGAGGAGTAAGATATGAATATGAAAAGATTTCAAAAATTTATTCTCACCCCGCTCATAGGGTTTTGCCTTTTACTGGCCCCGACGATTGGCGTAACGGCGCAAACAATCTACTCAACGGATGGTGTGCAGGGTGAAGTCAAAAACGTGTACCAGGAAACCCACCAATCAGTGGCAAATATTACCACTAAAGCCCTTGCCCGCGGCATGTTTAATATGCCCACCACCCAGAAGGGAGCCGGATCAGGCTTTCTTTATGATGAATCCGGCCATGTAGTAACCAATTATCATGTTGTTCAAAACGCGAAAACTATCACCGTATCATTGGGTGAAGATCAGGTGTATGAGGCGGAAATTGTCGGTACCGACCCGCTGACCGACCTGGCGGTGCTGGAACTTAAAAGTGATCATTTGCCGGATCCACTTCCTATGGGTAACTCCGATGAGCTGGAGGTCGGAGAGTTTGTAGTAGCCCTCGGTAATCCCTTTAGTTTTGAGCGCACCCTTACCTTCGGTGTGATCTCCGCTCTGGGCAGAATGATCAAAAGCCCCAACGGCAGTTTTATCAGTGAAGCTATTCAAACCGATACTCCAATAAACCCTGGAAACTCCGGCGGACCGCTGCTCAACATGGACGGTGAGGTAATAGGTGTAAATTCGGCCATTATCAGCCCCAGCGGTGCCAGCGCCGGCATTGGCTTTGCCATCTCCGCCAATACAGTCGACAAGGTCGTTACATCTCTCATTGAAGAGGGCAGTTACCCCCATCCGTGGCTCGGTATCCAGCCGGTGAACTTGTCTCCAGGTTTAGCCCGACTGCTTGAGAAGGCCGATCAGGAAGTACCTGTAGAACATGGTCTTCTGGTGGTCCAGGTCCTCAACGGAGGTCCTGCCGATGAGGCCGATATCCGCGGCGGACGCCGCCAAATTCGGATCGGCAACCGACGACTGTTAGTAGGTGGTGATATTATTGTGGGCATCGACGGACAGAGTGTTGAAAATTATAAAGACCTCGTTGGATATATGGAAAAAGAGGTGTCCATCGGGGATACTGTCGAGCTTAGCTACTATCGAAATGGGAAGAAACAGAGCACCAGAGTAGAGGTTGAAGAGCGCCCCACAGGAAACTAAAAAAACAAAAGGGTTAATCATACAGGAAAGAGTGCTGTAGTATATCAGAATTGCTGATAGTATATTGATTCTCCCTGAAGAGTACGGTAGCATAGGGTGACACTGCGAGGCGGGCTGGTTTCCTTCCTCAAGGTGCAGCTACCGTATTTTCTGCTCCAGAGGATGTAACTGATGGAAAAGAGCATTGTCGAATGGTATCGATCCGCCGGGACCCGGGCTCTCACCTTGAGAGCAAGAGATCTATGCGCCGCTTATCACGGCCGGGATATTCTCCTGCGCGGGCTCATTGAATTCTCAAACTTTTGTACCCGCAACTGTCTCTACTGCGGCATCCGCCGTAATAATCAACATGTACATCGTTACCGTCTCTCTGATTATCAAATTAAGGCCGCTGTACGAAGAGGTTTTAAACGCGGTCTTAGGACTTTTGTACTCCAGTCGGGAGAGGACCCGGGTTTTGGCGATGAGAGGCTGAAGGCTTTGATCGGCTGGATTAAGAGCTACACTCGAGGCCGGGCGGCGGTTACACTGAGTGTGGGGACCCTTTCGAAACAGCGGTATGCGGAACTGTTTAAGGCCGGGGCCGACCGCTACCTGATCCGTTTTGAAACCAGCGACCCGCAGCTGCATCAGTACCTGCGCGACGGCAGCACCCTGGAACGGCGTCTGGCGGCGATTCGGGACCTTCAGGAGATAGGCTACATGACGGGAACCGGCTACATGGTCGGGCTGCCCGGTGAGACGGAAGAGACACGTATTGAGAATGCCCTCTTATGTTATCGGCTGCAGGCGGATATGCTTGGCATCGGGCCTTTTATTCCGCACCTCCACACCCCCCTTCGGGATGCCCCCTGCGAGCCCCTTGAACTTACTCTCAGGGCAACGGCCCTTGTCCGCCTGCTTTTGCCGAAATCACATATTCCTGCTACGACGGCCACCGGTTCGCTGGAGCCGGAGGGCCGCGAGCAGGCCATCATGGCCGGGGCGAATGTGCTTATGCCGAACATCACCCCATCAAACCGTAAAAAGGACTACCTTCTCTACCCGGGTAAAATCTGTCTTGAGGAGAGGGGGGTCCAGGGTATTGGCGAGCTTGCCTCACGGATTATGCCGCTGGAACGCACACTTTCATTCGATATTGGAGGGGCTTTATGATCTTTTTTACTCCCGCCTACTTTGTTTGTGAAAAACTTGATAGTGAGTTTTTTAGTGGGATTGATAGTAGGATTGATAGT
>CAZDFY010000184.1:0-1416 GCA_964504785.1 uncultured Sediminispirochaeta sp. | reverse complement strand
ATATGAGCGGAACTCCGAATGCCGAGCGGCTGCGAATTGTACTGGTCGGGATACGTAATGCCGGCAAATCTTCTTTGATGAACCGTCTTTTCGATCGTGAGGTGTCGATTATTTCCGATACCCCGGGGACTACCACCGATCCGGTTACCCGCGCTATGGAACTGGGTCCCCTGGGACCGGTGATGCTGACCGATACCGCCGGTTTGGACGACGAAGGCGAGCTGGGGGTCCGCCGGATCGATCAGAGTCTCAAACGAACCGCCGCAGCTGATGCAATCCTGTTTGTAACCCCGGCGCATAAGGCCCCTGCATCAGAGGAACGGGAATTGATGAAAAAGCTGCGGGGTCGGGCGGCTGAAAAGGGGAATGATGGTGAATCCGAGGTTCCGGTACGGTTTGTTGTAACCTACGGAGATCGCAGGATGGACCGGGAGAAGATGGCCTGGCTTCAGGAGGTAAATTCCCCGGTACGAGCTTCGTCTGTCCGCGATTCAGCTGAAGCGGATGCAGCGGCTGGGGTTTCACCACTGGCGGTCTCGGCGGAAGAGGGCTCAACTGCCCGCAATTCAGCTAATGATGTTTCAGCAGGAAAGGTCTCGGCGCCTGAGGTCTCAGCGGCGGTTGTAGATAATATGACAGGAGAGGGTATATCGGAGCTGCTTGAAGGACTCCATTCTCTGCGAGATACGGTAAAAAGAGAGATAAGCCCCCTGGAGGGTATTGTCTCACCGGGAGATGTAGTCCTTTTGGTAACACCAATAGATTCTGCTGCACCGAAGGGAAGACTGATTTTACCTCAGGTAGAGACCCTCCGAGACGCGCTGGACCGCGACTGCGCCGCAATGGTAGCAAAGGAGCATGAGCTGCGTTCCTTTTATGACCGTCTGGCTGTCCGACCGAAGCTGGTGATCACCGACAGCCAGGCTTTTCATCAGGTGGCTGCATCTATCCCGACGGACCAGGCCCTTACTTCCTTTTCGATTTTATTCGCCCGTAAAAAGGGAGACCTCTCCCAGCTTATCCGCGGGATTCAACACCTGCAATCTGTTCCGCCCGGGGGTAGGGTGCTAGTAATGGAATCATGCTCCCACCACCGACAGGAGGATGATATCGGCACGGTGAAAATCCCCCGTTTGTTTCGCCGACATCTACAGGCGGATGTGGAATTCGGTTTTGCCCGGAGTCTGCCACCGGAGGAGGAGCTTATGGGGTATGACCTTATAATCCACTGCGCCGCCTGTATGAATACCCGCAGATTTATCATGAACAGACTCGCTTTTTTTGATCGACTCAACATTCCCGTAACGAACTATGGACTGTTCCTCGGATGGGTGAACGGATTGCTACCGCGAGCCCTCGAACCTTTTTCCTTGTTTACTGGTTAAAATCCTGTGGGATTTGAAGCACAGAGGCATG
>CAZDFY010000183.1:0-5306 GCA_964504785.1 uncultured Sediminispirochaeta sp. | reverse complement strand
GACCTTTTTTCAGAGGACTAAATCAATACTACTCAAACAGCACATCTAAAATGAATTAAAAAGTGAAAAAACTACTCCACATAAATTGCAAGATCAGGACAATTTATTTCACACAGCTTGCAATTGATGCAAAGGTCCTCATAAACAACCTTTGGAATCACAAACCCCTTATCATTTACTTCTTCTCCTGTCTCAAACACATGTTTTGGGCAGTAGTATATACACAACTGACAACCTTTGCAAATCTTAGTATCTATATGAACCTTCATTCTCCATTACCCTCTAATTTATTTATAATTCGAACAATATCCATCGGGTTTTTTGCAATATACGCTCCAGCTTTTTTCAGAGCAGTCACCTTCGATTCGACTGTACCCGTATCCCCCTGAATAATTGCACCTGCGTGCCCGAAAGAACGTCCTTGCGGGGCCGACTGCCCAACTATAAGAGCTACCACCGGCTTTGTTATATGCTGTCGAATTATCTCTGCAGCATCCTCTTCCATGCTTCCACCTATTTCACCAAGCATTACTATCATCTTAGTTTCATCATCAGCCTCAAACTGCTTCAGTATTTCAGTAGATGTCAGTCCCCAGAAAGGACCTCCTCCAATAGCCACAACTGTGGACTGGCCAATGCCATTTTCAGTAAGGGTCTTGCCAATCTCATATGACAGTGCTCCACTTTTTGATACTACCCCTACATGTCCTTCTCTATACATTTGAGGAGGATGTGAACCCAATTTACATTTATTAGGAGCTATCAATCCTGCGGAACCGGGACCAAGAATGGTTGTTCCGTTTAAAGATGCGTATCGAAGCACCTCTACAACATCATGATCAGGAACCCCCTCTGTGGTTGTCACCAAAAAAGGTATATGATGTTTTATTACCTCTAAACAAGAATCTTTGAAGAATTTTGGAGGTACAAAGCTTATTGCTGCATTTATGCGATGCTCCTCTATTGCCTCATTCACAAAATCATATACTGGAACTCCCTCTACCAGAGAACCTCCCTTTCCGGGAGTAACCCCAGCAACAATGTTTGTTCCATAAGATCTCATCAGTTTCGTCTGAAGACTACCCGTTTTTCCTGTAATTCCAAGAATAAGCACTTTAGTTTGTGTGTTTATGAAAATAGACATTGCTACTCCTTTATTCTATTCACTGCATCCTCTACTGCATCGTTCAGGTTCTCATAAATTGTAATGTTATTGTCCTGCATGATTTTTCTTCCGACATCTTCTAAGGTTCCACACATCCGGATATATATAGGAATATCATTGAACGACTCCTGGTAGAACCTCACGATTCCTTCTGCCATATGGTCCATGCGGTTGATTCCACCTATCAGTACTACCAACAATGACTTTACATTCTTATCCATAGAAGCTTTTTTTAAGGCCTTATAGACAACATCTGCACTTGTGATTCCCCCGAGTTCACAAAAATTGGCAATTTGGCCGCCCTTTTGCGCTATTAAGTCCAACGACAATAGTCCAGTACCAGCACCATCCGAAACAAGACCAACATCTCCAGAAAGGGGAACATAGGTAATAGTATCTTCATTCGCCGAAAATACATCCGCTCCTACCAGAGTATGTATTTGTTCAGCAAAATCCTCAATTTTAGATCTATTCCTAAAAAATGCTTTTTCATCAATTTCTACCTTAGAATCAACCGCAACTAACCCATCAGGTGTTTTAGCCAAAGGGTTGATTTCAACTAAAGAGGCATCGTAATCCCGAAACATCGTGTACATACCGATTATAATATTTTTAAAAGCCCCATAGTCATCCATATTCAGTTTCTTGGCTATCAGCCTAATCTGATATTCTTGCAAACCCAACAGTGGATCTATATCCATCACTATCATTGAACTCATATTTGTGTAGGCCTGCTCCTCAATATCCACTCCACCAGAAATTCCGGCAATAATCGCATATTTTGAGTTTTCTTTATCAAATGTTATTGAAATATAGTGTTCCTCTTTTATTTCAACACTAGTAAGTGCCAATACCGCCTTTACTTCCTCATCTTTGATCCTTTTCTGGAACATAGATTCAATAATTTCACCGATACTTTCGCTTCCATCCCAGATCTTTATTCCTCCTGCTTTTCCTCTTCCTCCGGTCATAACCTGGGCTTTAATAACCATTGGTGGCTCCAGATTTTCCACAGAGCTGTTCGGATAGATAAGAGTTCCTGATTGAATTGGTATTCCGTATTGCTTAAATAACTGCTTTCCCTGGAATTCGAATAGCTTCATTTGTTACCTCCATGTAGGATTCAATTCTTTTGCAATTTCGAGACCCTCATTAAAAGCGCTCAAGTTCAAATCAACGAATTTTTCTTTTACATTCTCCTTAATAACATCCTTCACATCATCTGAGCTGGGAATCTTCAGTAGTGGCTGAAGAAATCCCAGGACTACCATGTTTGCGGCTATACGGTTGCCGATCCGTATTGCCGATTCAGTTGCAGGAACTTTATATACAGTAAAATCCTTCTCGGGATAGTTGAATACAAGTTTTGGATCAATAATTAGAACCCCACCAGGCTTGAGAGTTGAAATGTATCTATCAAGAGCAGATTGACAAAGCGCTACAAGCAGATCCTTTTGCTGAGTTGAAGGCGAGTTTATTGGGTATTGAGAAATAATTAACTCAGCTTGACATTGTCCACCACGTGCTTCAGATCCGTATGATTGGGTCTGAACCGAATATAGGTTATTCCTTGTTACTACTGTTGTCCCCATTATTACAGACATCAGTATTATTCCCTGACCTCCAAAGCCGCTAAATCGAATGCTTAATGGTTCCACAAGTGAACTCCTCCTTTACAATATTTCAAAATGTATTCATTGTTCATTTCTCATATGACTGTAAGTCACCTTTTCAAGATAAAAGCTCAATAGCCTCTTCTATTCTGTTCAATCCGTCTTCAATTTCATCCATGGACTTTGCAAACACAAACCGCACATATCCCGAATAGTTAAAGGCAACTCCCGGCACAACGGCCACATGCGCTTTTTCAAGAAAAAAAGTAGCCACATCCAAATCACTCTCAATTACCTTTCCATCATATTTCTTTCCATATAAATCCATGACATTGGGAAATGCATAAAACGCTCCGTCAGGATACTGACAACGGAAACCGGGAATTTGATTCAACCTATCAACCATATATGCTCTTCTCTTTGCATACTCTTTCACCATATCCCGCACAGGTTGTTGGTCCCCAATTAGTGCAGTAATAGCTGCCTTCTGGGCAATTGAATTTATGTTCCCTGATGAATGTCCCTGAAAGTTACCTACAGCCTGAATCACTTCCTTTGGTCCGGCTGCATACCCAACCCGCCAGCCAGTCATGGCATAGGTTTTTGACAAACTATTTACTATAATTGAATGGTTTTTTATTTTTTCGCCTAATGATGCAACACTTACGTGTTGCATATCTTCATACAATATATGCTCATACACTTCGTCAGTGATGAGATAGACATTCCTTTCTATTAAAAAATCAGCCATTTTTTGTAGTTCATCCTTTTGTATTACTGCCCCTGTTGGATTATTGGGACTATTTATGACAAAAGCCTTTACATTGTCACGATATCCATCTCTCACTTCTTCAAAGACAGTTCGAAAGTTGTTCTTTTCTTGTGTCCTGATAAAAACTGGCACTCCACCGGACAGTTTTATCTGCTCGGCATAGCTTACATAACAAGGCGAAGGAATGAGAACTTCATCACCGGGATCAAGAAGGGTTTTAAATACCTCATAAAGTGCCTGTTTTGCTCCGCTTGAAACTATTATCTCTGCTGGATCATACAATACATTATTTTCACGTTTAAACTTTTTTGATACAGCATCTTTGAGTTCCGGTATACCTGGAACATCCGTGTAGTTTGTAAAACCCTCATTCAGAGCTTTTATAGAAGCCTGTTTAATATGTTCCGGGGTATCAAAATCAGGTTCCCCTTGTGCAAAACTGATAATATCAATACCCCGCCTTCGCATTTGGTTCGCTAGAAAAGAGGTTTTTTCAGTTGCAGACGGACTAATGTTCGATACAGATTTTGATATTTGTTGTGTTATCATTCTTTAATCCTCCCGTTATTTTCCTTGACCATAATCTTCCTTGTTATACTTATTGCTTCAGCAGTACAAAACTGAATACAAAGAGGAAATTTCTCATTTGAACACATATCACAGCATGAACGATTTATGGAGATACTAATTTCTCCTGAATCATTCTGCTTAAAGATTTTTATACAGCTGCCGGTAACCGAAAAAACTTGCTGTTTATGAAAGGAACAAGCCATAACACAAGCCTGACATCCGGTACACTTTGAAGAATTAATTGTTATACAATAGGTGAATGTGTTTTTCATAAATCACTCTCATTCTTGTCATCATCTTGAAACTGCTTTGGAAATTTATCAGCCTTATCTACCTTCTTAATAACTTCTGGCAACTCAAGATCTTCTAAACATTTCCGGGACTGTAAACCCGTTTTCACATCCCAATTATGGCTCTGATAATATTCATCAAGCATTTGTTGCCAATTCTCAAGAGAAAGCTTTTCACCTGCAAATTCGCCCGATGATATTGGAATATCTGTCAACTTATAAGGCGGCTGATCATCCTTTCTAGTGTGTCCGGCATGTAATGTGTTAAATGCTTTTTCTATATTAAATACTTGCTCACCAATATAAAGAAGGTCATCACCAGAAAATTGTTTTCCAGTTGACGCGGACACAAGTTCAGCAAAATCATCGGGGCCGATAAAATCAGTATCCAACCATAGAGTGGCAAAAACACATGTACCCACCATATCAGCAATAACTTTATAACTATCAAACCACGTTACCAGCTTTCCTTTTCCTTTGTAACTGGTCGGATCACCTGCATTTGAAACACCAAACAATTTTTTTGCGACTTCCGGTGGTACCCGTTTTTGTTCAGTATTTGGGGCTCCAGACAAATGCCCACCGCCCTTTGTGCTCGTAACAATGCCCAAAGACCATCCCTTGTATGAACGCATCCCCTGCTCGCAGATACCATGGCCCTTCACTTGCATTGCAAACGGTTCTGTACCTTTACCGATCTTTTTTGATGCAAGATGCACACCTTTCGCCAACAAATCCCCAACACCCTGTCTATGTGCAATCATGTCAAACAGCTTAAGTTGTGTTTCTCCGTCTCCCCAATTAAGAGATATCCCTCCTATATCTGATTTATCAATTAACCCTCTTTGGTATACATCTATCAGCCACGCAACTGCAGCAGAAAGCGAATCACAATT
>CAZDFY010000182.1:0-5374 GCA_964504785.1 uncultured Sediminispirochaeta sp. | reverse complement strand
CGTGACATAATGTGAAAAACTTGAAAGCCTTTTCATAGAAGTCTGGAGCTTTTTTAATGGGAACGATGAAAGAAATAGCGGAAAAAGCCGGAGTATCGGTCTCGACTGTTTCGAGGGTTTTGAGCGGAAGTGCTTCCGTTGCTCCGAACAAACGTCAGCTCGTGATGGAGTGGGTACGGAAAATGGACTACAAACCCAATGTGTCTGCCCAGATCCTGATGAGTAAACGTTCCGCTCTGATTGGTATTATTGTTCCCGATTTTCTGAACCTCTTCTTCGTCGAAGTGTTGAACCAAGTAGAGAGAGAGGCGACCCTGCATGGGTACAACATTATTCTATGCAATTCCGAAGGTCAGACCTCTAGGGAGCGAGAGCATCTGGCTTCCCTCAAAGCACGACAGGTGGATGGAATACTTCTGGCGGCGGTCAGTCCGAGCTCTCCCATCCTTACTACCCTGAAGAACGGTAACATCCCGGCGGTTACCTTTACCCAGGAGCTAAAGGACTTCGATTCGGTATCGATTTCCCACTACGGCGGCGGAAGTCTGGTGGCGAGACATTTTGTAGACATCGGGCATACCCGGACTGCCTTTATTGGCCCCGAGGCCGATCCGAAGTTTCAGGGCTTTCGTGACTATTTGCAAAGGGCGGGGCTTGAGATTCGAAAGGATGATATCATTACACTCGAAGACTGGAAACAAAATGTAACTCATGAGGCTTATCTGAGAACGGAGGAGTGGTTAAACCGTATGGGTGGCGATCTACCGACGGCGATTTTTGCCTTTAATGATATGACCGCCTTCGGAGTACTGCACGCATGCAGAAGCCATGAGCTTCGTATTCCGCAGGATATCGCCGTTGCGGGGTTTGACAATATTTTTATTTCACGTGAATCGATACCTGCCATTACCACGATTGCCCAACCGAATGAGGAGATTGGGAGGTTGGCAATCAATATGCTACTAAACCGGATTACCGGCAAGGCTCCATCTAAGCCTGAAAGAGTTGAACTAGAACCCAGACTCATTCCGAGGGAATCTACCGTGGGAGTGTCAGTTGTATGATGTTTTTTATGATATCTGAAAGCGCTTTCAAAGATTGCATGCTCTTTCATGGTGACAGTAAGACACCTGAAGTCACCAGGGTTGCACACTAGGTTAAACCGAAAAGAAAAGCGATACGCTTTTTATAAAATAATCCAGGGAGGATTTGTATGAAAAAGATGGTTTTTATCGGAATGGTATTCTTTCTGCTTGCCAGCTTTATCGGCGCGAACGGGCAGGGGGAGACCGGAGACGGGACCGCAGATTCGGTTTCGATCATGTTTCAGGGACCCGCCAATGAGCGGGAGGCGATGAAGGCGGTGGCTGAGCGCTTTACAGCGGAGACAGGGATAGAGGTGGAACTCAGATACACGCCTCATGATGTGTATAACGAGAAGCTTGCCGGTGCCATCACTTCGGGAGACATGCCGGACATACTGCAGCTCGATGCACCTTTCCTGTCGAATTATGCCTGGGGCGGACATCTCGTGGCTGTTGATGACTACGTCAGCGATGAAATTATTCGTGACATGACTCCTTCCAGTATTTCCCAGTGTACCTACCCGATTGACGACAGACTCTATGCAGTCGGTCCTACAGACAGCACGGTCCTTCTGTTCGGAAACCGGAGTTATCTCGAGAGAGTGGGCGCACGCATTCCCACATCCGTTGAGGACGCCTGGAGCATGAATGAGTTTAACGACATACTGGAAAAACTTGCGGCTCTACCGGAAGTAGAGTGGCCATTGGACCTCATGCGGGCTTATGGAATCAAGACAGAATGGGCCACCTATGGGTATGCCCCGATCTTTCAGTCTATGGGAGGAAATCTCATCGATCGCAACAAATGGAGCGCCGAGGGGGTTCTCGATTCCTCCTCAAATATCGCGGCGGCTGAACTCATCCAGGAATGGGTTGAGAAAGACTGGATTGTTCCTGCCGGAGCAGGTGACAACCAGCTCTACAGTGATGCCCGGAGTACCGCCCTGGCCTGGAGCGGGAACTGGTATTTCGCCGCTGCATCGCAGGCGATGGGAGACGAGCTGGTAGCGATACCTCTGCCAGATTTTGGAAAAGGAACGGTCACCCCCAACGGTACCTGGATCTACGGAATTACCGCAAAATCCACGGCAAAGAAAACCGCCGGAGAGTATCTCAACTTCATCATCAACGACCCGGAGTGGCGGAAAGCTCTCAGGGACAATGGTCTTTATCCCGGTCTGAAGAGCCTGGCGGCGGAATATCCAGAATACGGAGATCCGAAGAAAATGCAGATCGCCTTTGAACAGTCGAACTATGCCCTGCCACGGCCCAAACACCCCGCATATCCGACGATCACTTCGCAGTTCATGAAGGCCATAGATGACATTTTTAACAATGCCGATCCGAAGAAGGCTCTTTCTGAAGCAGCTGAAAAGATCGACAGGGATATCGCCGACCATGATGGATACCCGCCCTTTGGCGGAAAATAGAATAAATGCCCGGAATGTGTTGGTCGTTTCAACTCGACCAACACATTTACGGTGCGGATCCCGGACGGGATTTTACTGTTGAAGAGAGGTTATTGGGATGAGTACTGTATCACCGTTGAAGAAAAAAATGCATCAGGATCACAGACAGGAATTCTTTATGATGCTCCCGGCCCTTTTGTTTCTGTCTGTATTCATTATTTTTCCTTTTCTGATGTCTTTCAGGTTAGCTCTGACCAACCAGAGCCTGATTCCCGGGCCTATTCCGGCAAAGTTTGTAGCCCTGAGAAATTTTAAGGATATTCTCACGGACACGGATTTCTGGCAGGCGCTCTGGAATGTGGTCAGGTTTACCCTGATGGTCGTGCCCCTGCAGTGCGGCTTTGCCCTGCTGGTAGCCTTTTTGTTGGATCGCCAGAAAACGGCTAAAAATTTTTTCAGAGGTGTGTTTTTCCTTCCCTATATCACTCCCATTGTAATCGTCTGTGTAATCTGGGCGACAGTGCTCCAGTACCCTGCTGGAGTTATGAATACGGTGTTCCAACTCCTCAGTTTCGGGCTCTTCCAACCCGTCGACTGGCTCGGAACCCCATTCACGGCACTTCCCTCGATTGTCATGCTCTCGGCATGGCAGGCGTACGGATTCCAGATGATCATCTATCTGGCGGGACTCCAGAACATCAACGAAGAACTATATGAAGCCGCGGAAATCGACGGCACCAACGCCAGACAGAAGTTTCTATATGTCACCTGGCCGAGTCTTGCCCAGACGAACATTCTGGTGTTCATCATCACCACCATCCAGGCACTGAAGCTGTTTACACAGGTCAACATTCTCACCAACGGCGGACCCCGCGGAACTACGAACACCATTGTGCATTACATCTACGAGGCGGGTTTTGTCGGACAAAAAATCGGCTACGCCTCCGCAGCATCGATACTGCTTTTTATTTTCGTGGTGGGAGTCTTTCTATTCCAGCGACGGCTACTGGGCGATACGAACTGAGGAGGTATGGTATGAATGAGAAAAGAAGAAACGAAACGATTCAGACGGTTTTTCTCTCAATCCTAGCGGTGATTATTGTGGCACCTCTGGTGCTTCTGCTTGTCTCGAGTCTCAAGGATGACCGCTATCGGATTCTGCGTGAACTCGGCAGTCTTAGAGCTTTCTGGGTGGATGAACCTTCCCTCAACAACTTCTATGAGATTCTCAGTCCGAATAACGTGAATCCCTTCGGCCGTTATTTTCTCAACTCGGTAGTTATACTGATTTCGACAATCATTGGGACCCTGGTCTTAACATCGATGTTGGCCTATACCCTCTACCGGGGAGCCTTTCGCTACAGAGGTGTTCTGCTGTCGGCAGTGATCGCCCTGTATATCATTCCGATAGAGGCTATCATGATGCCCTTACTCTTCGAGGTTATCAAGATGCGCATCCTGGATACTTATCTCGTCCAGGTGATCCCCTTTGTGGCGAGCCCGCTGTTCGTCTTTCTCTTCTACCAGTTTTTCCGGCAGGTACCCGAGTCGATTTCCGAGGCTGCCGTTATCGAGGGGGCAAGCTTTTTTCGTATATACCGGGATATCTTTCTTCCGATGAACGTACCGGCGGTTGCAACTGTGGCTATCCTCCAGGGAATGGATATGTGGAATCAGTATCTATGGCCCCTGGTGGTAACTCAGACCGACCGTGTTCGCCCGATTTCAGTGGCCATCGCAACCTTTTTTGGAGAGGACGAGGTACTGTGGGACCGGGCTTTCGCAGCTTCCTTCCTGATGATTATCCCAATACTCGTGCTCTACCTCGCTTTCCAGAGATTCTTTGTGCAGTCCGTAGCCAGTTCGGCAGTCAAGGGGTGATTCCAAGTAGAATGATTCCAAGTAGTATAAGTTGGCAAGCGGGAAAAGTGGGAGATCAACCCGAGAATTATAAGGAGAACAACCAATGCTGAGCAAAGAAAAACACCGGATCGGTGATTCATGGTACTACGTTGAGGACAATCGGGTGCATGTCTTTTTCCTGAATTGCCCATATAACGTTGAACCCCACACCGCCTGGAATATTGACCATGCTGTTAGCAGTGATCTTGTTCACTGGACACATCTGGGTACCATTCTCGAAAATGGTGCCTACGATGAGTGGGACCATAACCTGGCAACCGGATCGGTTTTGAAAGTGGGAAGCTCCTTCTGGCTGGCCTATACGGGCCGCTGGAACGGTCCTGGTACGAGTGTGGGTCTCGCGGTCTCAGATGATTTGTATAATTGGCGTAAAATCGAAGAAAACCCGATTACCCAAATAGACGAGCGTTTTTATGAAAAAGTTGGCAGCGGGCGACGAAAAATTTCCCATTGGCGGGATCCTTTTCTCTTCGAGGAGGAGGGAACCGTCTATCACTACGTCTGTGCCAGCCGTAATGACGGTCCAAAGAATCGTCGTGGTACCTTGGGACTTGCCAGATGCATCGAGCCCACGAAGTGGGAGATCCTCCCGCCTCCACTCATTGAGCCCATGATCGAAGAGCTCGAATGCCCCCAGGTAAGGCAAATTGATGGGCGCTACTATCTCATATTCTCAAGTCATCCGGATTTTTTTCCTGTTTCATCAGAATTCGATCGAGACAAACTCCGTCAGAGTACCTACAGCATGGTAGCAGACTCGGTATTCGGCCCTTTCCGCTTTCTCCGGACCGAGCCCATTCTCCCTGCCGCATGGCCAGTTCAGCCTTACGCAGGACAAATCGTGCAGTGGCGTGGCAAGAACTACCTTCTCGGCACGGACTGGTTTACTAAAGAACATGATTTTATACCGGATCCCATCCCCATCAGGGCAACTGAAACGGGACTGGTGGCGGAAGA
>CAZDFY010000181.1:0-5402 GCA_964504785.1 uncultured Sediminispirochaeta sp. | reverse complement strand
TGTCCTCAAAGTGTGTACCGAGTACAATGATGTTGTGGTTATCATGCCCGATGGACGAGGCAATGGCCCCTGATTTCAGATTAAACCCTCCCATAAAGGCTTTTCCGACATTGCCGTTCTTGCCATAGCGTTCAACCTGGGCTATATAAAGAGCGTCCTGTTCCAGATCGGCGCGTACTACTCCATCCTGTACGGGCAGTGTCACTTCTTCGCCGTAGGTAATGGGAATCCAGTCGAGAGTGCGCATAAGCTGTACCCGGGCGGTACCGCTCTCCTGGGGGACCCGTATCATAAAATCCTCCGGAACAACCTCTTTTTGAAGTTTTACTGTGTTCAGAAGGACTGGTGCGTGTGATGTCTTTGTATAAGGACGGAGTGATTTTCCTTCCTTCACTGCTATTCTTCCGTCGGAAATTACGGTGTCTACATGAAAACTCTCGTTAGTTCCTTCTGCTAGTAGGATGTCCGCTCGGCGTCCCGGAGCAAGGGATCCTATTTCTCTGTCGAGGTTGAATGCCCGTGCCGCGTTGAGGGTAACCATTTGCACGGCGGTTACAAAGTCGATTCCACTTTTCACAGCTGTTCGCAGAGAATCATCGAGATGACCACGGTCAACCGCATCTATTGTATGGAGATCGTCAGTCACAATAGAGCTTGTGCCCGGGTCGAGTCCTTCCTCAGTAATAGCCTTAAGACATTCACTTAGGTTTCTTGCCGCAGATCCTTCCCTCATCATAAGGTGGGCCCCCGCACGTATTCTTTCAATAGCATCCTCGGTGCCTAGTGATTCGTGGTCGGTGGATACTCCCGCGGCCATGCAGGCGTTCATTGCCGGACCTTTCATTTCGGGTAAGTGGCCCTGCAGGCTTTTGCCCATTTTCTTTGCACTATCTATAGCCTTTCCCAGCTCCTCGTCCCCCGAAAGAAGATAGGGTCCTACAATTTCCGACAGCCCCACCGCATCTTCTCGTGAGAGGGCTTGCTCTATAGTCTTACTATCGAACAAACCTCCGGAGGTTTCTAAACCCGGTGAAAAGGGTACATGCGACGGAACTACAAAGTAGATTTTCAGGTCCGTCTGTTTTCCCTCTTCAAGGACCGCCTCTATAGCTTCGAGTCCGGCAACTACCCCTACCTCATGCATGTCCGCCATCACTGTAGTGGTTCCGTGCCGGAGGACGATGTCGGCAAAAGCACCTATGCTCAGGTTTGCACTCTCCGGGTGTATGTGGCCGTCAATAAAGCCGGGTAGTATAAGCCGTCCCTGCGCATTGATCACCTCAGTATTCTCTCCAATACAGTAGTCCACATCTCCTACTGCGACAATGTTCGTGCCACTTACTGCAACTCCCCCCGGGTAAATTTCTTTTGAATACACATTTACCACCCTGCCGTTGGTTATTGCCAAATCTGCAGGTGTTGCCCCTAATGCGGCTGCCATTAATGTTTTATCCATTCTATTGCTCCTTTTACTACAGTTATGCTGCAGCGCTTATTAAAAGTTTGGCGGTGTCGCCACAAAAATAAACACACTTTCTTCATCTTCCAGGGCGTTGCGGAAGGAGTGGGGGATTGAACACGGATAGTAGAGTGTATCCCCCTCTTCCAGAAGGTATCTGCCGACACCTTCAAGAATAATCTCCACCGACCCCTGCAGGACCATTGCAAGTTCTTCCCCCTCATGGTCCATAAATTCCGCCCTTTCCGCCCCGGGGGGAAGGCTGATGGAAGCGGCCTCCATCTTTACATCCCGCCTCTCCACTAAAAACTCCTCGATGATGTTGCCCCGGCTGGAGCTGTGGCGGGTAAAGTGCTCGCGTTCCTTTTTTCTTACCAGGCTGACAGTGTTCTTCTGATCCGAGGCAAGGATGGAAATGACGGAGACCTCAAGCACATCGGCAATTTTTTTTAGAGTCACCAGGTTCGGACTGCTTTTGTTGTTTTCTATTTGACTGAGGGTGGGAGGGGAGATCCCCGCCGCCTGGGCGACCCGGCGCAGGGAAAGCCCCTTGCTCATTCTGTAATCCCTTATTGCCTTACCTACCAGCATGCCTCTGCCGCCTCTTCTATAACATGGTAGTGGGGAATCGGTCCGGAATCTTGATCCCCGCCCGTTCCATAATGGATTTAGCCCGACGTTTCGCCTCTTCTAGTATTTCATCTTCATCTACAGTCAGGATCTTTTTATCCTGCATCACCCACTCACCGTTGCACATCACCGACTCGATATTGGATGAGTGCATGGAAGTTACCAGGTTTGCAACCGGGTCGTTGAGTGGAAGCATTGCGGCGGAGTCGGGATTGATGATGATAAGATCGGCCTTTTTTCCTTTCTCAAAACTTCCGATCTCATCAGCCCATCCAAGGGCCTCGGCTCCGTCCCGGGTCACCATTTCAATGATCTTTTCTGCGGGCATCACTGAAGGGTCCCCGGTTCTCCCCTTGTGAATAAGCGAGGTAAGCCACATTTCATCGATGAGGGTCATACGGTTATTGGATGGTGCCCCGTCGGTACCAATGGAGACGGTAATACCACGGTCAATCATCTCAGGAATCTTTGCAAAGCCGAGGACCCGCATTGCCGCTGCGGGATTATGGGAAACCTTCACATCATAATCGGCAAAGATATCAAGCTCTCGGTCGCTCAACCACACTGTGTGGACCGCGAGAAAATTGGAATCCAACACTCCCAAGTTCCGGAGATGTTCAACCGTAGTGGCCCCGCGGGTCTCTTGTGCAAATTTAACCTCATCCTCAATCTCCGCAACGTGCATATGTACCCCGGCTTTGTAGCGGTCGGCAAGCTTCTTTGTTTCAACTATGAGTTCATCGGAATTGTTAAAAATGGTACGCAGGCCGAACCACACCCTAATTCTTCCATCGGCTTTACCATTCCAGGATTCGTAATTTTCCACCTGTGTGTGGAGTTCTTCATCCTTCGTGCGCCTCCATACCTCCGGGAGCCCCTCACCGCAATCCATAGCGGATTTTGCCAGAATACCGCGTATACCAATTTCAGAGACTCCCCGTCCCATCCCCTGTACGTGTTGTCCCCCCGGTTCTGCGAAGGTGGTGACACCGGAGCGTATTTGTTCTATGCAGGTAAGGAGCGTTGAGACATAGGAGTCCTCCTCGGTAAGGTTACTCTCGTAGGGAAATGTCCTTTCATGGAGCCAGGTAAGGAGGGGCACATCATCGCCGATCCCCCGACCTAACTGTTGTGATGTGTGGACATGCGAATTAATAAGCCCCGGCATCACGATTTTTCCGCGTGCATCAATTACCTCTATGGGTCCATGGGTATTCTCTTGCCCGACCTCTCCTACCGCTGTTATCTTGTCTCCCTCAATAAGGAGGCTCCCGTTTTTCCACACCCTTCGCTCATTGTCCATAGAGAGAAGAAGTGCATTTTTAATAAGTGTCTTTCCCATACTACCCTCTCAGAATAGAATAAACTCTTTTGCCTGAAACAGGCACAATCTGCCTATAATGTTTAGAAAATTGAATCAAAAACTGGATTATGATAACACTGATAAACACTGCTGTCAAATTGTGTGTCCAGGAACAGGAATATATTTCTATGCGGACACACTCGATGCAGAATCTTCCGATACCGTTCATAGTACCCATTAGCTTTAATGAGGGGCTTGTTAAAAAGTGTAAAAAAGTTCATTGACGTACTACTGATTTGGCTTTAGCATTTTTCTAATTACAACTCTGGAGGAGTATATGCAAAGAAAGTCTGTAGGAACCAAGTATGCGTTACTGTTTCTGTCAATTCTATTGGGGCTTGGTCTTTTTCCAGCCTGCGATAATGCGGAAAACCCGATTCCGACTGCGGACAAGGTTGAAGTGTTTGTGAGCCCGGATGGAGATGATAGAGATGGCGGCCTTTCAAATGACTCGCCTGTAAAATCATTATCAGTTGCGTGGATTGTAGCGAAGAACAACGATGCCTCGGCGATCAAGATACAAGAGGGCAGCTATTCGATTTCCGAAACGCTGGTGATTGATTATCCGGTTGATATCATCGGATCTTTTAATTCGAGCTGGGAGGTTTCCGATGATGCTCCTTCAACCGTGATTAAAGGGGCGCAGATTATCATGAAGGTGGATGGTACGGGGCTCCAGTCTACAGAGATTTCGGGGATTTCTTTTTCTCCTGCTGCTCCTGCTGCTGCTGAAGATGATCCTTATTACAATCAGGCTACTTTTGAGCAGCGGGTAAGCTCTGCGGTGTATGTGGACGCTGGTGAGGCGGAGATAGAAAACTGCAGCATTGTATATGATGAGTCTGCAGAGTACGACATTATCAACGGCTTTACTGCCTACAATGGGACTATGTCGATCAGTAATTCTTCGGTCCAGACCGGATCTGCGGTCAACGGAAACTACGGTGTTGTGGCCGCAGGTGATTTTACTTCGTTGTATGTGACCTCCACAGATATCACGATAGGTGAATCGACTGCCTGGGATACAGTTGGCGGGTTTGTCGATTCTAATGCCAAGGCGACCTTTGTTGAGTGTGATATCAACGCCGGAAAAGGCTCGCGAAATGCGCATGGGGTGATTGCGCTGCATGGCGGTGTACTGAAAGTGAGTGGATGTACGATTGATGCCGGTGAGGCGCTGGATGACCGGGCGGTGGCGGTCCATTTGAACGGTTCCGGAGATGTTGAAGTGAACAACAGTACTCTTATTGGCGGTACGGTCCACAATGTTGATAGCGAGTGGAACACCTCAAATGGTTTTGAGGTGTTTGATACTACCGCCGAGGTACGCCTGTTGAACAATACGGTGCGGATAACCGATACGCATGAGGATAACGGGAAGCAGAAGGTTGATGTGTATGGATGTGAAATCAGCCGAGCAAGCAATGTGTTTCTAGCAAACAACCTGTTTGTGTTATATAACAATGTGTGGAACAACTTCGGCATTTCGTTAAGGGAAAACTCTTGTGCTACAATCGTACACAACACAGTTGTAAGCCAGAGCCCGAATGTGACGTATTCACCCTGTCTTGAAATAGAACAAGGCTCCGGCGCAGATGTAGTGAACAACCTTTTCTATAGTTATGATAAGATTGAAGCCACTTCGGATGTGATGGATATAAGCAGCAGCGATGGTTCGCTGTTCTTTTCGAATCCCGATCAGGAGGTCCTGCTGCGGAACAACATGTACCTCAACAGCGAATATACGGCCGAAGATCTTACGGCACTGACGGATGATCCTGCAGCAGTGCCCGCTTTACTTACACTAGAGGCGGAAATGCCGCTGACCTCTTTTTCCGGTTCCGATGTGTTTGTGAATTTTGACGAAGATCTGTCCGATGGGCACAGTGGCAATTGGCACCTGAAGGACGGTTCGGTTGCAATTGACCGGGGAATCAAGACAGACACACC
>CAZDFY010000180.1:0-5415 GCA_964504785.1 uncultured Sediminispirochaeta sp. | reverse complement strand
CCGCCGCAGGCAGTCACCTCAAGGGGCACTCAAAAAGTACCGCCCTTCCAGCCCCACATACTGCCCTTTGCCCCGGCAAACTCGATGTACACCCTGCTTTTGGGAATCCCCATTTCTTGTTCGCAAAAGCTGCAGAGTGTGGCGCTAAGGCCCTTGGTTTGTGTTTCGCTCAACCCGATGCTTTTGCATTCGATAAAAGCCAGCGCTTCGCCCGAACCGCCGAAGGTCATAACGGCCTTATCTGAAAGAGCGGTCATCACATAGGCTTCGGGCTTGCCGATTTTTTCGGCAGCGATCCCAGACAGTTTTTTCAAAACACTCTCAGGTTCTGAAACCTCGATATTGGTATGGATTCTAATGAAGGGCATGGGATACCTCCTTCCGCTATAATAAACGCCTCACTACACAAGCTTAACGGGAGGACCCTGCTTCTGCAAGCACCTATCCTCTGTCACCTTCTGCAAGCACTACTTCTGCAAGCTATAGAGCCACTCTATTTCCTGGGGCCATTTCTCGGGGTCGATAGTCTCCAGTACTATCGGGATATCCTCTAGGTGAGGGTCCTTCATCAAAAATCCAAAGGCCCGGCTGCCTATATTCCCTTCTCCCAGGCTGTTGTGGCGGTCGACCCTGCTGCCGAGTTCCGATTTGGCGTCGTTGATGTGCACTCCCATCAGTTTGTCGAAGCCGATGATGCGTCCGAAGGCCTCCATGGTCTGCTGGTACGCCTCTTCGGTCCGCAGATCGTAACCGGCGGCGAAGATGTGACAGGTATCAATGCACACCCCTACTCGCTCAGGGGCTTCCGATTGATCGATGAGGGCGGCAAGGTGTTCAAAGCTGTAGCCAATATTCGAACCCTGACCGGCGGTGGTTTCTATCACCAGTTTCACAAAGCTGGTGTTGCGAAGCGTGGTGTTCATAGCCTCGGCATTTCGGGTGATGCATTCGGCCTCGCTAATCTTACGAAGATGGCTGCCGGGATGAAAATTGAGCAGGGGAATATCAAGCTGCTCCGCCCGCTGGGCCTCGTCGATGAACGCGTGCAAGGATTTTTCCCACTTCTCCTGTTCGGGATTGCCCAGATTGATAAGATAGCTGTCGTGGGGCAGTACATGCTTTGGCTGGATCCCCGCCTTTTTCATGTTGGACTTAAAGGCCCGGATAGACTCTTCGCTGAGCGGCTTGGCCTTCCACTGTCGCTGATTCTTGGTAAACAAGGCCATGGCGCCGGCACCGATTTTACTGGCGTTCAAAGGGGCATTCTCCACACCCCCTGAGGCGCTCACGTGTGCTCCAATATATTTCATGATGATACTCCTTTTTTTGCCCTGATAGGTTTTTTGTTCACCAGCACAACACCGCCCAAAATTATCAATGCCCCGAGAATCTGCATAGGGCTGAGGGTTTCATTCAAAATAAGAATACCGGCGAGTACTCCGAACACTGGTGGTAAATTCCCATATACAGAGGCGTTGGTGCTTCCGATTCGCTTTATCCCCAGGCTCCAGAGAGTATTCCCGAGGGCCAGGGCAAAGGTGCCGGAAAAGGCGGCGCTCAGCCAGGTAACCGGACTTAGGCCGGTAAAAGTGGACAATTCGAAGTTCGGCAGGCTAAAAAGAATAAAGGGAGTCAGGGCAACCGACATCACAATAAAGATAATTTGGTAAATTGAATATCGGGCGGTAAGGGGTCTCAAGAAGACCGTGTAAATACCGTACCCAAACTCCGCAATTGTCAGCAGCACAACACCGAACATATACGTCCCCGCCATCCCCAGGCCCCCGTGTTTTCCAAGGGCGATAAAAATAACCCCGATAAAGGTCGCTAAAATACCGAAGGTTTTATTCGGCGAAAGCTCCTCTATCCGGAATATCTTCGTAATAGCGGCTACATGAATCGGAAGCGAGCCGAGGATAATCGAACCAATGCTGGCGGAGGTATAGTCCACCCCGAAGGAGTAGCACAACTGAAAAAGAAAAAAGCCGGTCACGGCAACTACTAAAAAGCGGGGCAGGTCCTCCCGTCGAATAGGCTTCCAGCTTCTCGACAGCAGCAGTTGAATAAGGGCGGCAATCAGCCCCACGGACAAGCGCACGGAGTTGAAGTGAATTGGACGAAGTTCTTCCATCCCCACCTTCATCACCATCGGGTTTATCCCCCAGAAAAACGCCGTGCCAACCAGAATAAGATGGGTAACAAGGCGGTACCAAAAAGAACTGGAATCCCTCATTTTTCACCTGCCGGAAATTCGATAGCAGCAGAAAATCCGCTTGCCCTTGAGCTTCCCCGGCCGACACCACTAACACCACCGCTGCCGAATGAAACCGACCCCCCGATTTGAGCTGTAAGCTGTCGTACTAATGTGAGGCCAAGGCCGCCGGCAGATTCAGTCTGGTTGATCTCGCACCCCCCGCCGTTATCCTCGACTGAGAGCACATACTCTGCGCCATCGGCGCTGCGCAGTAGTTCTATTCTGATCTCCCCCTGCTCAATCTCCTTAAAAGCATACTTCATACTATTACACACAAGCTCGTTTACAATTATTCCGAGGGGAAGGGCAGTATCAATCGGCAAGGATACCTCAATAGAGTTTACCTCCACCGAGATGGATTGTCCCTCACGCTGAAAAGATTCTATAATTGTAGCTACCATTTGATCAAAATATGTCGGCATGTGTATCCGGTTTAAAGTGGAGGAGCCGTACAACTGTTCATGAATAAGGGCCATCGAGTTGATTCTGTTCTCTATATCTACCACCACATCAAGCTTTTCGGAATCTATATTCGGCTTTTGCAAATTCAGCATACTGATAATCAGCTGTAAATTGTTCTTTACCCGGTGGTGGATCTCACGGAGCAGGGTTTCCCTCTCTTCCAAAGCATGAGAAAGTTGTTGTTGCGTAGTTTTATAATCGGTTATGTCGATATTAAGCCCCAGAATACCAATAACCCGCTCTTTCTCCCACACGGGGGCAACAATATTTCGAAACACCCGCTGCCGGCCGTCAATATGATAGCTTTGCTCCGTTTCAACAACCTCCCCCTGCAAAGCCCGGCGGTTGGTCTCTCTCCAGTGGGCCTTAATTGATTCATCCTCAGTTACCTCTTCTAAGTGACTGCCGGACTGGTTGCCCCACAACAGTTTACTTCCAGGATTTTGCATCAATGTGCGGTTCTGAGTGTCGTTGATCCAAAAATCGAAGGGAAAACTGTTGATAGTAGCCTGCAGCTGGGCAGTTTTTATGCGCAGGTTATCTTCCGTTTTTTTACGATCGGTGATATCACGGATACTTACCATGAAAAACTGGCGATGGTAGAGCATAAACGCGGCAACACTTACCTCGCAGTCTAGAAGGGCCCCCTCCTTGCTTATAAACTGAAACTCAAAAAACTGGGGCCCCTCCTTCACTGCGGCATTAAGGTTTCGGCGAAACTCAGCAATCGATTCAGTTAAAATAATCTTGTGCATCTGTTGCTGCAGGAGTTCGGAAGAGGAAAAGCGAAACAAATCCAAAGCATTGGCATTACAGTCGAACACTACCTCGTCGTCGAGGAGGATAATACCATCATGAGAGAGCTCGAAAAGCGAATGAAACATCCTCTCATGCACTGAAAGATTCGTGATAAGATACTGGAGCTGCCGGTTCTCCTCCCGTAAACGGTTCAGCTCTCCCGTCTTGGAGTTCCTCTGGCTCTCTGAATTTAGTACCTCTTCCTCACCGCCTGTCATTAGTCCTAACCCCGGGGGGAGGTTTCAATCTTTTTGCTGAGCATCCTCTCGCCCTCAAAAATGAACCGGGCCCTCACAAACTTCCCGTCCATTGCCATGGGCAGCCAGTCCGCATCGTCCTCCCACATCCGCCCGTAGGGAATCTCCTCCACCGGCACCCAGAAGGGCTCGGCCTCATCGGTTTCGATCAGCTCGCCCTCGAACTCGTGGGCAAAAAACACGTGCCCCTTCAGCGAATAGCCGTTGGTAAACACAAAGGACAGCCGCCCCACCTCGTAGGGCTCCAGAGGCGTCAGCCCCACCTCTTCCTGCAGCTCCCGCACCGCCGTCTGTACCGGAGTCTCCCCCGGATCTATCCGACCGCCCGGCGCATTTACTTTGCCCTTGCCGAGGCCGCGCTTCTTATTGATCAGCAGCACCTGCCCCTCTTTAAAAATATAACACAACACCGCGGTCTCCGAGGGCTCCCACGCCTCCCAGTCAAACTCTTCCACAGTCCGGGGAACCTCGTCAATTCGGTTTTTCTCAGGCGGAGCTACCAGGGGGTCATCACTCGAAGCAGATTCTTCCATCGCTCCATCTTCGGAATTCTTAGGAATAGAATCGGCTGAACCTCCGGCTCGGCACTGATCACAAAGATTATCATCGTGATACAAAGTTGTTTTCAGCGGCAGCGCTGCGTTACACCGGCCGCAGTATCTTTTAAAGACAAAGATTTTTTTTCGCAGCAAGTACGCGGCTATACCGGTGAGCACCGTCGCCGGTACAATCAGCCAGTTGGCCAGAGGCGCGCTGTAGTACTTCTGGATTAGAAGCAGCTGCACGTACAACAGCAGCAGCACCGCCGCGCCATAGAGCGAAGCGAAACGCTTTCCCTCTCCGTGTTTCACATGACCGCGCTGTGTGAGGTTAAAAACCATCACCCCCACCATCAGCAAAAGCAGGGGTATTCGTATGTAATCAATTATCATAGACCGAAAATATACGCCCACACGGATATAGTCAATATATAGCCGCTCTGTGTGCATTCCATCGCGCACTTCATTGCCACAAAACTGTTTTCAATCTGCACAGCCTGGGTTAGTATAGAGCTATGTATGAACTGAAGAATGACCCCGGAACCCTAAGTTTTCTCAAAAGCCTCGGCTTTCCCAGTGTAAGAGTCCATCACTCTTTCAACCACTTCGATTTCACCCGCCCCTCCCGCCGGATCCTGGTAATCGGACCCATGGGTTCGGGCAAAACCGAATACTCCGCCCGGGTGTGGCGGGATGCCCGGGTTGCCCAGCAGAAAAGCAGCTACATCGGCGCCCAGACCACCACCGACGGCGCAGACCGGCGCAGGGTGTTTTTTATACGCTCGCTCCTAGACGCCGGCCGCTTTCCCGACTACCCCGACGACGCCCTGGCCTTTCGCGGGGGTTATGAACACTGCGGAAAGAACATCGCCAAAATCAAAGACTCCTTCAGCCTGGAGGAAGTGCTCAAGGACAATCCCGAAGTAGGCACCTGGATCATCGACGAAGCCTCCTTCTACGATGAGCGGCTGGTCTACGTGGTGCGCAACGCCAGCCGGCAGCGGGGGCTCATCTTCATCTTTCCGGCGCTCATCCTCAACTTCCGCCGGGACATCTTCAACCCCACCGCCCGGCTGATGCTGGAAACCGCCACCGACGTGTTCCC
>CAZDFY010000179.1:1757-5566 GCA_964504785.1 uncultured Sediminispirochaeta sp. | reverse complement strand
ATAAGCATGGAAACCTCCTCTGGGTAAAAAGTGTTTTAAAAGTGCTTACACTCTACTAGAGGGGTAATCATGCCTCTGTGCTTCAAATCCCACAGGATTTGGACCATTAAATATCAATAAATATTCTGTTAAATAATTGATTATTGGTAGTTAAGACCATAAAGTATTTATTATATGACTTTAGAGAGCCCTGAAGAATACCAAAAAATTTTTGAGCATACCGGTACCGCAATGGCCTTGATTGAACCGGATGATACTATCTCAGCGGTAAACCAGGAGTTTGTCCGCCTTGCGGGTATCTCGAAACAGGAAATTGAGGGGAAAAGGAAATGGACAAGTTTTGTTCATGACGACGACTTAGAGAGGTTGCTCACAAATCATACACAGCGGATGACAGGAAAGGGGAAGCCGGCCTCCGGCTACGAGTTCAGATTTTTGGACGGTAAGGGGACACTTCACTACACCAAAGCGACCATTGGCGTCTTCGAACAAAGCCGCCGGACCATCGCCTCTCTCATCGATATTACAGACCATAAAGAGAGGCAATTTTCCCTTGAGCGAAGGCTTACTCTGGAAAAGATTATAGCAGATAATTCTCAGAATTTTATTAACTCAAAAAGTGAAGAAATCGACTCCGCCATCAATCTTGTGTTAAAGGCGGTGGGAGATTTTGCCGGGGTTGACCGCAGCTATGTGTTTATTTTCTCGGAAGATGAAAAAACAATGAGCAATACCCACGAATGGTGCGCGGAAGGGGTCTCTCCTGAAATCGATATGCTCCAGGACTTGTCGGTTAAGGAATTTTCCTGGATTGTTTCGCAGCTTAAGGCCGGGGTCAATATAAATATTACTGATCTTGAGGACCTTCCTGAGGCGGCGGCACCGGAAAAAGAGATACTCAAGGCCCAGGATATTATCTCGGTGGCAATTGTGCCCCTTATTTATGCGGGACGTCTGCAGGGCTATTTGGGTTTCGACTCTACCCACAAGCAGGTTTTCTGGAGTGAGGAGGATTTTCTACTTCTCAGGACCATAGGTAATGCAATTATTAATGCCCTTACCCGGGTGAGACTGGAACACCAGGTACTGCAATCCAATAAGATGGATGCAATAGGACGCTTCGCCGGCGGTATTGCCCACGATTTTAACAATATTCTGGCCACTATTCAGGGAAACAGCCAGTTGCTCTCGTATTCAAAGTCCCTCAGCGTGAAGGAAATGGAACTTGTAGATACAATTCTGCAGATTTCTGAAACCGGCAGCAATCTCACCCGGCAGCTGCTTTCCTTCAGCCGGGATGAACCTCTCACCGCCGAACGAGTACACACCCATTCAATTCTCAAGAGAACTACTAGTATGCTCGAAAGACTTGTTCCTTCTCACATAAATATCCAAGTAGAGCTTGAATGTACTCATGACTGCATTGAAATAGACCCCTCCCAAATGGAACAAATTATTATGAATCTGGTGCTCAATAGTTCGGATGCAATGCCCGAGGGCGGGGAAATTACGATCCACACGGAAAACCATGATCATGGTATCTTCCCTGGAACATATATGCTGCTGCAAATTGGCGATAATGGCCACGGCATGGATCCGGAAATTACAGATAAGGCTGTAGAACCTTTTTTTACTACAAAAAGTCCTGAAAAAGGAACGGGATTGGGGCTTTCCACCGTGTATTCGATTATCCGACGGAACTCTGGTTATATGGAAATATTCTCCACCCTCGGAAAGGGTACCCGCATTGATATCTACTTACCCTCTTTTACTTGCACATGACCGAAGGATACATGGAGCACCTTTGCGAAAGAGCTTGTCCGCACTACTTCGGCGGGAATATTCTTAAACTCTTTCTCTCCAAGTTTAAAGGATATCTTGATATCATCACCCTGAAAGAACCTTTTTCCGGGGTTTTCTATCTTACAACCACCTCGGCTTAGATCATACATTCTCGCCTCAATATGGGCCTGGCTGTGCTCGATCGGTGCTACGTATACCGGCATATCTACGGATTTTCGCTTATTCTTCCTCCGTTGTGCCGGCATTTCTGTAATAAGGCTTTCCGTCCGGCCCATTTTTGTTTTGGCGGTTATACGGTCGAGGACTTCTTTATCGACGCTGTGTTCCCGGGCATAGGCATTTAAGCTGTCGTGAAAGGACTGATAATTTACCAGTAAAAGGTATTTTTTCTCCGGATTTTTTAAGTAGCCGCTTATATCCTCAAGCAAGTTCTGTTCTTCCTCGTCAAGTTCGTAAATCCTGCACAATGAGTCCCACTTATCACTGAGAAACTTCTTGGTTTTTAGTTGTTCCCTTTTCTTTCTTAAGGCTCCGGTGATAATCAAAAAGGCAAAAAATCCGAATACCACTATAAGAAAAATCGCCGTTTCAAGGGGTGAAGTTTCCAAATCCCGAATAAAGAGCATTTGAATTATTTCCTGTACTTTTTCCATTTTGTGCTCCTACCTTTAATGTAATAATTCCCCGATTAAATGTACAACCTTGGTGTTTAGTTGGTGTTTAGTTGGTGTTTAGTTGGTGTTTTGTTGATTATTTTTGTCATATTTATTTTTTAGTAGTATATTAATATTACTATATGAGGAGGATTTTATGAGCCGTATAGCAGTATATATAATTATGATTACTCTGATTATCGCAGCACTGGTGGTGCTGCCCCTAAGCGGAAAGGGTACAGAAGAAAAAAGCAACTCCGTCAACCCGGAAAACTCTGAAGAGTTTATGAAATCCACCGAGCCCGGAAAGGGAAAAACCGAAGACCCGCAAGTGAAGGAAGTTTCCCCCTTTTCAGAGTCGGAACTTCAGTATCTGGCCCCCTACGACACCGCAGTATTCGCAGGAGGATGCTTTTGGTGTCTCGAACGCCCCTTCGAAGAGCTGATTGGTGTGGCCGAGGTTATCTCAGGATACACCGGCGGTACTAAAGCGGACCCGAGCTACCGCGAAGTGGCTTCCGGTATGACTGACCATCGAGAAGCGATTACTGTGTACTACAATGAGGATGTACTCTCTTATGAGCAGCTGCTGGATGTTTTCTGGAGAAATATTGACCCCACCGATCCGGGGGGACAATTTGCCGACCGAGGTGGTCATTACGCAACAGGCATATTTGTACAGAACGGGGTGCAGCAAAAAAGTGCAGCCGAATCAAAACAACGGATGGACGCCTCAGGACGTTACGATGCGCCGATTGTCACCGAGATTTTACCTGCCCGCCCCTTTTACCCGGCGGAAGAGTATCATCAGGATTATTATAAAAAAAGTGCCGATGCCTACACGCGCTACTACCACGGATCGGGTCGCGGCGGTTTTATCGCAGAATTGTGGAGCAGTGCAAAGACCCCGGAGGGTCTGGAAACAAAAGCTGGCCGATGGAACAATTTTGACAAGGAGGAAGGTATGTCGAAACTAAATCAAATACAATACCATGTAACCCAGGAGAATGGCACCGAACGGGCATTTGACAATGAATACTGGGACAATAAAGCCGAGGGAATTTATGTTGATATTGTCAGTGGCGAACCCCTGTTCAGTTCGACGGACAAATACAAATCAGGCACAGGGTGGCCAAGTTTTACCCGCCCTATTGATCCGGATAACGTGACCTATCATGAAGACAATGCCCTTTTTGCAAAACGGGTAGAGGTCCGCAGTAAAAACGCCGACAGCCACCTTGGCCATGTGTTCAAGGACGGACCACAGCCTACCGGCCTGCGCTACTGCATGAACTCGGCGGCATTGCGATTTGTACCGAAGGAGAAAATGGCCTCCGAGGGGTACGAGCAGTA
>CAZDFY010000179.1:0-1657 GCA_964504785.1 uncultured Sediminispirochaeta sp. | reverse complement strand
GCATAGCCTCTTCCGCCTTCGAGACAATCTCCCCCACCGTCTCATGCCACATACCTTCTGTGTACCACCGGGCCATCGTTTCGAGAAACTGTCGGTAGAGCTTTGCAAACTCCCTGGCGGCGGCTTTATCCTCGGACTGTTTACTGTACAACTCCATCAACTGGGGATTCTCAGCCTTCCAGGCGTCCTTCATTTCGGCTACTTTTGCAGGAGCTTCAATCCAGCGCATGAGTTCGTTGCCCTCACCGTCCCATAGGGAAACCGCCGGAATATGGGTATCACCGTCCTTCTCATACCGCCCTTTCAACTCTTCGTACTCCGAACCCCGGAATACACGAAAGGGAATATGGGTACTGCTGAAAAGTTTCTCCAATATCGGCATGTTGCAGATCCAATCGCCGCACCAGTCCTCCGTATTAACCGTTGCCCGCACCGGTTGTGAGAAGCTGTCCGCCGCTACTCTCAGCGCTTCGATATCGGACCGGGTGGGACTATCCGCCCTACCGGCCTGATCCACTAATTTTCGTACGAGAGAACGGTAATGACGTAGTTCATTTAAATACTCGTCCACCGTCAAACCTTGTTGGAAATAATCTGAATTCATCTTCTCTAAATATTTCATATATAAACAAAGATATGTATTACAAAGATCATTATCAAGTCTCTCTGCAAAAACTATCGGCCTGTTTTGTTGTTCCGAAGAAATATTCACCGTTGAGCTTTACCTCCCCTCTTATTTTCGATAGAGTCGATTGATATGCATATAATACTTGGACAAATATTCGCACTATTAACCGCCGCTTGCTGGGCCCAGAACTCCCTGGTGTATTCCCTTGCCGGCAAGAGGGTCAGTTCTTCTACTGTAACCCATATCCGCTTGTGGATTGCACTGCCGGCGATAATGCTGGTTCATTTCGTATTTAACGGTACCCTCTTTCCCGTATCCTTACCGATAGAAGGCTACCTTTACCTCGGAGCATCCGGGCTAATCGGTTTTTTTATCGCGGACTTGTTTATTTTTAAGGCCTTTGTCGATGTAGGACCTCGTGAAACCCTAGTGGTAATGACCCTTTCGCCGATTTTCGGTGCCCTCCTTTCACTTATTTTTCTGGGAGAAGTACTTACACCGCTTCAAATTGTAGGGATCCTTACCACAATTTCCGGTGTGGCATGGGTCGTGTATGTCGAGCGGGGGGACCCTGCCAAAAAAAACCGCAACTATGCCCTGGGAGTTCTGTGTGCTTTTTTAGGCGCCTTTACTCAAGCCGCCGGAATGGTGCTTGCGAAGGGCGGAATTGTAAGCGGAGTCCACCCTATTTCGGCGAATGCGGTCCGCATTAGCGCCGGTCTTGTAGGTATTGTTATTTTTGCAGCCGGCCGCCGGCATTTGATCAGTGATTTTCGAAAGATGGCGGATAAAACAGCACTGTTGCTGACTGCCGCCGGGGCCCTCGTAGGCCCGGTACTTGGAATAATATTGACCCTGTATGCGTTTCAGTGGGCTCCGGTCGGAGTTGTGACAACACTGATGCAGACCTCGCCTATCTTACTTTTGCCGATTGAACGGTTCGTCTTTAAAAAGAAACTGCCCATCGGTGCTGTAGCAGGCACCTTTCTTGCCATCGGCGGAGCGGCACTGTTGTTTATTGCACCCTAG
>CAZDFY010000178.1:0-5578 GCA_964504785.1 uncultured Sediminispirochaeta sp. | reverse complement strand
AAGAACGATTCGGCTTAAACACAGTGCTTTCGTGTGAGCACTCCTTGGTGAAGTTGTACAGCTTTGCCAAACCATACACTCTTCTTTAGAGCCTCCATCACACATGGAGGCTCTTCTAAATTTCTGATAGATATTTGATGGATAAGCCGTTATACCTCCCCTTTTTTCAGAGACCCCGAGAAATATTTTTGCTTTTTAGTTGACTTTGCAGTTCAAAATGAGTATATTTATATCGATATAAATAAATCTTATAGTATGACTTTCTTGGAGGCTGTCATGAAAAATACATCAATTTTAATTTTCTTAAGCGTGTTTACCCTATCACTGGCCGCGGTACTCAATCTTTCCACTCTTGCTTTTGTTCCGGGAACAATCGGAGTTGCCCTAGGAGTAACCCTTCTCAAAGCTGGAAAGCGGGGCAGCGAAGAGGCTTTCTAGGGGCGACGTACTCAATATTTAAGCAGATCTGCAACAACAGTAAAACTTGAAAAATGCAGTATATCTGCAAAAATAGAGAAGCCCTCGCATCCTTTGGCTTTCTTGAAATAGTTCGGGTGGGGTCAGTTGGGGGTTTTTGGAAAATGTAAACTCACATGGACCCCTCTGCCGGGGATGGTGGTGTTCCAGTGAATGGAACCCTGAAGTTGGTCACTCAACGCTGTTATCAGTTCCATACCAAGCCCCGGGTTTTTGAGTATATCCTTTCCCTGCGGGAGTACTCCGTCATCCGCTACCTCGAGGAGGGTGTTTTGCGGGTTTTGTGGGTCCGGCTGCAGCGAAACCCGTACAGTAATCCCCGCTTCTCCGGGGGGGACAGAGTGAATGAAGGCATTCTCAACCAATTCGCTGGTAACGAAGCCGACCAGCAGCCCCTTTTCCAAGGGAAGGCCGATCGGTTGAATTTCCAGTTGAAGCTTTTTGTTGCTCCCTATAAAAGAAGACTCGATTTGTGAAACTAAATGCAGCAGAAACTCTCCCATATTTACCGTGCTGAAATCCTGTTGCCGGTACATGGTCTCGTGTGCCTCCGCCATGGCGGATATACGCCGCCGCACCTGGGGTATAATGGTGGAGCGGTCATCCTCGGCGGCATGACTGCTCTGAAGGCTGAGAATACTGTCGATTATCTGAAGATTATTCTTCACCCTGTGGTGGATCTCCTGCAGCATCACTTCACGCTCTTTTACCGAGTGCTGCAGATTTTCTTCCATTGTTTTACGGGCAGAAATATCTCTGATAAAAGATTGAAAGAGTGTTTCTTCCTCAATTGTAATGGCGCTCAGGCTTATCTCAGCGGTAAAGGCGGTACCCTGTGAATCTAAATGCCGCCATTCATAGATTTGCGGGATACCGCTCAGACATCGTTTTGAATAGTATTGTGCTTTGTCCTTGGATGAATTTCCATCCGGTTGAATTTCCGGCGAAAAGTCCAAGGGGGATTTCCCGATGAGTTCTTCCTTACTGAAGTTGAAAAGCTGTGCGGCCCTGGTGTTGCACTGAATTATCCTCATGTCTTTCACGATAAAGATGCCGTCGTTGGCGTTTTCGAAAAGCAGAGAATACCGATTGGCAGCCTTTTGTAACTGCCGGTTCTTTTCCGCAACCTCCCTTTGAAGATGTTGCTGTTCTTTCATTTGTTGCAGATATCGTTTATGGGCCCGGTAGAGGCGCAGAGTGTAGAGAAGAGACAGCAGTGCTAATAAAACCAGCAGCAGGTTGATTCCAATGCGCCATATCTTTACCTGGAAGGGCAGGGAGATTATAGATTCCTCCGGCGTGGCCATAACAAGGTGGATTTCTGTGTCCGCAAAATCCACACTGCTCCATGTGGTGTAGTAGCGGCCTTGCGGGGTGGCCACAATAGCGTGTCCACTGGGAAACTCTTCCGCCCCTGGAAAGAAAGGAAAAACTTCTTCGGCTTGTTTATTTATATGTTGTAAGGTCGGACACCAAATAACACGGCCCTGGGCGTCGGTTATATAAAACGTGCACTCATCGGTTGAAGAAAAGGGCTCCAAATAGCGCTTTACGAAATATCCCATATCAAGGCTTACATACAGGATTCCCTCAACCCTCTGGTTCACCACCACAGGATAGGCGAAACTGGCCAGTTGAGCTGTATTGTCGGCATACGGAGGTACTACATAAGGGGTGATTTTCTGGGTAGCTCCATATTCTGTTCGAATGTTTTCCCAGTGCTGTTTAACCGATTCCAAGGCTATTTTTTCTGCGCGTATTCCTTTTTTACCAGAGACCTTCTGTAGAAAAGTCGGCTTTTCCGGGGTTTCGAAATAGGCGTAAAGCACTACCGTTGTGTAGATGTCTTGTTCAATTTCCAGAAGTTCCCGAATTGATTGTACGGAACGGAGGCCTTTCTCAAATTCTACGAATGAGTGTTCGGCCAATATTTTTGTCTCCGACAGGCTGCTGAGAATGTTTTCCTGGACGGCGGAGGCCGAGAGCTTCAGCTGCAGGTGCTGCTGATTTAGATAGAGTTTTTGGTAGTGGCGGGTGGTGGTCTGTGAAAAATAGAGGTTTGCCAGTATAAACAGCAGTACTATAGAGCTGAGTAGTATGAAGAGCCCGCTTAAAGTTTTACGGAAGCCGTTTGAAGCCATTTGAACCTCTAAGAAGAAAGGGAAGAAATAATGTGATTAGTGTAAAATATAAAAGAAACCTCTTATTCCTTCAAGTTTTCTTCAAGTTTTACGAAGAATGGTGTTAAAAAATTGATATTTTCTTATGATTACACAAAATATTTTTTATTGTTTCTTGTATTCTCTAATTTCATCCTGTAGGATCAATTAATAAAAAAATAGCACCATTCTTCGTAAAACTGGGGTGAAATTTGGATTTATTTGAGTTATGCTTATATTATATTAATGAAAACTAAGGAGGTACCTATGAAAAGGTTACTGAATAAAACAGTTATAGTTGCATTAGCGCTGATGTTGATAGGCGGCACAGCATTCGGAATTGATTTTGATACCATGCAAAGCAGCTTTGGTGATTTCTCCGATGACATCGCTCAGGCCCTTCCACAAGCATCAACAACAGGTTTGACCTGGTCGGATGCCCGGGTACGTGGATTTCCCCATTTTGGAGTAGGACTCTCCTTTGGAATTGTAACAATTCCAAACGATGCCTTTACGGACCTTGCCGGACCTGATGGACTAGATGTCGACCTACCAAAAGCAATTACCGACACAAATCTTGGAGTACCCTTTCCCACATATGCATTAGATGCGCGGGTAGGGATACCCTTCCTGCCGATTGATGTAGGTGCAAAACTGGGTGTGCTGACCCCGGGAATGGCGGACTCTTTAGGCGGCGATACCGCGGCAGATTATATGCTGGCCGGTTTCGATGTAAGGTATCCCTTGCTCAAGGGAAGACTCATAATACCGGCTATCTCCGTGTCTGCAGGGTATAACTATCTTTCCGGAGGAATTACGACTACAATTAAGGATGCTGCCAATCTTACTTCAATTAACGTCGGAGAAGATATTGATGGTTTAGCCGATGACACAACAATTAGCGCTACTGATCCTGATCTACGATTAGGGTGGAAAACTCATTCTATGGACTTTAAAGTGCAAGCCAGCCAGAGCTTGTTAATTTTTACCCCTTATATCGGTGGGGCTTATACTTATGGATGGTCAGAGGCAGGGGGCGGAGTGTACTCCGACATAGAAATCACAGGCGCCGGCGGATACTCGAAGGACGATGTGAAAGACGCCCTTGATAAAGCCGGTTATGATGTTGATCTTTCCAATGATGGTTTCACTGTACTCTCCGGCGCAAATGGCGGAGCTTTCCGGGCATTTGGCGGCTTCTCTGTGAATCTGTTGATATTGAAGCTCGATCTCAACGGTCAGTATAATTTCAACACCCAGTCTCTCGGTGGAGGAATCAACGCGAGGATTCAATTGTAAGTGTAGAAGTAGCTACATAGTAACAAGCAGGGCGGTTCCTTCCGGGGGGCTGCCCTTTTTTTGTCTTGTGAGCGGAAGCTCATGCATCGGGCGCTACAGCTGCTAGGAATGGAACTTCGGCGGCTGCCTGGTCAGAGAGTTCTACGGACTCGGCTCCAAGGAAGCTGCAGAACCGGCGGAAGCAGTACTGCAGGGCTTCGGAAACGGAGTCATCGGGTTGGAAGTCAGGCTCCCACCACCAGTTCTTGATTAGAAGAGCGCCGGTGGCTTTATCTCGGCCGGGTTCAAAGCGGGCGATGAATCGATCGCCGTAGAGGATTGGCAGGACATAGTAGCCGTACTCGCGCTGGGCGGCGGGTTTGTAGACTTCCCATCGGTAGCGGAAGCCGAAAAGCTGTTCTACAAGGGTGCGGTCCCACATGAGGTTGTCCAGTGGTGCGATGATTGTGGCACGGGATTGGGACTGGGAATCACCGGGGCTGGTTCGAAGCTTGCGGGTGACCTGCTCTAACAGCGCAAGGGCGGTGGCGGGAATGAAAAAGCGGCTTGGGTTGCCGTCAACCTGAACCGGTTTGATGTCGCCGTGGGCCTGCAGGCGCTGTAGGGCGGCGGAACGAAGGGCACTTTTTCCGGTGTCCAGCCAGGCGCCGCCGGAGCGGTCCCAAAGCAGGCCGACGCTTTTGAGGCGGCGGAGGATGCGCCAGTCGGTGTACTCCTGTTCGGATGTGAATGGGGCGTGATACGAAGCTTGTGGGTGCTGGGGCTCAAAATATTCGGGCGGCAGATGGCGGCGGGCCAGGTCGTAGATTTTGCGGTTGCCTTCTTTGCGGTGGACGATTACTTCACCGGTGTGGAACATCGCCTCCAGAGCAGCACGGGAGAGTTTGGTGGGGGCCCAGGACCAGTCGACGGTGTGGTCGAGGTCGATGTCGGCTGAGGAGAGGGGGCCGCGGGCCTTAAGTTCAGCGCGGATCTTAGAAAAGGCTTCCAAGGCCGGCCGGCCGCGGCGGCTGGTACGATACTTGTGGAGGGCAGTCTGGCGCAGCGGGCGGAAGCGGGGCCAGTCCTCGACGGGGTAGATGCACATCATCTTGTCCCAGCCGTCGATCAGCCGACGCTCGTGGTAGAGAAGGGAGTAGAGGACATCCGGGGTGAAACCGGGGATTCGGGCCTGTAGTACCAGCTCGGGGTTGCGGCCGGCGATGTTTAGCGGATCGAACTGAATGCTGCCCACGCGGCGCAGGTAGTCCACGACGGCTTTGGCGGGATCCGCGGGATCCGCGGGATCCGCAGGATCGGGGGCAGCAGGGGTGCTTTGTTCGGACAGCCGGCTGGCGGGCGGGCCGCCGGCGAGAAGGCCCTGATAGACGAGCAGGAATCGGCGTGCGCTTTGAAGGTCTATAATGACGGGTGCTGATTGGCGGGGGGACTTCATGGAGTGGATTTTAACAGGTCTGTAAGAGTGCATCTACATAAAAAATTCTTTTTTCCTCCGGTGGTACGAAGCGTGTGGGGCTACTGGCACCTTACCACCACCGGCCACCACAGCGGCAAAGCGGCAAAGCGGCAAAGCAGGGCGGGCGGCTAAAAATTGTCGCGGTTGTAGAGCTGGGCGTAGTAGCCGGAGCGGGCGATGAGCTGGT
>CAZDFY010000177.1:0-5601 GCA_964504785.1 uncultured Sediminispirochaeta sp. | reverse complement strand
GTATTCGATACTTAAGCGCTCATTTACATTAGCAAGTCCGATATGGGTGCCTTTTTTAACTGTGGTTGGTGAGAACCCCGCCCCATCATCACTTATTTCCATAAGCAGATATTCTTTGTTCCCGCTGTAGCCGCTGTGTGCGGAGACAGCAATATGCCCTCCGTTCTCCTGCAACTCAATTCCATGGATAACTGCGTTTTCCACAAGCGGTTGTAAAATCAATTTTGGGATCATGTACTGTTTCGTGTTTTCATCAAGATGTATTTCCAAGGTGAGTCGATCGCCGAACCGCAGCTTTTGGAGTTCACAATACTGGCGAATGAAATGTATCTCTTCTTCTACTGTAGTGGTCTCCGCATGTTCCAGGGTGTAGCGCATCATCTTTTTCAGAGAAAACACCGACTGCTCAAGGGTTTTTCTATCTCCCTTTCTGTTTAACGCCACTATACTGTTCATAATATTATACAGAAAATGGGGTTGTACCTGTGACTGCAGGGCTTGAAACTCGGCCTCGCGCTTTTCAAGCAATTCATTATACTGCTTATAGTTATCCATTGTAAGTGCTGTATAATCGGCAAAAGTCTTCAGATGCATAAAATCAAGGTCCATCAAGGGCTTATCCGCAGAATTGGAAACTACCGTAATCGTACCCTGGACATTACTGCTGAGCAATATCGGCACACAGATAGCTGATTTTGCAGTAGTATTTGGGTTAAAACAAGTTTGTTCATTCAGTAAATTCTGCGGCAGATCTTGTAAAAATTTTGAAGCCGGTCCATTGAGTACTTCCTGTAGAAAGAGAGATTTATCAACTTGAAGCGTAGAATCAGCAAAAATGTCGCATGAACCGCCGATTGTTGCGGAAGAAAGGACCTTGCCGTTATTTTCGATCAATGCGATGTCCACACCATCGGCATGTGTGTACCTTAAAATACTCTTTGCCGCGGTAATCAGAATCGACTCTAGGGATTGATCATCTCTAATTGAGGCCTTAACCTCTTTGGTAAAATCTACGACACTGTCGATGTTATTGCGAAGTACTTGACAGAAGATATTAAAGTTATCTGCTAAGCGCCCGAACTCATCATTGCTATTGATGTACATACGGCTGCTGAAATCCCCGTCACTCAGATTACCGATGGCTTGGTCTACCACTTTTACCCTCTGGGTAAGGCGTCTGGAAAAACTGATGGTAAGAACAATAATTAATAACACCATAAAACTTGCAAACATCATGTAGCTGGAAATTATATCCTGTTGTTGCTTTTCCGCCTGCTCCCGAATGGCTTCAATAAAATAATTTAGGAATCCCTCAAAAGTATAATTTAGATAGTACGAGGTCTCTTTTATCTGTTTGAAGAGAATAATCAGATCATCATCCTTCTGAATCTTGGTGTAGAGTCCGGGAGTACCTATCATATTACGGTCCTCTAAATCCTGGAGTGTGCTCTTCATGGATTCTACAAGCCCGAAGGCTTTATAACTTATGGTTTGTGCTGTTTTGTATTGGTCTTTGAGTTCATCCGTATTTAACAGTCTGATTACATTTTTGTTTTCAATAAAATCTTCAAAGTAAGACACCATTTCCTGATATGAACTTTCCCATTCCCGAAGCGTGATTTTGGTCCGGGGAGTGAGCAGCATTCCCTTTAATGCGGAATACATATCAGGCATAAAGAGGTCAAAGACAAGGTTGTTCATCATCTTCTGACTGTGTTTTGCTTTAGAAATAAGCTGTGTGCCTTCGGTAATAACCTTTTGTTTACGCGAAATGTTCTGTACCATTACTAGTGACAGCACAATCAGAAGGATAAGCGAAAGTAGTATTCCTCCCACAAGAGAAAACATTTTAAATCGAAGATTCATGGAATCGCTGTGTGCCTCCTCTATCGGTCGTCTTTGTTCATTGTAGCATTGTTTCCCTTTTTTGGGAGTTGATATGTAAGTGTAAAACTCACTATTGAATTACATAAGCTATACTATCCCATTTAAATTACCGCTTAGATAGTACTTCTCTCTCGTACCGGTATACTTCTTTCATATAGTCCATTTCTCCTGGGACACCGTTTTCTTCGCAGAACTGTTCCCAGACAGCCCCGAAGGGCATGCTTTTCAGTTGCTCAGTTAAGGAGAGTCTTCCTATATAGTTGCCTGCTTCTTCCATCTTAATCAGGTTTTCAGTGGGTTCGAGGTAAGCCAGTAGCCACGCCTTTTGGGCAGCCCTGGTCCCGACAGCATAGGCACCGATTCTGTTCACTGAAGCATCAAAGAAGTCCAGTCCGACGTAGGCATGTTTACGGGCTGTTTTTTCCGCTCTGACTATCTCTTGGGCCATAAAGCGCAGATTGTCGTCGAGTAGCACAATATGGTCAGAATCCCAGCGCATTGGACGGGAAACGTGTAGCAGCACATTATCGTGAAACTGAAGCACGGAGGAAACTTTATCGGCAACGAGTTCCGTCGGATGATAGTGCCCCATGTCCAGACAAATCAATCTGCCGCGGTTCATTGCATAGCTGATATAGAAATCGTAACTACCGACTACAAAGGCTTCACTGCCGATGCCAAATAGTTTCGATTCAAGGGAGTCAATCATGTTATCAGCTGGATACTCAACAGAAAAAATGGTATCCAGGCTTTCAGTGAGCCGTTTACGCATTCCGAACCGATCGGCCGGGTAATCCTTCATTCCATCCGGAATCCAAATATTATGGACCGCCGGTGTTCCCAGTTCGCTGCCGAAGTAGGCGCTTATTTTCCGGGATTGTTGTACATGTTGTATCCAAAATTCCCGCATCTTTCGGTCTGTACTAGAAAGGGTGAAACCGTCGTCGGCCTTCGGATGGGCGAACATAGTACAGTTAAAATCAAGCCCAATGTCCCGATGCCTGGCCCAGTCGACCCAGCCGGCGAAGTGTTCCGGAGCAACGTTATCCCTATCCACCTGTTTCCCCTGAAACTCTCCGTATATTGCATGTAGATTTACCTTCTGTTTTCCGGGTATTAGATGCATTGCCATATCGATATCCTGCCGCAGTTCATCGATATTTCGGGCTTTTCCAGGATAGTTACCGGTGGCCTGGATACCTCCACCAGATACTACCGCCTCCTGCGTTTCAAAACCGCCCACATCATCTGCCTGCCAGCAGTGGAGTGAAATCGTTAAATCATTCAGCTTTCTGAATGCCTCATCGGTGTCTACACCAATAGATGCGTATTGTTCCTTTGCGTCCTCATATATTCTACTCATACGGTTCTCCTTTTATAAAAGAGTGGTTCTGAATAATTATTGTATACTGCATTTTCAATTTTAGCCTTAACAATTCAGTCAGATAGTAGCACAATATCTTCATAATATAAGGGTTATAAATAGCTCTTTTTATACTCACTGGGACTTGTATGAAAGTGCTTCCTAAAGAGTCGAGTGAAGTAATTGCTGTCTTCAAATCCGAGGGTGTCTGCAATTTCTGTAATACCAAGTTGGGTGTGTTCGAGTAAATCAGCGGCTTTTTGCATGCGTCTATTTGTATGGTACTTTTTCGGGCTCATGCTGGTGAGGGTCTTGAAAGCCCGTAACAGACTGCTTTCCGACATGTTGCCGATGGTACACAATTCTTGAATTGACGGGTTCTTGTCGAGGTTTTTCTCAAGGTAGGCAAAGATTTCTCCTAAACGGTAGCTGACAATATGATCGGCTTTATTATGGTTTTCGAAAATCTGAACAAGAAAGCCCACGATTTCTAAAAACACCACCATCCGCAGGAATAAAGAAGGTTTTGTGCTTTCTTCTTCAAGTTGCATCTCCTTTTTAATCAGCTCAAGTAAATTTATCAATTCATCTTCTGCAATGTGGAGATGTTTTACCTTTTGTTTCTCTCCCCTGAGTCCCGGAGCGACTCGAAAGAGGGTTTGGAACGCCGGGCTTTCCCAAAGATCAAACAGGGGTATCCCCATCTTGTTTATATCAAACAGGAGGTTAATTAGATGCAAATTCTGCAAATTTTGATAGCCGTGTTTTTGGTCTCCGTTGATGATAAACACATCACCCCGCTCCACCGAGATAGTGTTGTTGCCTGTCACATGTTCTCCATGGCCGGAGACAACAATTACGAGTTCGGAAAAATCATGGGTATGAATCGGATAAGGCGGCTGTGGATATCGAGTGAGTACCCGTAGAGGGAGTGAGAATGGACTAAAAAAATCGGCACCCAAAAGGTGGTGTTTTTCATACATGACGTTATTGTGCTTATTGTTGGTTGAATCGTCAAGGAAATTAAAGCAAAAGTACTGTAAAATAATATTATAGAATCGAACATTGTAGAGAGGAAGAAAATATGACGCACTATAGCCACAAAGATGACGACACTTCTGCATTAAAAAAATTAGTAGAGCTTTCCAGGTTTTACGGAGGAGATTCCAATTATGTGCTCGCCGGCGGCGGTAATACCTCGTGGAAGAATGACGAGGTTATATATGTTAAGGCCTCCGGCTTTAAGCTTGGTTCAATCACACCTGAGGGTTTTGTGAAGATGCACCTCAAAAAGCTTGAGAACATCTGGATTAAGCAGTATGCGGCTGATCCGGCAGCACGGGAAAATGAGGTCCTGCGCGATCTGAAAAAAGCAAAGTTCTTGGGAGAAGAGCACAAACGACCCAGTGTAGAGGTGCTGCTGCACAGCCTTATTCCCCTCCGTTTTGTAGTGCATACCCATCCTGCTTTAGTGAACGGCTTAACCTGCAGTGTTGAGGGCCGGGCGGCAGTAGAACGGATTTTCGGTACTAAGGCACTGTGGATTCCTGTGACCGATCCCGGATATACGCTTGCAAAGGTAGTAAAAGATGCAATTGATGAACATCTGCAGGCTGATAACAATTTTCCGCAGATTATCTTTATAGAAAACCACGGGGTATTTGTTGCCGGTGATTCACCTGAAGAAATACATACTATATATAAAAACATAATGCGCGTTCTGCAGAGCGAAATTCAGGAAGAGCCGGATACAACGATAATGGATATTTCAGAAAGTGAGAAAACAGAGGCGCTTTCTCGTATCCGTAGTTTATATGAACAAAAGACCCATATTGCGGCCTTCAGGACCCCATCACTCATGAAGCTTATGGAAACTGGCGAGGCTGAGAAGGCCTTTCAATACGCTTTTACTCCTGATCATATCGTATATTTCGGGTATAAACCGCTATATGTCCGTACAGTCCACGAACTTCCCCCTGCGGTAAAGCAATATGAGAAAGAGGACGGGCGCAAGCCGCGCATTATATTAGTTCACGGAATCGGAGCCTTTGCCTGCAATACGAGCCCGCACACCACTGCCTTGGCGCAGGAGCTTTTCATAGATGATATAAAGATTGCAGTGTACAGCAAATCCTTCGGTGGATTCTCTTTTATGCCTAAAGAGAACAATGAGTTTATCCGCAATTGGGAGGCGGAAAAATACCGGGCATCTTTGGATGAATGAAAACTACAGATTTTATGCTTTCGAAAGCAGCGGCAACCTGAACCGGGCTACCGGCAGCAGGCCAGTGCCACCATCGCCAGCGAGTTGAGTTTTGTCTCTACACTATCGGCCCGGGAGGTGATGATAA
>CAZDFY010000176.1:0-5678 GCA_964504785.1 uncultured Sediminispirochaeta sp. | reverse complement strand
CACCGGACGAAATGGGCGGATTCTTCGGCAACTTTATCGGCAACCCGATCGTGCCCCTGATCTACCACTTCCTGTTCATGGGAGCAACCGTGTACATCATCGCCAGCGGTGTTGAGCACGGAATTGAAAAATGGGCCAAGATCCTCATGCCGGCACTGTTTATCATGATGCTGATTCTGGTAATTCGATCGCTGACCCTGCCCGGCGCTCTGGCCGGTGTCGGCTGGTACCTCAAACCGGACTTCTCAGCAATCAATCTCAGCGTTATTGTTGCCGCCCTCGGTCAGGTCTTTTTCTCCCTGAGCGTCGGAATGTCCGGTATGGTGACCTACGCCAGTTACCTCAAGCGCAAAGACAACCTGCCCAAGACCGCACTGCAGGTATCCATCACCGATACCGCAATCGCGCTGATCGCCGGATTCATGATTTTTCCGGCCATCTTCGCCTTCGGTATGGAACCGGGACAGGGAGTCGGCCTGCTGTTCATCACCCTGCCGGCCATCTTCAGCCAGATGCCCCTCGGCGCACTCTTCTCATTCATCTTCTTCGTACTCGTATTCGTAGCCGCACTCACCAGTGCTATCTCGATCCTCGAGATGCCGGTGGCCTTTATCATCGAGAAGAAGAACATGGCCCGTCCCAAAGCAGCCCTGCTGGTAGGCGGAATATCCTTCGTGATGGGTATCGCCGTCTCCTTCAGCTTCGGCATCTGGGGCAGCTTTACCATCTTCGGCCAGAACATTTTCGGTCTCTTCGACTACTTCGGAAGCAACATCAGCCTGCCCCTTGGCGCCCTCGGTGCCTCGATCGCAGTCGGCTGGTTCTGGAAGAAGAAAGGCGCCACCGACGAAATCACCAACGGCGGCGAGCTCGCATCGGTTCGCGGCGTAGCCAACACCTGGTTCTTCCTGGTGCGCTACATCATCCCCGTGTTTATTTTCTTGATTTTTCTCTCAAGTATCGGACTACTGGCCCTATAAACCGAAAGCTTCGGGACAGTTTACATCGCTATCGAATTTTTCTGTTCACCGCTCCCTAGTTCGGGGGGCGGTATTTTTTTTAAATTTGAATGCGCATCAGGGGTGTTTTTGGGGTACACTGTAAAGAGAAACAATTCGGGAGGTAGAGAGGCATGCAAAAGGTTTTAATAGCACTAATGCTCTTGCTCGGCACAATGGTCCCCGTACTTGCCGCCGGACCAAAGTCTGTAGAGTTCCGGCAGCTGGGCTGTAACGACTTGCTGGGCCACTTTTATCACGTATCATCGGAGCTTGAAGACCCCGGCAGCCATCTGCTGGGAAAGTACGGTATGCATACCCTCTTCGACGGTGATACCTACACCGGCTGGTCCGAAGGAGTTGACGGCAGCGGGACCGGGGAAACCCTGTGGTTGCGGGTGCCTGAAGGTGCCGACACTCTGGCGGTGGTAAACGGATTCGCCCGCTCCCTCGCCCTTTTCCAAAAAAACAACCGAGTAAAAGAGCTTGAACTCTCTCTGTATTACGCGATTTTACCCGAGGCCATGGTTACGGAACTGGGGCCGGTCTATTGTATAAGCCCCGCCTCCGATACAATCGATATTACCCTAAAAGACTCACCAGAGCTTGAAGTATACTCCCTTCATTTTAACTGGAGCGGTATTTCCGGGGGCTACGGCAAAGCGACCGAGGCGTACCCCGCCTATGCCGAAGAGGAAGGCCTGCCTCCAAAAATCCAACACAAAGATTACCTGCTGAAGATGGAAATAAAAAGCGTGTATCCCGGAAGTGCCTGGAACGACACCTGCCTAACAGAGCTTCGCGCCTTTCCACGGGAGGGGGTTGAAGTAGAAAGAGTGTACGGCGAAGAGGGTAAAATAATGTACGAGGTTGAAACCCAGGGCCGGTGGATGCTGCCTAAGGTGTTGTATTACGACCGTGAAGTTTCGTATGAACCCCTCGAACTCGGCCCTGATGCACGCTGGCTTACGGCGATCGGCACTCCCCTGGAGGGGAGGGGGCGCAGCGTATCGGAGTTTAAACTCTTCCGCATACCCTATCCCCAGCCGGTCAACCTGAGGAAGTTCTCCGATGGAATAGGGGCCGGGCTTCTACCGGTGGGCTTCGAAGGGCGAAATGAAAAGATTTTTCTGCTGATGGACGACGGCTCGGAGATACCCCTGATAAAGGAAGATCTGTTTTAACTCTTCCGCTTTACCTCTTCAGTGCATTCTGGAGCAGTTCGCCAAACTTTCCTTGGCTGAGTACCGGTATCTGCTTCTCCTCCGACACCCGGCGCTGTTCATCGGAGACATACCCCCATTCGGCAAGGTACACTTCTACCCCCATAGGTGCGGCGGAGATCAGATAATCGATTTGGTCTTCAATGTACACAGTCCCGGCCGGAGAGACACCGGCAGTCTCCATAATGCTCCGAAGCCGCTCCATTTTACCGTTTGATGCAACCGCGTGGATATGATCGGCGGGAAAGCGGATGCCGTGGTACTTGAAGATATCTTCAACATCCGGACGGCGTTTCGTTGTGAGAATGTACACCTCTTCAAAGGACTCACGGAGGCCGAGGGCCCTGCCCACATTACTAAAAAGGGGGTTGAGCTGCAGCCAGAGTTCCCGGTGGTGTTGTCTGAGAAAATCGCGTTCCCCATAAAAGGCCTGTTGATAGGCGGGAAGTTCCCCCAGAAGCCGGTTCCGGAGGGCGTCGAACTCCCCTTGTGACTCAATCTTAAGGGACTCCTCTGCGGCCAGATAAAGGGGGATAAAATCTTCCGCCCCTCTAAGGTAGGGCCTCAGCTGTCGGAACCTGCTGCGCCTGTCCTCCGGGATTTCATGTATGTCAAAAATTCTTTGTGAGTTTTCACCCTTCTGAAACTTCCTCCAGGCGTTATCCGCAGCCAGAAGGCATTCCGAAACGCTGTCGCAGATAACCCCGTCAAAATCCGTTACAAATAGTTGTGCCATAGAATAGTCCTTTTATGAATGCTTCTTTGCGTGGTCACCGTCGGCCCGCCAGACGTAGCAGCTGTCGACAAAATAATCGCGGACTTGCTCTTTTGTGGGGACCGTAGTCGTCTCAACCCTCGTCTGGTAGGTAAAAGCGGCCTGGACAATCGCCGGCCCCATGGTAATTATCAAATGCGTAAGATGGGCACAGCCCTTTGTCCCGCCGACCTTTTGCAGTACCGCCCGGGTAAAACCGGATTCAATATGTAGGCCGACCAGCTGATCATAGACCTGTTGCAGCTCTCGGCATGCATCGTAGGGTGCATCCTGCAGCTCAACATCGATGTGCTCGATTTTCATGCTTTCAGGATCTATCTCAACACGGGCTAGAATGGTGTGAAACCGGCCGGAGGTAATTACTTCACCGGAAAAGCCGTTAAAATTGATATGCCTGTCGTCCTGGAGGCTCCCTTCCGTGACTATATGTCCCTCTCGGCCCTCAAAGCTGCGGATATTAATTGAGCGTGTGGCCAGGGGCCTGCCATTTGTTTGTATTGTATTGGTTTGCATATGTGTAGTGTACAGAATAACAGCGGTTTGTGCTATGACTTGTCTCTTCTATCTCTATAAAAACTATTTTGAATATCACGAAATTCGTTATATAATTGCACCATATACTTATGGAACAAATCCCGGATACTATATCGGAACTACCGGCAGGGGAGCGTCAAAAAAGGTTTATTTATCTGCTGGACGACATGAACAGTTCCCTTGAAATTATGAAATACCTCATTAGCTTTGGACGTTCACAAATCCCCTTTACCCAGGAAGAGATTGAAATGGGCCGTGTGTTTGAGGAGTGTTCAATTACCGTACGGTATCTCTTTATGAAGGACCAACACAACAGTACCTTTATTAGAGTAAACAGCGATTCCCAGGTATTACAGGGGGTTCTGGCGGTTTTCGCCGAAATATACCAGGGCTGCTGTGCGAAGGAGATCCGCACAACAAAGCCCGAGTTTCATAACTACCTGCCCCAGGGGCTTGTCCCCTCGTTTGAGCGTAAAAACGGACTGCGCCGCCTCTACTACCGGCTGCTTGATGCTGCAGGGGGCTGGTAGCCCGGCGGCATCTCATTATCTTTCACTAGTGGAACCGACGGGAGTTGTGTCCCGGCGGCTTTGCTTAGCGCATATTCATCCCGCCGTTAATATCGATAGTCTCACCGGTCATAAAGGGAGTTTCCAGGATAAAACGAACCGCCCGGGCTATCTCCTCCGCCTCGCCGGCATACCCGACGGGGGTAGACTTCATAAACTTCTCAAGCTGGTCTTTCGGGGTTGCTTTATCATGAAAGGGGGTCAGAATTATTCCTGGTGCAATGGCGTTTACCCGTATATTCGGCGCCAGACCCTTTGCCGCTCCGCGGGTGTAGGTATCCACCGCCCCCTTGGCCGATGCGTAGGTAATGGCTGTAGGAGAGCCGTTTCGTGCGGCCACCGAGCTCATATTTATAATGTTTGCTTTTTCGGCCTTTTTCAGCAGAGGCAGCAGCAGCGCGGTAACCCGCATTACCGAAAACACGTTTAGCTCGAAAGTGCGGGTCGCAATATCCCATGTGGTGCCTTCAAGGCTGTGACGATCCAGTAAATCACCGGCGTTGTTAACAAGTACATCGAGGGTATCGGTGTGGGCTTTTACCTCTTCCGCCAGTTTACCGCAGCCGGCATCAGTGGCAAGATCGGCCTGAATGAGAACGGCCTTGCCTCCGGCGGTCTCAACCGCCCTGGCCACCTCTTCGGCTTTATCTTTGCTTCTATTGTAGTGGACAAATATTGTGTTTCCCGGTGCCAGGTCCTTTGCTGTGGCGGCCCCGATACCGGTGCTTGCGCCGGTAATAACTATCTGTTGCATAATTTTCCTCCAAGTTGTTTTAATAAAAGATAATATAAAAAAGGACTTTAATCAAATTATACCGGCTACTGAGTGTCGGCTCATCGAATCAGCACTACCTGCTCCAATGTTAATTGACCTTGCGTATCGATGGATACCCATGTATCCTGTACAAACCATGGAAAGAGAAAAAATGCAGGTACTGCTGTTTGATTTTGACGACACATTGATTAGTTATGATGCCTCCGAGGCCCACGGGCTTCAGAAAGCCCTTGAAGAGTATAATATACCGGCGGAGCAGCGGCTTTTCGACATCTACCGTGAGGAGAACCGTAAACTCTGGAGGCTCATCGAGAGCGGCGAGATTACCTCCGATGAGCTGCGGGTCCGCCGCTTCGAGAAGCTGATAGAAATCGGCGGCATAATAACTGATGTGGCGGCCGGAGTTTTCAGCGAAACATATCTGAAGCACTTCTCCGAGTCGAAACAGCTGGAAGACGGCGCCCGCGAGGTGCTGGAATACCTTCACGGGCATCCGCAGTTCTCAAAGGCGATCATTACCAACGGTTTCAAAGACACCCAACGCAGGCGTCTCGGAGTTACTGAAGTAGAACACTATTTCGACCACATCTTCATCTCCGACGAGCTGGGGGCCAAAAAGCCGGACCCTCTTATGTTCGACCGGGTGATGGAACGGCTCGGAAATCCGGCTCCGGATTCAGTGCTGATTATCGGCGACAACCTGGTGTCCGATATTATGGGCGGAAAACAGTCCGGACTAAAAACCTGCTGGTACAATCCGAAGCGGGTTGAAGCCGGTGAATACAGCGGGTTCATAGATTATCA
>CAZDFY010000175.1:0-5750 GCA_964504785.1 uncultured Sediminispirochaeta sp. | reverse complement strand
TGCTTCCAGCCGGCGTAGCAGCACCAGACGGCCGTAGTTCTTGGTGTAGATGTGCGTGCGGCGCATCACCAGGGCTGCCTCCACGGCGATGTTCCATACCTCCGCGCGCTGGGCTTTGTTCAGGCGGCGGCGCATGCCTTGGCGGGATACACTGGCCTGTACGTACTCGGCCTGGTTCAGCCCCAGGGCGAAAATGAACTCCTCTATTTCGGCGACCAGCTCCTCCGGACTGATAAAGTCGGGGTGCGGCCGGTCTTGGAGGTAGCTCTGCAGGAATGAAAAATCGTACTGCAGGTCGGGGACAAACTGCTTGAGCTGCGTGTAGAAGATGCTGTCGATGGTGTCGATTACATCAATGGGCACTTTCATGTCGCGCAGTTCGGTGATGTAGCGGTTGTATTTGGCCAGAGTGCGGGTAAAGGTGACCAGCACGGCCTGCTCGCCGGGGGCAAACTGCAGTTCGTTTTGCAGGGCCGCCCGGCGCAGGCTCTCCAGCAGCACCAGTGATTTTCCGGTGCCCGCCCCGCCGCGGATGAGAAAGTGGCCTTTCAGTTTGACCGCATCCACCGCCTGCTCCTGTTCCGGGGTCAGGCGGCTGATACTGTGCTCGTAGTCCATGCGGGTGCGGGTGTAGATAGACAGGCGGCCGAGGTAGCGCAGATAGGTTTCCAGCTTGTCGAATTTTTCCAGCTTCCCCAGCAGGCTGTTGCGCTCTTCTATCAGCTGATGCCGCTCGCTGCGCAGGGCATCCAGCTTCTCGTCGCGGTGGGCCGATACTTTTTCCTTCTGCTGTATCTGCTCGGCCGATTCGGCCAGGCGGCGCCGGGTGGTCTGCAGCTGCTGCTTGAGCAGGTCGTAGTGCTGTTTCTGCTCCAGCAGCGACTTGTTCTCCAGGCGCAGCTTCTCCAGCTCGGTCTGCATGTGCCGGATGACCCGGCTTTTCTCCAGGGGAGAGCTGCGCTCGCGCCACAGGTCCAGGTGCTGCTGCAGGGTCCCGAGGGTGGGCACTTTGTCGATTCCCACCAGCCGGCAGAAGGTGAGAAACAGATGCGTGGCGGCGTTGGCCTCTTCGATGTCCATCTGCTCGAAGGCGTGGCGCACTTTGTTGGTGTAGCTGTGCTGCTTGCCGAGCCGCCCCAGACAGTTGAGCCCGTCAATAAACTCCTCGCCGTGCTCCTGCAGCAGCTCTTCCCTGTACTGCCAGGTGAGTTCGGGAAAGCTGGGCTCCTCGCCGTAGTTCTTTTCGTAGCGCAGGAAATACTCGACAAAGGAGTGCAGGGCCAGGATGTAGAAGCCTTCGTCGGTGCCCATCAGCCGCGATAGCCGGTCAATCTGCTGCTCGAGTTCCACTTTCATTATGCGTTCATGATATGCCAAAACCCGCCTGCCGTAAACTTCTTTTCCCGGGGAGGCTGCGGGCTGCGGATTGAGAATAACATCACAGAATTTCTATTGATTTATTTTCCGCTCCACCCTACCAACTGTTAGTTTGGCAAGCTCTACTGCTCGTTCGTATTCCTTTTTTGTAATTGGGGTGTAGTCGCCCGGATAACGTGTTTGCACAGCGTAGTCGGTTAGTTCTATCACATCCAATAAGTTGATCGATATAGCTATTCACGGTAGAGATCAACACCTTCGGATTCAACCTGTTTGTAAATCAATCCGAGCTTGTCCTTGGAACTTTTCCGCTTGTCCTGGTTGACGGCAATTAACTCGATAACCGGCATAATGTTTTGATGATACATTTCCTTATAGATATTCCGAGAGAGGAAAAAATGTGGTAATTGATAATTATTCCTCATACGGGTGGCAGATATGTATGAGTATATCCGGCGATAGACAAGTACAGTGCCCGTCTTTTATATAGAAAATCAGTGGATTTGCATTAATGCATACTGTTATCTATATTTATAGGGTGATTTTGCTTATACTCCTTGCTTCTTTTACTTGTGTTACTGCTCTTTTTCTTGGGTTTTTGGTGCTGCGTAATGATCCTTATGCATTTATCAATCGTCTGTTTTTCTTGATGACTGTTGCAACTGCTGTGTGGGCTTTAGGTGCTATGGTGAGCTATGCAACTCCAAACTTTCAGGTAATGAAGTTTGTTTTTCGTCTTAAAGTAATCTCAGCCGGTATATATTCTACAATACTTCTCCATTTTGTACTGAGTATAAGTATATGGAAGGATTTGGTACAATTTCGCAGAGCTTATTTGCTCTATTTTCCTATAACAATAATCTCCATTATTGTTATTATAAGTAATGGGGGATATTTTACGGAATTTCAGAGAGTTGGAAACAACTGGCATTACAATCACCAGTATAATACCCCTATTTTTGTTTTTACGGTAATTTATTGGGGTGTATCTATGTTAGCTGCGCTTTGCATCCTGTTCTATTGCAGTAAAAAAGCTGAGGGAGATAAAATAAAACGACAGTTTTACATACTTGCATGGTCTCTTGGATTTACTATTATAGTCACTATAATAAAAATTATAGGATTTCCGTTTCTCTTTAATATACCATCGAGTGGCGGAACTGTGGCCCTGCAACTCATTTGGCTTTTCAGCATTGTGTATTTAGTCGACCGTTACCGTTTTCTCCTTCCTGAGCAGTATGCCCAGCGGGAAGCGCTTATGGAGCTTAACGGATATGCTATTTTAATCTTGGACAGGTTTTTCCAGATTAAGATTATGAATAGAGAAGCGAAAGATTTATTGGGAACAACACACAAAAAACTTCTTTCTACACCGCAAATCGAAAATTATTTCCATCCATCAGAGCCCTTCATCTCAAATCTACAAGATTTGAAGGCGGAGAAAACTCAAAAGAGTTTTGCTTGTAGTATAGAAATACTCTCAAAATCATGGGGAAAAATACCCGCAGACGTAAAAGCAAGTGCACTTCGTGATGAACTAAGCGGCAATTGCTGTTTTCTCATTACTTTTTATGTAAATGAGAAACGTAAGAAAATACAGTTCCGTTTTGGTTTAAGTACAAGAGAGATTGAGGTCCTACAGTTTCTCATAAACGGCTACAGTAACCAGGAAATTGCAGATAAACTTTTTATCGCAGAACGAACAGTAAAAACACATATATCTCACATATTTCAGAAACTGGGAGTAGATAACCGGGTTAAGGTTATTCTTCTCTTAAAAGAATACGGCCTACTGTCCGAGCAACAAGCCGAAAAAGAAGTTCTTCTCCTGTAAGGCTTCAGTTTTTGTATTATAATGTCCATTTTTAGTACTTTCGGCCGATGCAGAAAAGGAAAAAATACTACTTTAGTACGAATCGATCAGTACTCTCACCTATTAAGTTTTTAGTATTAAACTTAATAGCAGGAGGCTGTTTATGAAAAAAAGAACTGTGTATCTTGGACTGGTGTTGGTATTCATACTGAGTTTATTAACACTCGGCTGTGATTCGACCGGTAATTCTCCTGATGATGCTACCAATGATACTAATGAAGAGTTTGTGCCGTCCCCTCCGGACTGGGTCCAGGATACCTGGAAGTTTGAGCAAAGTAATGGATATTGGTCAACATATCTATTTTCAGCAGAGAATGTAGTATTTGAAGATTCTACCGGAGCAAGCACTAATTACGCAGAGGAGTACGGTGACTCTGTTTCTGAACCTGTAGAGGATTCTACAGATAGTTCTTACAGTATTACAGTTGGTGATACTGAATGGGAATGGACCCTGGAGGAGAACGGTACCCTCCTGTTTAAGAGTTACTATGACGGAAGCGAAAGCACGAGTCTGACGAAGCACTATATACCTTCGGACATGATCGCGGTAGACGGAACAGTTTTGATCGATGATGAGTATGCTGATTATGCAGTATATGTTGTTGCTGAAGATTCTTCTGAGACTGTTTTGGGTGAAGACGGATTTGTTGTTGAATCGGGCACAGGGGTTTATGATTATACCCTGTATGTAGATGCCGCAGCGGAGATTGCTAATGTCTATGCAGTCATTGATCCCGACAATACCTTCGACAATGGGGATGAATCCGGAGTCGGCCTCGTAGGGGGAGACTTCTCTTCTGTTGCTGGAGGGGACACATCCTTTGATAATGACTTTCCGATTGCTGCCTTGGAAGGCGAAGTGACAATATCAGATTCCACGAACGCCGATGACTGGACAGTAGCGGTAGGGGCTTTTGATTCCGATGACCCCTCAGGAGAACCTTCGTATGATGTAGCTTATTCAACAACATCCGGAACTGCAATATACAACTGGTCAATGTTTATCAATACAGACGGCTATCCTGACGATGTATATGTTTTTGCAGAGCTTTGGGATGATACTGATTCAGTACGGGAGAGCGGTGCTTATGGGTCTAACCCTCAATTGGTCTCAGGGGGAAATACTTATCAAGATATAAGTTTCGAAACTTCACCGCCGGATTATTGGATTTCCTTCACTCTAGACGGAACTGACTACTTTTATACGAAGGGGCCGGAAGTTGCAGGATTTCCAATTGTATCGGTAGATGACACTCCTGATACAACTATTCAAGGTGCAGAAGCTAATTATGGCGGGGGTAGTGTGCCGGCGAATGCAATCTCTTTTGAAATTTCAGGCGATGTCAGCGAGACCACAGCAACATATTCAGCGGGGAATTTGAACAGTTTTATAATTACAAATGAGAATAGTGATGCGATTACATATATGTATACCGTTGATCCTGCTACTAGGAGCACCATTGAACTTATAATTACACAATACGATGCAACCGGAGGGGTTGTGAAAGGAACCTTTTCTGCTTCTGACCCAGTTTCGAATGATGTAGGAGGCGATGGTATGGTCACAAACGGTGAATTTAGCGTCTACAATGCTGGTGAGGAGTAAAGCTTAAGAACTTATTACTGTAATTTCATCCGGTATTAATATTTATGAGCGGCTCTTCCTAATAAAGGGGAGGGCCGTTTTCTCTTGGTGCACAACAGGGGCTGGCCGTTCATTTCGTTCTCGTGTTCAGCCATGCAGCCGGGGGCGTACGGATAAAAGGTAGAAAACTAAAATGCTGGTGGACAAGTAGTAGTAGGGGACGTCACCAACTTCGGTTTATGAAGTTTTTCAGTCTGTGTGTGATTTTAGCTGCTTTTTTGCACAGCCTGAGAGATAAAGGTGTATCAGCTGTTGATACTTTATGACAATTTCTTCTGATATTTCCTTAAAACATTTAATTGTATCTTCATCATCAGAATGATCCTGGTTATATAAACTGACTTAGCTTCTTCGAATTCGTACAGTATTATGTGTCTTTAGTTCTCCCGCCGCGGATGGGCGCGGATGGGATAATAATAATTTAAATTTTGAAGACAGACGGCTTAGATATCGGCTCCGCCTGGCCCGATATCAGTGTTCATCCGTGAATATCCGTAGTTGAATTATCTTTCTTATCTTTTTCAATGCAGGGAATTTCAAAAATCAATGACTAATTTAATATCATATTTAATATCATATAGACGATTAGTCCTGCGACCCCATAGTGTATGACCATTGGAGAAATAACGTGCAGTACAATATGGGAGGAAAAGTGGGATACCATGGCAGCCGCCAAACCATATTTCCAGTACAGCCATCCGAAAATGATGCCGGCAATTCCGTTAAAAGCACGCACTTGACTAGTGCCTTAAGTTGAACGAGGGTGTGTACTTCCGGTGAAAATTTACGCACTTAATCTAAAGTTGGAGGTGAGGGGAGTTGAACCCCTGTCCTACTGGGCACCCTGTAAGCTTC
>CAZDFY010000174.1:4424-5758 GCA_964504785.1 uncultured Sediminispirochaeta sp. | reverse complement strand
AAAAAGCAAAAAAATAGTTTCCTAAAAGACATAATTTTCCGTCCTGTTTATCTTCCCTTTCGTTCAAAAATAACTAACACGGTTTTCAGCCCAATTTTTATATCGAGCAAGGCCGACCGGTTTTTTACGTAAAAGAGATCATAAGACAATTTTATTGCCGTCTCCTCTTCCGTAGATGCGTACTCAAAGTTTACCTGGGCCCAACCGGTTAAACCGGGCCTGACCATGTGACGCAAGCCGTAATGCGGTATTTTTTTGGATAACATTTCAACAAACTCCGGCCGTTCGGGACGCGGCCCGATAAAGCTCATCTCACCCCGCAGCACATTCAGTACTTGGGGCAGCTCATCCAGACGGGTACGCCGCAAAAAATTGCCCACGGGGGTTATTCTGCGGTCTCCCCTCTTAGACCACTGGGGTTTCCCGTCCTTCTCAGCGTCTCGATACATAGATCTCAATTTAAATAGACTGAAGACTTTGCCGTTTCGGCCCACCCTGCTTTGAGTAAAAAGGACCGGCCCGGGGCTGTTAATCTTTATTGCTATTCCGGCCAACACATACACTACTAGTACAAGGGGCATAAAAAGCAAAGACACAACAATATCCAGCCAGCGTTTTACAATTCTATATACATGTTTACTGTCGTTTCGTAAATTATCCAGGAACCATAATTCATTTGTCGCGTAAATCGGTACTTCTCTTTCCGCTTCTTCCCAAAAACTGGCGACAAAATAGAAACTAATCCGCTCATGCAGATACTCGTAAAGCTCCTTGAAAATTTTCGGGTACATTGAATCGCTTACCACAACTTTAACGGGGACCCTTTTATCAGCCAGACGTTTTAAGCAGGAAAGATCCTTTTCAATAATCACATTCTGATCGAGCATAAATTGCGGTATTTCAGTATTTTCGATATTCACAACCGTATGTAGGGAGTAGTTGCTCCCCTTCCGGTTTAGCACCCGGTAGGCCAAATCCTTCATATGCTGATCAATACCCACCAGGACAAGCTGATAGAAGGGGCGGGTACGGTTAAAAAAGTACACTGCCAAGGCGCGCCAAAGAACAAAAAATACAGAAAAAATGAGCACCACAAAAAGCAGATTAGTTTTAGGGGCAATTCTAAAATAAGGAACTATATAAAAAAAGAACACGGCAATAGTGACGTTGATTATTATCGCCTTCACATAGCTGTTTATGTAATCCACTAACTCAAGGTTGTACAAGTTCCATATGTAAAATATAAGTTCCCATATAATAAACAAGATGGTAAAGGCATGCACATGCTCCATTATCTTCTCTTGATTTAAACTGCCGCCGTAAAAGTTATACAG
>CAZDFY010000174.1:0-4324 GCA_964504785.1 uncultured Sediminispirochaeta sp. | reverse complement strand
AAGCACCTTCTTCAATGTTCCATGCATATTATAAGCTCTCCAGATATTCACGAATCCGGGTGGAGGCCCTTCCATCTCCATAAGGATTATGGGCCTGGGACATACTCCCGTAGACGTCCTTATTGTGGAGCAGTTCTTCCACCAAATCAACTATTTTATCGACATCCGTACCCACCAGCTTGACCGTTCCAGCCTCCACCGCTTCAGGACGTTCAGTAGTCTCACGCATCACAAGCACCGGCTTACCCAGAGAAGGGGCTTCCTCCTGAATACCGCCGCTGTCGGTAAGTACAATATCGCACTCATTCATTAAGAATGTAAACGGACGATACTCCAGGGGTTCTATCAGGTAGATGTTCTCCGTATCCTTCAGCAGCTCATACACCGGCTTCTGTACATTAGGATTCAAGTGAACAGGATACACAATATCAAGATCCTTATTATTTTGTGCGATAGTACTAAGGGCTTCGCAGATATGCAGAAAGCCGGGCCCGAAATTCTCCCTCCGATGACCGGTAACCAAAAGCAGCCTTCTATCGGAGTTATGAGTATAGCCCCGCTCAGCAAGGGTTGCTTTTATGTTTTGTCTCTCATCTTCCGCGTTTACCTTCTCGCTTACCCACAGCAGGGCGTCGATGACTGTATTACCGGTAACTACTATGTTATTGCTGTAGATCCTCTCATCTAAAAGGTGCTCTTTTGCCGTAGTAGTCGGAGCAAAATGATAGGTAGTTAAGCGGGCGGTCAACTGCCGATTTGCTTCTTCCGGCCATGGCGCCTTAAGATTGTAGGTACGAAGTCCCGCCTCCACATGGCCCACCTCAATGCCCCTGTAGAAGGCGGCAAGTGCGGAGATAAAACTTGTAGTGGTATCTCCATGGACCAGGAGGACATTGGGGGTATACTCCTCAAAGACCGCTTTCATTCCCTCCATAATTTTCGAGGTTATATCAAAGAGATCCTGCCCCGCCTTCATTATATTGAGATCATAGTCGGGGGTGATTGAAAAGAGTTCCAGTACCTGGTCAAGCATCTCGCGGTGCTGGGCCGTCACACAGACCCGTACTTCAAGGAGGGATGATTTCTCCAGCTCCTTTACCACCGGTGCCATTTTAATAGCCTCGGGGCGGGTACCGAAAATTACAAGAACCTTTTTTGCATCACTGTTCATACCCTTATTCATTCTTTACCCCTTGGTCACCCCGCAGAAGTCCAGCACCTCAGTGCGAAGCTGCGCCTGCATCCGATAAAACTCTTTATGATTCACCAGAAACACCATTATATCCGCACTCTTTACCGCCTCTTCAACAGAAACAAGGCTAAAACCCGAGTGGGATTCTATATTCGGTTCAACCACCATTACATTCACTCCCTCTCTCTGAAGCTCGGTTACAATATCGAGGGCGGGGGATTCACGAAGGTCGTCAATATCGGCTTTATACGCCAGCCCCATACACGCCACCTTGGGCGTCTCCCCCTTATCCCGCTCAAAGCGAAGACAGCTGTTTTTGACCTTTTCTATCACCCATTTCGTTTTATACAAATTCCGCTCCCGGGCACTGCGTATTAACGCACTTTCTTCGGGAGCTGAATCAATAATAAACCAGGGATCCACCGCAATACAGTGTCCTCCAACCCCCGGCCCAGGCTTCAGGATATTCACCCGCGGGTGGCGATTGGCTAAACGAATAACCTCCCACACATCGATAGAGTATTTATCGCAGATCATGGACAACTCGTTTGCAAAGGCAATTTGTACATCCCGAGAGGAGTTTTCCACCAGCTTAGAAAGTTCGGCGCTCCGGGCATCCGTTTTTAACACCTCCCCGGTTACAAAGGATTCATAAAATGCAGCTACCTGATCGGTCGCTTTTTGGTTTACCCCTCCGACGATACGATCATTTTCAGTGAGCTCGATCATTATTTTGCCCGGCAACACCCGTTCAGGACAATGGGCTATAGACACCGTATCGGCCGAAATACCCTTACTTGACAGAATATCCTCCACCCGCTCGGTAGTTCCCACCGGAGAGGTCGATTCGAGGATAACCATATTGCCCGGCTTTACATAAGGGACAATCGATCCGGCGGCCTGCTCTACATAACTGAGATCGGGAACGTGCCCCGCTTTAAAGGGAGTGGGAACGGCAATAATGAACACATCAGCCTCATGCGGTTTCGAATGGGCAGTTAAGGCTCCCGACTGCACTGCTGAACGTACAAAAGTGTCTAAATCCGGCTCGACAATGTGAATATTGCCGCTATTTATAGTAGATACCACATTCTCTACTACATCCACCCCGTACACGCGGTAGCCGCGGTTGGCCAATAAAGCGGCTGAAGGTAAACCGATGTACCCCAGTCCAAGTACGCAAATCTCTTTTATATTACTTTTCATAACTTTCTGTTCCTATATTCCGCTAATTTTTGGGCGAACTCTCTAAAAATATCATCCCGGAGGTAATTCTTTTGCACCATCTCTCTATTGGCCTGCGAAAGCCCCTTTACCTCACGGGCCTGGTTTACAGCCTTTAAGAGACCCTTGCTGTCTCCATTTTCTACAATAAACACCTGGTTAAACTGCCTCAAAAGTTCGGCCGCAGCTCCAGCGCCCTCATACACTACCGGGGCTCCGGTAGAAAGGTATTCATACAGTTTTGATGGAACTGCATAAATGTAGGACGGGTCCAGTTTTGCATATAGAATATCCGAAGAAGCATAGATTTCCAATACTCTTTCCCATTTAACATAGCCCGTAAACTCGACATTTTCCAGATTCATCTTTTCGGCCAGCGCTATCAGACGGCCAAGGTCGGAACCGCCCCCGGCTATCACAAACTTTACATCGCGTAATTGTTGGGCAATATGCAATAAGGATTCCAAATTCTGCGGGATTCCCACGTTCCCAATATAGGAAACCGTACACTCTTCGGAAGAATGCACGCTCATCTTCTTTTTGATTTTCTCAAAGCGCTCCCGTTCGATACCGTTGCTCACCAGCAGCAGGGGCTTTTCCGGAAAATATTTCTGAAAATAACGGTACTCGCTTTCATTCGTCACTGTGATAAGATGGAACTTGCGCAGGGCGCGTAACACCATCTTCTTAAAAAGCGCCCCGCTTAATTTGTGTATAACCCCTCCCTGAAGCAGATATTCCCACATCAGGTCCCGAACATCGGCTACTAAAAAGTGCGCCTTGCTCTTTCGGGCAAAATAGGGAATTAAAAAAATCGAAGGGGCCGAAACCATCAACACCGGCCTCTGTCCCTTGCTGCAGCGCCGGGTAGATTCAAATGCCTCGAACACACGTTTCGATAAACCGATCTCTCTAAAAAAACGGACGAAGAAGTTGCTTATGCTGAAGGTCTTCTTCTCTACGTAGTGTACCTTAAAATCAACATTTTTTTCCGCAGCGGCCCGCCTACCTTCTTCAGGATTTTCCGTGGCCGTATACACATGTACATCATACTCCTCTGAAAGAACACACGCCAGGGCATACAAGCGGTTCGCCGCCGCCATCTGGTCCGGATAAAAATATGTCGATGCAATACTTATTTGTTCTCTTTTCATTTATTCCGCCGTATAACGATTTCAGTTTTAAGTTCTCTGCTAAAACTCACTGCAGCCATGCGGGCCGGACTCACAGCATTAAAACCGGCGGCATACTGATACGAGCTTATACGAACATCGGTGTTTCCGGTAAAGCGGACCACTATCTCGGGGGTAACAAGTTCGTTCTCATAGAGTTCAATCTCAACATCCGGGGCAAAATGGAAAAAAGCCTTTGCATGTGTACCCGGCCGTTCAAGAGTATCAATGAGCACCAAATCCTTATTACTATTGATAAACTCTCGTATAAGCTGGGTTTTCTTCCTGAAATTCTGATGCGAAGCTTTTACATACCCGCTATGTTCCTCAAGAATTTTCACATGACCGCGGCGGGCTGCCCGAAAACTCCCCCACAGTTCCGACTGTTCTACACCATCAATCATGACCGTGTTATGAGCGCCGGTCCCTTTTTCGAACAAGCGCCTCTCTCCCGCCTAATCTGTGCTGGTCCCCGTATCTACAAGCACCGCTTTTCCATCCACCCTCAACTAAAAATTGAGCATATCGCAATGGCCGTGACCAGGCTGATACTCAGGGCCCAGGGGCCCGGCATCAATCCGCACCTCATGTGCATGCCCGGCCATCTTTCGGTAGCCGCTTTCATTCAGACTGCCCTCAGAAACCTGCACACCCAGGCGTTGTGCGTATTGCAGTACTAGAGAAGGGTTAGGGGCGATATCCAGGGCCGCATCATTGAAAAGAGGCAGACTTCGGT
>CAZDFY010000173.1:0-5877 GCA_964504785.1 uncultured Sediminispirochaeta sp. | reverse complement strand
ATTGTGAGCGTGAGCCCTTGTACTAACACATCGCTCTCCTTATATATATTATCTTGTGGTATAAACCCTTAAAGGGGTTTTATCGGTAAACACTTCATACTATACTTGTCAGGAATATTCCTTTCAAGGGGCTTGAGAGCAGTTATTTTGTGCTATCGTAAAAAAATAATTCTACTATTTAGGAGTATATAGTTTTTGTTCGTTTATGTTGAGGAATTTATTAAAATAGCACATTTATGAACAAAATAGTAAGGAGAAGAACAATGGAAAAAAGAGGCTTACCACTTCGAATTCATTTTATGGTCATCGCACTAATTGCCTTTATTCTTCCCGTAGTGATAGCGGGAACAGTTTTATATATGCAAGTAACTAATCAACTGAACAAGAATGTGGAACAAAATTTAAAAGAGCAGGCCGAATTAATAGTTCTGATGATTAAAAAGGATTACCATGAGGCGCAGAGCAAGGCGATAAGCGAGTCCAACAGTCAGAAGTATTATGCGCAGATGTATCAATCGAATTTGAAGGAGTATCTGCAAAAAGTAGATATTGGTGAAAACGGTTATGTATTTATTTTGGATTCCAAGGGCAACTATGAGTTGCCCGAAAATATTATAGATGCCCAGGATGAGTCGGGGCGCTATTTCATACAAGAGATGATAGAAAAAGCCCAGAAGCTTCGCAGCGGCGAAACCGGCTTAATAAAGTATCCCTGGCGCACTACTTCTAATGAACCGCTTCGCAAGAAAATGGCGGTGTATACCTACTTCGAACCCTGGGACTGGGTAATAGGAGTCTCCGCGGTAATGGCCGACTTTCAGACCGGTGCCGCTGCTATCCGTCGTTTCACAATTATTCTTGGATGTGCCTTTATTCTTATTGCAGCGTTCATGGCCCTGTTAGTCGGGCGGGCATATGCCAAACCTATTATCCAGCTCGAAGAGACAATAAAAGAGATTGGAACGGGAGATCTCACCCAAAAAACAGCACTAAAGAGCAGCATACGGGAAATTTCCACTCTATCCCATGATTTTGATACAAACCTAATTGAGAGTATGCGCACTATGCTGACTAATATTAAAGATATGGTGCGATCTTCCCAGGATAATAGCGAAGAGATATCAAATCAGGTTGAAGGTACACTTGTATTTATCAACCAAATGACTGAAGAACTCGTCACTATGCGGAGGCAGCTGTATTCACTGGATAATCAAATAAATGAGGCCTCATCAGCGGCGGAACAGATTGATGCAACTATTAAAAGTGTGGGTTCACAAATTGAAAATCAATCTTCCTCCGTGAATGAGACCTCCGCTGCAATTGAAGAAATGAACTCTTCAATTCAGTCGGTCGCCCGTATAACTGAGGACCGTCGTCAAGCCGGAGAAGAGCTTGCTGAAATTACCAGTAAGGGTGGGGCAAAAGTATCCCAGACAAACGATATTATCCAGGAAATCGGTGTAAGCATTCAGGACATGATGGATATGATTACCGTAATTAACAAAGTGGCGGCACAGACCAATCTGCTTGCAATGAACGCGGCAATTGAGGCGGCCCATGCCGGAGACGCCGGCCGTGGATTTGCGGTTGTGGCGGAGGAAATCAGAAATCTTTCTACCTCCACCGGTGATAGTGCCAAAAAAATATCCAGCCGATTAAAAGAGATCGTTGATCGCATTAAACAGGCTACCGCAATTAGCGCTGAGACCGGGCAGACCTTTGAAGAGGTAAATCGGGAGGTCAACAATTTTGTGGAAGCCTTTGGAGAAATCGCTTCCAGTGCCGGGGAGTTGTCCACCGGCAGCGAAGAGATGTTACACGCGGTAAGCTCCCTCCAAAATGTAACCCAGGAAATTCAATCAGGTTCTGATGAAATGTCCGGCGGAGTGACCGACATTTCCAAAAACTTGCAGTCCCTGCGGGATTTCTCACAGGAGACAGTTGGGCATCTTAAAGCCCTCACCGAAAAAACCAGAAATGTGAGTTTTGCTCAGAGTAATATGACCGATCAGGTGATTCTCAATACGGAGAACGCCACAAAACTAGCAAGTGAGCTTACACACTTTAAAATTAGTAACGCCGAAGAGGCTGCTCAAAATGAAATTGAACGCAGCCGCTTTACTGTCGGGGCTTTGGTCCTTCAGGAGTGGATTGTACGGTTGAGAAACTGGATGGATGATGAAAATCGTGGTGATAAAGCTCCGGATCTAGCAAAAACTTCAGTGAAACAATGGATCGATACAAATTCCGAGGGACCCCTCGCCGAGTATGAGAATTTTGTCACTTTCAAAGAAAAATTTGAAGAGCTTATAGCACTGACTGAAGAAGTCAAAGAGTCGCTCTCCGTCGGAGAAATGGAGAAGTCTGAACAAACCTACAACCGGATAGTAGAGGTAATTAAAAAGGGAAAATCCGCGATTAGGACCCTCGGCTATGATATTTCCGAAGAATGAAATGGCGGGAATAGAGATGCAGGTACGAGGGGGCGGCAGGAAGGCTGCCGGGAAAAGCGAGGCCGGCGGGTGTGAGCCCGCCCCCTACACATTACTCATTTTATTTAAAATTTCTAGGAATTAAAATCGACCTCGGGTACTTCCCGGGCACTCTCTTCAATTTCGAAGTAGTCCCTCTTTTCCATACCCATCATGCCGGCGATGATTGAACCGGGAAACATACGTATCCGACGATTAAACTGCTGTACCGCGTCGTTATAGCGTTTTCTTGCAACGGCTATCCGGTTCTCCGTCCCCGCAAGCTCATCCTGAAGACGGATGAAGTTTTCATTCGACTTGAGCTGCGGGTAGTTTTCTACTACGACAAGCAGGCGGCTGAGGGCACCCTGCAGTTCATTGTAGCCTTCAGCCTTCCCTTTCACACTATCGGCACCCGCCATTTTGGCCCGCGCATTGGCAATATTGGAGAATACCTCCTTTTCCTGAGAGGCAAACCCCTTTACCGTCTCCACCAGGTTGGGAATGAGGTCGCTCCTTCGCTGTAGCTGGTTGTCTACTTCAGCCCAGGATGCATCGATATTTTCCTCTAGGCTTACCATCTGGTTTCGGGTACTTATAAACCAGGAAAATAGACTAATTACGATTATTAGAATTACCGCGAGGCTGATAATTAGCCCCGCTCTGCTTTTACCGCTCATGTATTCCTCCGAAATTGTATTGTGTGTGGCCCCCAGTGTGCGGCCCTAAAATAATAACTTTTACACTTATCACGCATCATGCAACTTGCATCTTGCGGGCTTAAAAGCCGCGGCTTGCACCGCCGCCGCCAAAGCCGCCGCCGCCGAAACCACCAAAGCTTCCGCCGCCGCCGAAACCGCCGCTCCCACCAAATCCGGAAGATCCGAAGCCTCCCCGATAGTGGCGCCTGCCGGTAATGCCGCTAAGAAACAGTAAGGGCCAGAACATCCGGCCTCCGCCGAAGAAAAATATCAGTATGAAGAAGATCAGTCCACCGGGGATGCCCCTCCCTTCACTACCGCCGGACCTGCCGGTGCGGCCCGAAGGGGCCGGCGGGGCTTCCAATGACCCGAGTTCTACATTGTACTCCCTGGCTATTTCATGGGCTACTTCAATTGTACCTGCCAGAAAACCGGTACCAAACTTACCCTCTTTTAAGTGGGGCAGAACCGTCTCATCAAGTATTTCACCGGCACGTCCGTCGGGAATCGCTCCCTCCAGACCGTAGCCCACCTCGATACGCACCTGACGCTCCTTCATGCTCATGAGGAAAATAACTCCGTTATCCTTGCCTTCTTCCCCGACCTTCCATTTTTCCGCCAGTTCGATAGAGTATTCGTTGATGTCCGCAAAGGGCTCGACAGACTCAACCGTTACCACTGCAATTTCCGCACCGGTGGCCTCTTTCACTCTCTGGGCAGCCCCTTCAATTTGCTGCTCCGAGGTTGAATCAATTACATTCGCATAATCATTTACAAAGCCCCGGTAATCGGGTATTGATTGTGCATGGAGCTCCGCTGGATTAATCAGCATTGCAAATAGCAGAGCACACAGCAGCGTACACAGCAGTAAAGAGAGCGTAGATCTGTGTGTAACCAGACTCCTCATCATGAGTTGCTCCCCACATCCATGGCATCTACCTTTCCTACCAGAAGGGTAAGAAACTGCAAAACCTGAACGGCAATCTGGGTAGCATCGCCATGGGTATCTCCCTCTCGAAGTTTTACCAGTGCATATAATCCAGTTGGATCCAAATTGAAGGTTGATCCAATAGAATCGGCCAGCTCCTTCGGTTCCTCCGGTACCGTCGGCGCCTCCGCCAGTCGTAAAAGGGCCCGAAACAGGGCTGCCTGAGAGCCAAACCACTCGGTTAATACGCCGGAAAGAAGTTTAGATTTTCCCTGGGATGCAAACAAAGCCTGGCGCAGCGCGTGTACACTCCCCCGAAGCCTCTCTTCAATCTGATGGCGGAGGTTAATGCGGGTGATTTCCAGGGACTTTACAATGTCGTTTCCCCAGATAAGGATGTGCGAATTCTGAATATCAAGATACTCCATAGGAAACACATCCGTGGAGTTATCAAATTCGGTGGTAGTGAGAAACTGCAGTGAGATTTTATGTTTTTTTATCTGCTTCTTTGCACGGTTTCCCAACTGCATTATTTCTTCAGGATGAGTTCTTCCGGTAAGTAATAAAATATTTACATCCGAAACCCCAGCTACGTAATTTCCCTTGGCCGCTGAACCGTAGAGTATAACAGCCTTTAAGTCGTCGCCGAACAAATCCTGAAGCGTTGGAACAAAAGACTCTCTTAGATCACTTATTATTAAATTGATATCTTTATTCATTTTTTCCCCCATAATATACCTAAAAATACAACTTTCATTGTAAAAAGACAATCTGAATTAATAGTTATGGGTTGACGATATGGTGGGGCTCTTTTCCATCGACAAAATCGATGACTCCCCGGGCAGACATCTGCTGCATACGCAGTTTTCCCATGTCAGTATCCGACCCCACATGGGGGCTGGCGGCGATATTCAAATCAGGGGTAAGGGGCAGATCAGGATAAACCCATACCTCATCAATACCGTAGCCGTAGAGATGTCCATTGCACACAGCCTCGTAGGCAGCCCGGTTGTCCACCAGCACCCCGCGGGCGCAGTTTACCAGTACCGTAGTCGGGCCCATCAGCTCGATCTCCTCTGCTCCGATTATTCGACTGCCCCCCGAAGCGTGGAGGGTAATAAAGTCCGCCCTCTTACAGAGATCTTGCACATCGGTATATTCCACCCCCTTTGCCGCCGCCCATTCTTCATTTGGGCATATATCGGCGGCGATAAGAGTGAGCCCAAAACCGGACAAAAGGGAAGCAACTTGCGTACCGATATTCCCTGTTCCGATTATACCCAGTGTTTTTCCACTTATATCAAGGCGGGAAGGGCCGATTTTGGTAAGCCCCGCCCCTGCCCTTGAGTGATGTGTAATTCGGCGGCCCGCTATGTCAAAAAGAGTAGAAATCGCCCATTCGGCTGTGGGTAGCGCGTTGGCACCGGGGGTATTTGTCACATGGACACCGGCTTCCCGGGCTGCACTCGTATCGACACTGTTGTAACCGATGCCATACCGGGCAATCAATCCTAAATCTCCGCCTCCGTTTTTGCCGGCCCTTTCGAGCAGTTCACGGTCCCAGATTTCAAGATCGGCGATTACCGCGACAACTCCTTCTAATTCTTCAACAGTTAGAGGAACAGCGGGGTTGCGGGAGCATCTGAACTCAAGGTCCAAAAAGTTCCGTTCAGCGGCGGCCTGTAATTCCCGGGCCGGTTCTCCCTCACCCTCGGGATGTGTAACAAGCTCATCCGAAAAACTGGTTGCAAACACTACTATTTTTTTTCTCACGGAA
>CAZDFY010000172.1:0-5880 GCA_964504785.1 uncultured Sediminispirochaeta sp. | reverse complement strand
ACAAAATGTGAGCATTCGCAATGTGAAAAATTTTAAAAATTTTTCACATTGCGAAATGCTGTTCTTATAACTTTTTATTGCATCTTACAGCGGCCAGTGCAAAGCGAGGGGCAGCTCCTTATGATTCTCAATTTCCCGTGCCCCCTGCACCAGAATATGGTCGAGTATCATCATACCAGCTTCGGTAAGGCTTATGTAAGTGTGTGCGTCAACAGTGTGCAAACGCATATTTTTCCGGCGTAAATGTTCCTGAAGGGTTTCGGCAAGGAGGTCTTGCAGTTCCACATTAAAAATACTCTTAAAAGCTTCTATATCAATACCCGGAATGGTCCTCAAACCCATCATCAAATATTCAAGTAGGAATTGATGGGGGCTTACGCTTTCCCCTTCGAGAAGAGAGATAGGATTATCGCTAGAGGCGAATTCGTGCATTGCGGGGGGAATTATTAGCCGTGCGGGGTTTCCCTGGGGGGCCCTCAAAGTGGAGACTGCACCCGGCCCAAGCCCTGCATAGGGTTGTAGGTGCCAATAGTACAAATTGTGACGACTTTCTTCTTGGGGAAGGGCAAAATTCGAAATCTCGTAATGTCGAAACCCCTTTTCCCTCAGAATTTCCCACAAGTGAAGCAAAAATTCCGCTGTATCGTCACAACTTTTAGGTAGTATCTTGCCCGATTGTACCTTTTCATAGAGTGGTGTGTGTGCTTCGATACCGAGGGTATAGAGTGAAATATGGGATGGATTATAAGAAAGGGCGCTGTTAATATCATATACCGCATCCTCAATACTTTGGGCAGGCACACCGGTGATAATATCCAGATTCCAGCGTTTATCCCAGTGATCGGCCACACGAGAAAGCCCGGTGAGGGTTTCGGTGATGCCGGCATTTCTCTCAATAAGGTCTAAAGAGTATTGAGAAAAACTCTGAACACCTAGGCTCAATCGATTTACAGCTGTATCCTTTAGAAAAAAGAGCTGCTCATCGGTAATTAATTCGGGATTTAGCTCAACCGTCCATTCAAAAGAGGTGCTCTGCAGGTAACTCTGCAGATAAGGTGAAGCAAGTGCGTGTATACCTTTTATGAGTTTCTGAAAGAGCTTTGGGGGAAGTGAGTTCGGGGTGCCTCCCCCTATGTAGATGCTTGGAATGCGTTCCGGCTCAAGGCTCTGTAACAGCGACTCCATCTGGATCAATATCCCCGATACAACTTTTTCCTGGAGCTGCCGGTTCTGCGAGGGGTGTGAAAAAAAGTCACAGTACCCGCACTTTTTTCGGCAGAAGGGAACATGCACGTAGAGAGGCAGTTCCGAATAGTGATAATTCTTGTCAAAAGGAGAAATGTTGGAAAAGGAAATATCCGGCATTCTAATACTTCTATCTCACTAGATATAGTTTTAACTAGGGTGCTTCTACAATTCTGAATTTTACAAAAGAACAGGTCTGTAAAAGAACAGGTCTATAAAAATTGAAAGCGGGGCCAATACACCAACAGGACCTTTGATATAATGTCCCTCATCGTAGTTGGTCTCCAGTATTTTGAAAGGGCAAAATGACTCCTGTCATCGGGGGCCAACAGGTACTCACCCTCAGACAGCGCGATTGCAGGATGATTTCCCGATAACCCTTGAGTGTCCTGGGATGGGGAATTGAGGCTCGGAACAATGAGGGTATAATCCGACTGAATAACCTCTTGTTCGTCGATAAAGTAGTTCGAGGTTGGTGTTTTCACTTTGAGCCTGTAGTTATCGAGTTTTAACTCATCCCCCGGCATTCCAACCACCCGCATTATTTGAAAACGGCTTACATGGGAAAACTCGTTTTCTTCAAAGGGAATAAAATTATTGAAGGTAAAAAATTTTGCCAGAGTATTTAGCGCCAATGTATACCACTTCATATCAGAGAAGGTTCCCGTTTCAGTAACTACCAAGCCACCCCGTTTCGGTGTTCTGATAGCCGGAACCCGATAGTTGATTATCCGCATTTTTGGGCCGTACAAGATGGGAGTTGCGAGAACGCGGCCGGCATAGACAGTCTGCTTTTCCGAATCTTGTGTTGAGGAGAAATGTGATGGGGCAATTTGATAGGAGTTAAATAGGAAGGTCCCGACAAGCATATACAGCAGAAAGACCACAACAACCAGTTTGATGAAGAAACGAATACTCTTTTTAATCGGGCCCTGGGGTTTGTAACTGCGGTAGTAGCGTAGTGCGCGTGTCCTTTTCGACATTATTCTCCCCGTTACTTTATAGTTCCAAAACGGTTCAAGGGCCAATAAACCAACATCGCCCTTCCCAGTACATTTTCTAATGAAACCGGACCAAAATAGCGAGCGTCCCTTGAATTGTCTCGATTATCTCCTAAAGGAAAAACAAATCCCTCGGCAATATACCACCCGGTATCGAATTTACGCCAAAGTGAGCCTGATCGGCGGTCATGGGGATATATTTTATACAGCATTTCATTTCTGTACTTCATCCATTCAAACATATCTGTGACCTGCGGCATTTGTTCAGCCTTACGTGCCAACTCACGAGACGCAGGCAGTCCCGCACTTTGGAAGGCATCATGAAAGGCGGAGGCTTTAATGTACGGATATGCAGAGGGTTCTATTAGGCGTTTCGTTCTGTCCCGAAGCCCCGAGAGGTCTCTAAACTGTTCTTCCGGCACCCAGTTTCTAAAACCCGGCGGCCGCAGTTCCAATTCGCCTTGCACAAACCGGATTCTGTCTTTCGCCATACCGACTCCCCGTTTAATGAGAAAGTGGGGTTTTGGGTTGCCCTCGGCATCCTGGTCAATGTCGACCATAGAAAAAGTAAGCATATATATGAGCCGCTGCAGTGTATCAAACAGAGGCCCCTTTGAAATATAGGTTGGGCTTTCAAAGATAATGACTTCGTCCCTGCTTGGTGAAGTAAAACCGGGCAGCTTTAATGCACCGGGAATTAACTCAGGCCCGTATATCATTTTATTTACAAAAATCCGATCCTGAATTTTAAGGGTCTCTTTCATTGAACCGGAGGGAATTTGGTACGCTTGAGCAATGTACTGATTTATGAGTAGTACCACAATGGCAGCCCATAAAAAAGCTTCAATCCAGTCGATAATGGGATTTTTTGCTTTCTGTTTGGCCTTTATGTAGGCTTTTTTTCTTTTACGACGGGTGAGATACCTTTCAGTAACACTTTGAACAGATTCAAACCATTTATCCATTGAGACTCCTTCAGCTCAGGTCCAATCAATTATTAGCATAGATATGTTACATTGACAAGTTGGAACCTAAAAGGTACATTTCCAAACATGAAAAAGAAAAAGAAACACATCGAAGTACCTGAAGTCTCTGATGTGAAACTAAAGCCACTGTTTGGTATGGCCCCGGGGCTCTATCTTACAATACTATATGCAATTCTTATTGTCCTCATTTTATTTTTTATTTTAGCGTTTCCCGGATTACGAAATCACGGCTCAAAGGTCCACTTTACTTCCGCCCCTGCCGGAGCTTCCGTATTTGTAGACGGCACCTATATTGGGTCCACCCCTGTGACAGGTTTTGTTTCTGCGGGAGTTCATGAGCTTAGGTACGAAAAGCCCTTTTTCTCAGAAAAAGTATCGGAAATAGATGTTCCAGGGAAGATACTAGGAACCCTATTTTTTGACCGCGCCGAGAGTTATTCTGCTCATATGAATTTTTCCCACAAATCAAACTATCTCAAATGGAGGTTTGAACAAATATCCAATTGGGCTTTAGTGGGCTCTTTCTATGAAAGGTATAGATATCCCTTTCGGGGGGTGCAGGCTGTAAGAGAATACTATGCCGCTGAAAAAAATACTACTGAAAATGCCCTGGGAGGGATTGAAAAAGGAGATATACCAAGAGAGTTGTATAATTTTACTTACATGCTCTTAAATAACATCAACTCTTTTGAGCAGATAGTAGATGTGGTTGCGACAATACGCTCCCTTCACTCCTCGGAATTTCGAGATCTGTCTGAAATAGAATACACCTCTCAATCCGTATCATCTCAATTGTTGCGCGAAGCCGAGGATGCATTGGTCTCCGTGGGGGCGCCCAGGGAACTTGCCGCTTTGTATGTCGAAAGGGAACTTGAAAGGCTTGAGAAGGACGCGGGTTTTATAGCGGATAGGAAAAAACTTGAAGAGTATGTCGAGGGCCTCAAGTTCTCGCAAGTGTATTCTAAAAGCGGTATACAATCTATTCCGTTGCAAATAACCGACTCTACATTTATCGAAGTCGTACCCCCGGAGATGGTCCCGATCGGCAACAACGACGTGTCTTTCGCATCAAAAATTGACTATGTTGAGCTGAGCGAGTTTCCCCATATGGAAAAGATCTCTAAATTTTATATTTCAAGCGGCGAAGTTACTCGGAGTCAATACAGCCGTTTTATTGAGGATCAACCTAAATGGGATAAGAGCAATCTGGATGAGTTAATGGACGAAGGGCTGGTTGATGAGCACTATTTGCAGTACCTAGAGCAAAACAGCTCTGATGTAACACTGCCTGTTACAGGGGTATCCTGGTATGCGGCACGGGCATATTCAAAATGGTTTGAAGAACAATTACCTGATGATCTAAAATCACGGTTTCATGTACGACTGCCCTCTGAAGCTGAGTGGGAATATGCTGCAAGAAAAAACAGCGGAGCCCGGATTATTGAACGCAGCAGTGGATTCGACAGACCCCAGAGCGGTAATTTCAGCCGAGAAGGCCGTCTTGGACTCATTGATATGCAGGGTAATGTATGGGAATGGTGTGAGAATTGGTATTTCCCCTCGGATGTGTTGGATGGACAATATGGAGCTGCCCTGCCGGGTTTTGAAGGAAGCGAGAAAGCGCTCCGAGGTGGAAGCTGGGCAAACCGTGTTTCGGAAGTACCTGTATGGCGGCGTGCATCGCATCCACCCCAATGGTGTACGCCCTTTGTCGGGTTTAGAATTGTCTTAGAACCGAAAGAGGACTAAATATGGCTAAAACTGCAACTGGAATTAAAATTCTGTCCAACAATAGAAAAGCCCATTTTAACTATACCGTGGAGGACACTCTGGAGTGCGGCATAGAGCTTCAGGGAACAGAAGTAAAATCGATGCGGAACGGCAAGTTTTCTTTTACCGATTCCTATGCCCGAGTGAAAAACGGAGAACTGATACTCTACGGATTTCATATATCGCCCTATGAGTTTGGAAATATATACAACCATGACCCTACCCGTGAACGCAGACTCTTGGCCCATAAGCAGGAGATTAAGCGCCTCCAAAGGCGGGTAGACGAACGCGGATATACCCTTGTACCGTTGAAGGTGTATCTTAAAGGCGGGATGGTTAAGGTGCTTATAGGCATCTGCAAAGGAAAGCAGACCCACGATAAACGACAGTCGATAAAAAACAAAGATCTGAAACGAGATGCCGAACGGGAAATGCGGGACCGGCTCAAATAGCCTGTACAAGGCACTGTTCTTATTGATTTTATCATTGTAACATGTTACTTTATATATAGCCGCGGGGGTGTACCGGATTCGACTGCTGGTCCTGCACGGCTGTAAGTTGCAAGTGGAGCTGCCTAACTCCTTAAACTGGACACCCAATTTAACTGCAGACAATAATGCAGATTTTGCAATGGCTGCGTAAATAACGTAGTCTCGGGCCCTACTCACGCTGTTCCGAGGGAGTAGATGCTTGAAAGAAACCGGGACTTGCTCGGCTCCATGTGCGACGGTTGCCGGGGACACTAAAGTCGTACTTAGGAGATAGTTGGTTTTGTTTCGACACCGTTCTATTTCCGAAATAACAAGTCGAGACTAAACTTGTAGAAGCTTACAGGGTGCCCAGTAGGACAGGGGTTCAACTCCCCTCACCTCCAACTT
>CAZDFY010000171.1:3492-5967 GCA_964504785.1 uncultured Sediminispirochaeta sp. | reverse complement strand
AAATTGCCGTAAATGTGAGGACTTGAAACATGACTGTTGATGAATTTTGTGCGTACCGGTGCGTACCGGTTATGTCGATAAATGTGTTGTACTTTCTGCTGAGAAAGGTATATGGTAGATGAATGAAACTTACAGTACTGATGGACAATTCAACAATCATTGACCGTTACTTTCTTGCTGAACCGGCGGTTTCTTACTTTATTGAGGATGGCGATACGACGGTCCTGTTCGACGCGGGATATTCGGACGCCTTCATGCTCAACGCGGCAAAATTCGGAATCGATGTAACGGAGGCGGATTACCTGGCAATCTCCCACGGGCATATCGATCATACAGGGGGCCTGGAGCCCTTCCTCCGACGGTGTATGGAAAGGCGTTTCGATAATCGCAATGTACGCTGTCCGAAGATGATTGCCCATCCCGCGGCCTTCATACCGAAGGAAGTTGACGGAACGCTCTCCATCGGCATGTTTGTCTCGAAGGAGTCTTGTGCGACGAACATGGAGATCATCGAAAGCCGTGACCCGTACTGGTTTACCGATCGCCTCGTATTCCTGGGGGAGATAGAACGGAGGTTTGATTTCGAGCGACCGGGACCCATCGGTATACGCAAGGAGGTCGATGGGGATGTTTCCGACGATCTTCCCGACGATACCGCCCTGGCATATAAGGGAGATAAGGGACTGGTGGTCATCACTGGATGCTCCCATGCGGGGATCTGCAACATCGTGGAAAAGGCGAAACAGGTGACCGGAGTTGACCAGATCTACGACATCATCGGCGGTTTTCATCTACTCGACCCTCCGAAGAATCAGCTCGAGGGGACGGCGGAGTACCTGGCTTCTCTTGAATTGACGGTTCTCAGCGCCTGTCACTGCACGGATTTTCAGAGCAGAGTACGTCTGTCCCGGGCGGCGCCGATGCGGGAGATAGGATCGGGCTTGCAGATCGAATACTGAGGAATCGGTCTCCTGCCGGATTTCCCTTTTTTTAGGGTTTTACAATGTATTTTTATACATTATTCTTTTACTCATAAAGAATTATAGAAAAGAATAACTTCCCCTTTATAGAACTATCGTGGTATAATATATGCATATTTATACATTTTTATACAAGGAGTAGTTCAGAATGTCTCAGGAAAAAAAACTTCACAGACAGTTGGGAATCCTCGACGTCACGGCAATAACCGCCGGAATCGTTGTGGGAGCCGGTGTGTTTATCATCACCGGTATCGGGGCAAAATACGCGGGGGCACTGACCTGGTTGTCCTATGCGATCGGCGCAATTCCGGTGATTCTTGCAGGACTTAGCACAATCTACCTGAATCTAATGTATTCGGTTGAGGGTGGAGAGAGCTATGTGTATCCAACACGAATTATTTCAAAACCAATTGGTTTTCTGTCCGGCTGGGGAATGTGGCTTGCATTGATTGGACCGGTGGCTATCACGGCGCAGGCGTTCATCTCCTATCTGAATGCCATGCCGGGGTTACCCTTTGCTGCTCCAATGGCGATTGGCGCGGTAATGGTGACGGTTCTCTTCTTTCTGATCAACCTGATGGGGGTGCGGTTTGTCTCGAATATCCAGAACGTTCTTTTCATCTTCATGGTGATCGGAATCCTCATCTACATTGTTCTTGGTATACCCCACATGAAGGCTGAGAACATCGCTATGGGTTCACCAATGGGCTTTGCCGGGGTGATGAAGGGAGCTTCCCTGCTGATTTTTTCCTATGCTGGGCTAACCCTTGCGGCGGATCTGGGTGAAGAGACGAAGGATCCTGCGAAGACCATAACCTGGGGTATAATCCTAGGAACTCTGGTACCGGCTTTTCTCTATATAGTCTCGGCCTTCGTATCCACCGCAATCATCCCCTGGGATGTGTTTTCCGCATCCGAAGCGCCCTATGCAGCCGTAGCTTCCGAGTACATGGGGACCTTCGGGGTAGCCTTCATCGTGCTGGTTGCATGGGCGGCGATTCTTTCTTCCCATAACGGAGAGCAGGCGGTGGGCGCCAGAGTTTTCTTCGGCCTTTCCCGGGACAAGATTTTCGGTGGAAAGCTTGTGTCCTTCAATAAGTACGGAATCCCATATATCGCACTCTTGCTGACGGCAATTGTAGCGGTGTTTCTTATTCTTACAGGAACCATACAGCTGGTAGCTGAGATCATCGTGGCCATGTTTCTTTTCAACTGGATCATCACCCACGTGGGAGTACTGATGGCCTCTAAAAAATATCCGGATATGTGCAAGGATATTCCAGGCATGTATGGAAAGTCATGGTTTAAGATATTTCCGACACTCGGGATCATCGTATCCGTCTATCTGCTTTACCTGCAGGGCTGGAAGGCATTGCTCTACGCATTGATCTGGATGGCTGTAGGACTGGTGGTCTTCTACATCGGAAGAAGCGGCAAGGCCGAAGAGGTGGACAAGCTTATGTCCGAGTGGCCGAGGGACCGATACTTCGAATAA
>CAZDFY010000171.1:0-3392 GCA_964504785.1 uncultured Sediminispirochaeta sp. | reverse complement strand
ACCGATACTTCGAATAAGAATTTAAAAAAATTATACCCCCCGCACGGGATCAAAACACCCCGTGCGGTGTATGGTTATGTGCGGATTCGCCACTTCTTCGAAGGCATATCTATTTACATATATAAGAACTGGATTGCCAAAAAATACCGGCCAGCGCAAAAGGCTCTTAATAAAACTTTATTGTGAATCCAAGGGATAAGGTTTATAATCTCTAATACCATCATAAAATCGAAGGTGCTCTGTCGTGAATAAAATGATTCTCCTTGTCGAAGATGAAGCAATCATCGCAATGAATGAGGAGACGGTACTAAGAAAAAATGGCTATCAGGTGAAAACTGTCCATAACGCCGGCAAAGCGATAGAAGCTGCCGTATCGCCGGATATCGATTTAATTCTGATGGACATCGATCTTGGAAAAGGAAAGATGGACGGGACCGAAGCTGCCGAACTCATTCTCAGGCAGAGAGAACTGCCGATTGTGTTTGTAACGAGTCATACTGAGCGGGAAATGGTCGAGCGGGTAAAAGGGATTACCCGATACGGATATGTTGTAAAAAATTCCGGCGAGTTTGTCCTTTTAGAAGCACTACAAATGGCTTTTGAACTGTTCAATGCACACAGGGAACTTCAGACAAGCGAAAGCAAATATAAAACAATTTTTGCAAATTCACCGCTTGGGATTTTCCGCTCCACCCCTGAGGGGCGGTTCATTGAAGTAAATCCGGCGCTTGCGGATATGTTAGGGTATTCTTCTCCGGAAGAGGTGATAGAAAAGATATACAATATTGCAGAACAGATTTATGTAGATTCACAAAAGCGGGATCCGATTGTGCAAAAACAGCTATCCACTCAGAATGTTGAACGGTATTTCAACCGTTATAAGAGAAAAGACGGAAGCATTTTTATAGCAAATCTGTATTTAAAAACAATACGAGACGAAAAGGACGCTCCTCTTTATCTTGAAGGTATTGTAGAGGATGTTACGGAACGAATATGGAATGAACAAGTCGCTGAAGAAAACCGTGGAAATATCAGGTTCCTGAGAGAAACGGCATTTCATTTTCTTGATACACCAACAAAGAAAAATATCTATGCGTATATTGGTGACTGCCTGCATCAATTGAATCCGGATGCATACATTATTCTAAACTCAGTCGACGGGAAGCGGAAAAAGCTCAAAACGGAAGCGATACATGGTATCGAGAAACATATTGAAAAAATCATATCAATACTCGGGTTTCATCCTCTGGGAAAAGAGTATGCCTTTGATGATTCACTGTACGAATTAGCTGACGGCCGTTTGAACAAATTTGGCAGAGGCCTTCATGAATTATCTTTCGGAGCGATACCGCAGATAGTATCGAATACCCTCGAGAAGATACTCAAGGTTCGAAATATCTACGGAATTGCATTTATTGTTGATGGGGAAATTTATGCGGATGCAGTATTGATGCTGCCAAAGAATACAGAAATTTCCCGCGCAGAGACAATCGAGGCCTTTGCCAGGCAGGCGGCAATCGCCTTAAAGCGCAAACAAACAGAAGCGAATTTACAGAAAAGCAGGCGGCAGATGGAATTGTTCATCAATTCGAGTCCTGATTTTTATTTTTTAAAAGACACTGAGTTCCGGTACAGAATATGTAATAGTGCGAATGCACAGTTTTTTCAGAGGGAGAGACAAGACATTATCGGAAAAACCGATTTTGACTTAATGCCGGCGGATGCGGCGGAAAAATGTATGGCTACAGATAAAGAAGCGTTGGAAAAGAAAGAGATTGTCCGCAGCATTGAACAGGTTGGTACACATGTGTATGAGACACTAAAACTCCCAGTTATAGAGGATAGCAGTGTAGTTGGTGTGGCGGGAATTATCCGCGACATTTCAGAGCAAAAACAGATTGAACAGTCACTAAGGGAAAATGAAGAGAAGGTGAAGAGCATCCTCGACAGCCTTTCCGATGGTATTGCGGTAATGGATACTAACTACAACGTGGTTCAAACAAATATAAAATTGAGAGACGACATTGGTGTCCAATCAGAGCAGGATATTACCGGAAAAAAATGCTACTCCGCTTTCTATGGTTTTACTTCCCAATGTGACTGGTGTCCTGCAAAGCTGGTGCAGCAGCATTGGAAATCGTTCAGCAAAGTTGTTCCTTTTCCAGAGGAAGATCCTCAACGTTGGTTCCACCTGGTAGCATCACCAATTGTTAATACTGAAAATGAACTAGTGTATATTGTCGAATCAGCCCGGGACATTACGCTTCTGAAAAAGAACGAACAGGAAAAAGATTTTCTCATGAGTGAACTCAATCATCGGGTAAAAAACAACCTTATAATGATCAACTCCCTCATCAATCTAAAGAGTGACAGCTTGGGCGAAGAGATCGATCTGTCCGATATTTCACACCAAATTGATACTATAAGAATAGTTCATGAGAAGCTGTATAATACCACGGTTATCACTCATATCAATTTCCGAGACTATGTAGAGGATCTTCTCTCAACGGTATTCTCGTTTACCGAACTGGCAGTACAGATAGAAAATGATATTAAAGTGGGAGAAATCCCTACAAAAGTAACAATACCTTTGGGGCTCATTATTAATGAAGTAGCTACAAATGCGATAAAATATGGGTTTAAAAAGGATGAGAAGGCGGTATTCACTGTATCTATGAAAGAGAAAAAAGATTTGTATATACTCACTCTTTCGAACAGTGGTAATCCATTCCCGGAAGATGTTGATTTCGAAAACTCGGATACTCTTGGCCTAAGATTAATCAAGGTACTTACTACCCAATTAGACGGGACAATAGAGTTACAGAAGACACCACATCCGGTATTTACTATACGATTTCCATTGGAATAATAACCTGAATAACATACTTACCACAAAAGAATCGTTGTATGAAATGAAATCGCGCATCTCAAAACTCCACATCTATTTGGCAACCTTTCCGGTCTTAACTAAATAGATCATAAGAATTTGCTTGATATTAATCTACTGCATAGTTTCTTGCTTATTGCTATCAATTGATCTATAATCTCTATTATGAAAATCAGGTAACAAAGGTGCCCTGTTGTGAATAAAAAGATCCTTCTTGTCGAAGATGAAGCAATCATCGCCATGACCACAGCAAAGATGCTTGAAAAAAGTGGTTTTGAAGTAATTACCGCCCACAAAGGCGAAAAAGCCGTTGCATTAGCTATAAACGACCCCGATATTTCCCTGATCCTCATGGATATAGACCTTGGAAAAGGTATGGACGGAACGGAAGCGGCTCAGAAGATCCTTGAAGAAAATGATGTTCCAATCGCCTTCCTATCCTCGCATACCGAACCAGAAATTGTTGAAAAGACGGAGGGCATTACCTCCTATGGATATATTGTTA
>CAZDFY010000170.1:0-5988 GCA_964504785.1 uncultured Sediminispirochaeta sp. | reverse complement strand
CCGGTTTCTCCCATTACCTTATATTCTTCCGGGGTGAGTTCCCACCCATGGGCATACCACACATCTGGGCCTGTAAAGCCTATTTCTTCACACCACTTAAGGGTCCGCACACCCCATCGCTCGAGGATAGCTGGGTTTTCCCCTTCGCCCAGATGGGTGTGAAGATAGACCCCCTTATCACGGGCGAGCTCAAGTGACTGGGTAAAGGTGTCTTTATAACAGTTGATGGGCTGGCAGGGAGCTACAACGATCTGCCGCATGCTGTAGGGCTCAGGATCATGGAACAGATCAATAAGCCTCTCGCAATCGGCAATAAATTCCTCGGTGGTCTCGACCATCTCTTCGGGCACATTTCCGCCATCCTCCCGCGGCAGGGTATTGGCCCCGCGACCGGCGTGGTAGCGGATTCCGAGTTGTTGAGCAGCCTCCATCTGACGGTCCACAAGCTGTTTTCCCGCTGACCTCGGATAACAATATTGATGATCGAAGGCGGTAGTACATCCGTGTTTTATTAAGTCCGCCATCGCTGTCAGAGAAGAGTAATAGATCACATCTGGATCGATAAGCTTGAAAATTTTGTATATTTCCTCAATCCAGTCGAGGACCAGCATATTCGGATAATCGATCGTGGTAAGGTTCCTTACAAAAGTCTGAAAAAAGTGGTGGTGTGTATTCACCATTCCCGGATATACAAACTTCCCCCGTGCATCGATTATCTCATCTGCCGGCTCATCAATCTTATCATCGATCTTCAGGATTTTTGGTCCTTCTATCAGGATATCACTATCATGATAAACCGTATCGTTCTCATCACAGCTCACTATAGCCGCCGCATTCTTTATGATTACCGTACCCTTACCACTCATCTTCCCATGCCCCTCTTACATAAGTTATGAGCCCAATTATAAACCCTATAGTTACTATAGGCTCAAGCAAAAAATAAGAGAAATATTAGTTTTTCAAAATTTCAGTTAAATGAATCAATGTATCCTTCCTCAAAGGATTTTCCCCCCGCGTAATCCAACATCAGTCCGGGAGAGAATACACTCGATCTTCCGGCTTTTCCGCGGGCCGGTAAAAAATCCCTACATTCCCGATAACCCTGACTAAAAGCGAATCGGTGGCTTCCTCCAGGGCATGGGAGATATCATTCCTATCATCTTTAAAATCGATAAACCTCACCTTTACAAGTTCGTGGTCGGAGAGGGCTTTATCCAAAGAGGCTATAACCCCTTCTCGGAGGCCGTTTTTTCCGATATATACAACGGGCTTCAGTTCCTGGGCCTGCTTACTTAAATAACTCCGTTGCCGTCCATTCAATTTTTCCAAAACTCTACTCCCTGTTTCTTCTAATAAGTGCCGATTTTTGAGTCCAGTTTGAGTATAATATAGTTTAGTAGAGTGTTCCAGGATAGTAAGAATAATTGATGGGAATAGTATCATTCTGTTTATTCTTTTGTCAGAATGATATTATTGTTCTATCATGTAGTAATGAACTACAATGGAATACTTAAACTTGACCGACAGGCGGTTGAAGGAGTAGATAGATTTTTACATATGCGTTTCAGCGTGAGATCACTGAAACTACTGCAATTCATTGGTAAGTCCCCTGCAGATGGTATCAATTATAGCTCTATTTCCAATAATCTCGGAATAACAAAATACAAAGCGGAAAAATTCCTTGCATTACTGGAGAATAGTTTCTTAATCAAGCGTGTATTTCCTAAAGGAACCAATGTGCTCAAAGAACCAAAAGTTCTGATGGAATTGCCCTATCGTCTGCTGTACCGATCCTACTCAGAATGTATTGGAGAACTTCGTGAAGACTTTTTTATTGAGGCGATGCAACAGTATGGAGTTGATTTTTCATACGTGAAAACTACCCGTGGCAAAAAAATTCCCGATTTTATAATCAATTTGCAAAACCAAACCCTTGTAGTTGAGGTAGGGGGTAAGGGAAAAGGCCGCACTCAATTTAAGGACGTCGAATACGATACAAAAGTTGTTCTATATCATAGTGTTGGCGAGGGAAGCAACCCCCGCCACCCTCAACCCGGATCAAGTGTACCGCTGAACTGCATTGGTTTTGTATGATGTGGAAATTAATGCATTCAATAATTGCCGGGGATGGGACTTGAACCCACACGCCAATATTATTAGCAGGGGATTTTAAGTCCCCTGTGTCTACCAATTCCACCACCCCGGCGGTTGAACAATATAGTACCTGTGAGAAAAGAGCGAGTCAACTAGTTTTTATTGACTATTTTGCGTTCCTCCTAGATAGTATGAAAGATATGAAGAACTATACACAACGTACAAAAGAGCTACACTTTGAACTGCTGCCGGGAATGATCGATTCCCATTTTCATAGCGCGATGATGAAGAAAAAAGGGCTTGATCCCCGGGACCTTCTTGAGACAGCAATGAAACAAGGTCTGGCAGGCGGTATTGATATTGGAATTGAGGCAGGAGATGCGGGGGACCGCTGCTGGGTTCGGGAGATGTTTCCGAGCATTAAGTTGGCGGCGGGGCTGTATCCCTCCGAGGCCGAATTTGAGGATATCGAGGCGAGATTGGATATACTGAAAACTGATTTGGGTAGTTTTTCTATTGCCGCTGTTGGTGAAATCGGGGTCGATTTATATTGGAACTATGGGACCGCTGATCGACAGCAGGAGCTTATGCGGCGCCAGATAGAATTGGCCAACCAATATCAGGTGCCGATTATTATTCATAACAGGGATGCTGATCAGGAGGTCCTGGAAGTGCTGAAAACAACTGAGCCTGTGTGTGGCGGGATTCTTCACTGTTTTTCTTCGGATGCCGGGGCAGCCCGCAGTTTTCTTGATTACGGGCTGTATATATCTTTTGCAGGAAATGTTACGTATAAAAAAAGTGAAGCCCTACGTAAGGCCGCCGCAGTTGTACCGCTGGAGCGCCTTTTAGCTGAAACTGACAGCCCTTTCCTCAGTCCACAGAAGGTGCGGGGAAAGCCGAACCATCCCGGGCATGTCGGCTTTGTCTATCAACAGCTTGCGGAGATTCATCAGATAGAAATTGAACAGCTCATCACTAGTGTGGCGAAGAATTTCAACCGGATCTTCACTTATTCAGAATGATGACCTCCACCCGGCGGTTCTGCTTTCGGCCTTCTTCGGTGTCGTTTGTGGCTACCGGCTTGTCACCGCCGAGCCCCTGATATACAAAGCGGGAAGGCCCTAAACCGCGTTCCACCATCTCTTCTATAATTGTGCGGGCACGTTCTACCGAAAGTTCGTACTGGCTCTCTTTCGTACCGACATCCGCAGTATGTCCTTTTACCATGAATGAGGCTTCGGGTACTTTTTTAAGCAGGCGGGCGAGTTTATCGAGACGGTCTTTTTCCCGGGGAAGAATTTTTGCCTGGTCCGGATAAAAATGAATCCGCGGGAGGTTTAATTTTATTCCCTCGGTGGTTCGCTCTACCTCTATATCAGGGGGACCGGCTTCATCCCCTGCTCCAGCTTTTTCTCCTTCTTCTTGAGAGAGAGTTTCTTTCGGAGGTGTGCCGGGCTGCGGTGTGTCGTCCTGGGCTTGAGTTTTCCGGGGGGTGCCTTCTTCCTTATTATCCTCTAATGCGGCTACCATGGTTCTTTCAAGGGACTGTATTTCACCGAGGGTTATTCCTCGACCCCAGGTAAGCCGGAACCCCTCTTCGCTTGAGGCAATGTCTCTGTTTTCAAGGTAATGGCGGGTAATCCGCTCTTTAATAAAGTATCCGCCTTCATCTCCGGTAAATAAGGCAATCTCGCCCTCGCCCTTTCCCCGCAGGGCTACCTTCTTACGCCCATACGGATCGGACTCAAAAAAAGTGTAGGTAAAATCTATTATCTGGGCTGTTCGTTTCATATAGGGCTGGACCCCGCGATAGGTATAAGTGCAGTGAAAGGGCTGGGATACCAGCTCTCCATTATCAAGGAATACTGCCTCTATGCCGTCGGCCTTCCAGGTATCTCCCGGAGAAATTTCACCCTCCGCCAGCACCGGAAATCCCGTACGGACAGGCAATTCAGTGCCGTCAATGGGGGTAAAACCCTTCGGCGATACCCGGCACTCAACTTGTATTTCACGGTCCACCGGCTGCAGCATCCGCACCGCGTCGCGGGTGAGCGTCTTGATAAGGTAGACACTTCCCCTATAGACACTGCCTGCCCTGGAGGCCTCTGATCTCTGCAAATACACCCTTCTGCCCCGGTATCGAAGCCCCTGATAACTGCGCCCCTCATACACCCGCACATTTTCACGCTCGGTGTGTGCGTAATGGGCGGCCGGCCGAAAGGCGTCTATATACATCTCTTCAGCCCCTATAAGGGGGAAAGAACTCAATAAGAGAAATATAGCTGGCAAGCCACAAAAAAAGGGCCCCCTGATGAGGCCCCTCACATTTTCTTTATTCATACTTATGTGTTTTGACCGGTAAATCTATCTTACCAGTTGTCTTTCATATCGTCGATGTCACGACTCTCTTCGGCGAATAGATCGGTTGTGGCCCGGAGCCCGTCTACATATACATAGTAAGTACCGAAGGTTTCTTTTGGATCCATATCAAGGCGAAACCCTTCTATTTGGATCCCCATTTTGTTGGCGTAGTGATAATCCCGCTGTTTGATGTGTGTAGGAACTGTGGCCACCATCTTTTTCCAACCGGTAAAATTGAGCCGGCCCATGGTAACTTCTCCGCTGTTTCCAAACTGATCTCGGACAAGTACTTTCAGGGTATGCGGCGAATTGCGCCCCACTACCCACAATGAGATAGTTTTTGTAATACCCTCTATCGGCAGTGGCCGTGACGGCATTATGGATATATGATGCATACCCCGTTTAAAAAACTGGACCTTTACACCTATTACATTCTTATCTTCAAGATCAATACCGGCTTCCTGCTCAGCTTCCAGGGGCTCTTTATCCATAGGAGCACCTTCAAGGGTTCGAATTGTTACAACACCCTGCTCGTGGGGCATCTGTGCATGCCAGAAACCGGCATCCTCAAACTTTGATATTGAGACTGTCCTTAATTTCTGCTGCGCGGCATCTATCCCCAGGTTCTCCGGCTGCGGATCCCCCGCATCCTCTACCTGTGCAAAAAGAGGTACAGAACTTACAAATAGTAAAACGAATAGTAGAATTATGCTCTTGCGTACTCTCATTATATTTACTCCCCTTCCGATTCCCATATCTCTTGGACTTGCTCCGGCTGGGCAAGTGTATCACCGTCAAACCGAGAAATGAAAATATCGGTCAATACTTTAATTTGATCGATATACACATAACAGTTGTGTACGCGTTCAGTCGGATTTGTCCATAACACAATTTTTTCCAGCTGCAAACCCGCCAGATACGGGGCATAATCCTGAGTCTGCGGTATATAGGAAGGAATATCCGTGCGAAGGTTCTTCCAGCCTACAAAATTGAGACTCCCCATATTTAGTGTGTAAACTACACCGCGAAAGTCACGTAGATGTACTTCCATATAATAGTCGAAATCCGAACCCCACACCCAAAAATCGAGCTGCTGTACGCGGCCCGGTATACTAATTGGGTTGTGAACAGGTTCACCATCTTCACCCTCTTTTACAGGAATAAACTCAATATTGTTATATCCCTGGCGATTAAACTTAAAATGCGCCCCTAAGACTTCCAGCTCTTTCTGTTCGGTATTGGCCCCGAAAAGCGCTTCCGGCCAAGTTTGAGCATATGTTTTCTTCGGAAAACCTTCTGTAATAAACTTGCTGCCACGAACGAGCCAGTCTGTAGTTCTTGTATCAGGGTCGAATGTCTCCAATATTCTCGATTCAAGGTTTAGCGTCTTCTCATCGGCAACTAGCAGCGTTGGCGTAAGAAGCAGGAGAAGCATTAGAAGACACACAAAATGCAGGCTGCCTTGTCTCATTTATAAACTCCTTTTTACTTACAAGAATGCACAACCGTAAGCACTTCGAATTATATTTC
>CAZDFY010000169.1:0-6022 GCA_964504785.1 uncultured Sediminispirochaeta sp. | reverse complement strand
CGGGATAAAAGCAATTCCAATTATTAATATTGACGAGAATAAGGGGGCGTGTAAGACTGCAAGGTATGAAAGAGTTCGACCGCCGAAGAAGGTGTATCTTTATTGTTCTATGTGCTGCAGCGGTGGTCTTTGCATATGTCTCGGATAACCGAATCCATATTGCCCCCCTTTTACTAGGGATCCTTTTCTTAATGATCATGTTGTTTTTTACCCTGACCGGGCGCAGTGAGTGGTCCAATTTATCGGAGTGGACGACCATAGCCGTTGAATTGTGTGCGGCGATATTTGCAGCTGCGGGTACCGGGGTTATGCTGCTGCTGATTTTTTTACCGGTACATGCGGCCCGGCTGCTACTATGTGTTCCTGGAAAGAAGGTGTTATGGAAACGCCTTACCATTTTTGTACCCTTTGTTCCGGCTTTTATTGCAGTGATACTGGTACATGGCCTTTTTAGGGAGTTGTTGTGTAGTACTGTAGCTGGTGCGTTGGTTGCTCTTTTTATCCTGGTGTACCTTCGGGAGGAGGAAAAGCGGCTTGTTCCAATAAAACAGAGCCTGGCAAATAAAGATGCTATTCTTTCTACTCTTTCCCATGAAATTCGTACTCCCCTAACTGTTATTCAGTCGACTATAGATATTATGACAGAAGGCAGGACAGGAGAGCTGAATACGCAGCAGCAGCAGTTTCTCTCTTCCGTAGAAAGTAATGTGCGTCGGCTGGTTTCGCTTTCGGATACTATTCTGGCGAGCATCAAGGTGGAGAGCGACTGGTTTACCGTAAATCTTCATTCTATAGACATACGGAGGGTGATAAAGGATGTGGCGACCCATATGCAGCCGGTGCTTGAAGAAAAGGACCAGCGTCTGCGTTACTCTTTCCCGAAGCTCCTTTCAAAACCGCTGGCTGATGAGAACTGGATCCATCAGGTACTGGTAAACCTGGTGCACAATGCGGTAAAACATCTGCAGAGGGAAGGTACTATTCAAATACATGTAAATGAAAACGAGCAGGGGATTGCTGTCTCGGTAAGTGATAACGGCAGTGGTATTAAAACAAAGGAAAGGCTGAAGGTGTTTGATGAGTATTTCCAGGGCGACGGGTATTCAGTTACAAATCTGGACGGCGCCGGTTTGGGGCTGTCGATAGTGAAGCGGGTGGTTGAAAAGCATAACGGGAAAATATATTTCGGCTCGGTAAAGGGGCTTGGAACCAGCGTTGTGTTTACCTTGCCGACGGAACGTTCAAGAGAGCTGGTGGAAAAAAAGAGTGAATAGTGTGCACAATAAGATTTTAGTTGTCGACGACGAGCCGCATATTCTCAACATTTTAGAGTTCCTCTTAATGGATGAGGGATACCGGGTTACTACGGTGGAAACAGGAGAAGAGGCCCTGGAGGTATGCGATGAAAACAACTTCGACTTGGTGGTGTTGGACCTTGCCCTCCCGGGAATAGACGGTTTTACCGTGTGCCGTACCATGCAAAAAAAAGGCGTGCCTATACTGATGTTAAGCAGCCATGATGAAGAGGAGTATGTCATTGCCGGTTTAGAGACGGGGGCCCTGGACTATGTGCGAAAGCCCTTTAACCATCGTGAGCTTATTCTACGGATCTCCAACTTAATCGGAAGAAAATCGAGAGAAAGTAATCCTACCCGTCTGCGCAGTGGTCATATTGAGATTAACCTTGAATCGGAGCAAGTGCTGTGCCGCGGTGAAATGGTCCGGCTTACTCCAACCGAATATCTGCTGCTTGTCCTATTGATGCAAAAGCAGGGAGCGGTGGCCTCTTGGGAGGAGATACTACAGAAAGTATGGGGCTCCGAGGAATGGGACGGGGCAAAGCAATTGATAAAAGTAAATATTCGCAGGCTTAGAACAAAAGTAGAGTCTAATCCCCGGGAGCCTGAACTTATTGTCAGCCAGTGGGGCCGAGGATATCGTTTTTCCGAAAAAGTTACCCTTTTGTAACCTATTCGTTCCTATATTGTTTCTTGTGAATTTGTACCTGCCGGCCATACAATAGATCATATATTCAAAGAGAGATCAGGAGGAGATTTATGATGAAAAGAGTGATTGGTATTACTTTGGTGCTTTTACTTGCGGTGTCTTTTTCCGCATTTGCCGGTGGAGGCCAGGAGTCTGAAGGAACTATTACCGCGTACACCACCCTTGATGAAGAGTTGGCGCGGAAAGTATTTAATGCATTTACCGAAGAGACAGGCATTCAGGTGGACTGGGTACGGCTTTCAACCGGTGAATGTGTAGCCCGTATGGAGGCTGAAAAAGAGAATCCCCAGGCAAGCATTTGGTACGGAGGCGTGGGACTTGGCCATATTGAGGCAAAAAACAAAGGCCTTACCATGAAGTATGAATCTCCGGCATGGACGTCGGCTGATAAATTTCGGGATGCCGACCGCTTTTGGTCCGGCATATACGCGGGGCCCCTCTGTTTTGAAAGCAATACCCAGAGTCTGGAGAAATACGGTCTTGAGGCACCTACTTCTTGGGAAGACCTCACCGATCCTCAGTATGAAGGCCATATTCAAATGGCAAATCCAGGTTCATCCGGGACCGCCTACAACGTATTGGCAACTATAGTGAATCTGAAGGGTGAGGAAGAGGGCTTCAAGTACATGCAGCAGCTCGACAGCAATATTACTCAGTACACCCGCAGCGGTTCGGCCCCCGGTAAGAATGCCGCCATCGGAGAGACAACAATAGCCATCGGCTACGCCCATGACGGTGTAAAACTGGTAGACCAGGGATACCCCCTTGAAATTACCTTTCCCTCTGAGGGGACCGGTTATGAGATTGCCTCTGTAAGCCTTATTAAGAACGGACCGGAGGGTGAACTTGAGAATGCCAAAAAGCTGTACGACTGGGCATTGGGTGAAACAGCGGCAAAGATTTATACTTCCGCCTTTGTAGTACCCTTTGTCGATGTACCGCTTCCCGATGGTGCGGTGCCGATTAGCGAAGTAAACACGATTGATCAAGAGGATGAATGGGCGGCTGCCAACAAAACCCGTTTGGTTGAAAAGTGGAACGACGTAGTCGGAGGAGAAGCGAAAACCGAACCTGAGAACTAAAGGTTTTCCTTAAATAGTAAATTGGTCGGCGGCTTTAGGTTTTCATGCTGGACATGCATAAGCCGCCGGTCGAAATTTCAGCTATTTTACCAGCAACCAAGGAGCGTCTTCTATGACCACTACACACACACTACGGCCGCCGAAAAATAAGTTCTATCAGTTGACCCGTGAGCCGGCCCTATTGATCGGTGTGATTGCCATCTTTTTCCTGCTCGGGCTTTTTATACTTTACCCGCTGTTTACGGCAATTCGTATGAGTCTGACCCCCGAGGGGGTTCTGACCGGCGAGGTATATCGGCAGCTGTTTTCACAGAGCAGATATATTAAGGCTATTCGCAATAGCATATTACTCGGTACCATAGTAGCAACAACCGCTACTATCATCGGTTTTATTTTTGCCTATGCGATTACACGGGCACGGATCGGCGGGAGAAGGTTTTTTCAGGGAATGGCACTTTTGCCGATTATCTCTCCCCCCTTTATGTTTGCCCTCTCGGTAATTTTGTTGTTCGGGAGAAACGGACTCATCACTGCAAAATTACTGGGGATGGATATGGCTAATATTTATGGTTTGAAGGGCCTTGTGATAGTTCAAACCATAGGTATGTTTCCAATTGCCTACATGACCCTTTCAGGGATACTGCAGGGGATCGATCCTGATTTGGAAACCAGCGCAATGAACCTGGGGGCGAAAAGATTCAGAGTGTTTAGAACAGTAACCCTGCCGTTAGCTTTTCCGGGGATTTTTGCCTCGTGGCTCCTGGTGTTTGTAACCAGTCTTACTGATTTCGGTAATCCGATTATTATCGGCGGTGAGTTCGATGTGCTGTCGGTTCAAGCCTATCTTGAGTTTACCGGAATGGGTAATCTTCCGCGCGGGACTGCCCTGGCAATATTATTGCTGGTCCCTACTGTGGGAGTGTTCTTTGTACAAAAGCACATCATGAAAAATAAAAGTTACATTACCGTGACAGGGAAATCCAGCCGCCGCAGTTCGGCGACAACCACCCCCCTGCTTAACCTTTCACTCACGATTATCTGCGGTATAATCGCCGGTTTTGTGCTGCTGTTCTATATAACCATTATCAGCGGCAGTTTTATCAAATTATGGGGAGTTAACTGGAGTTTTACCCTGGAACATTTTGCCTACAGCTGGGATGTGGGCCTGCGCACGATGAAAAACACTTTATTACTTGCAATAATAAGTACGCCGATAACAGCTTTTTTCGGAATGGCGATCTCATATATTGTGGTACGTAAAGATTTTCCGGGGAAACACCTCATGGAGTTTCTCTCCCTTCTCAGTTATGCGATACCCGGTACAGCGGTCGGTATCAGCTATATCCTCGCCTTTAACAAAGCGCCCTTTGAGCTTTCAGGGACTGCCTTCATTCTGATTACCTGCTATGTATTCAGAAATGTTCCCATTGGTGTTGAAGGAGGAATTGCCGCTCTGAAACAGATATCCGACGAAATTGAAGAATCTTCGATTAATCTTGGGGCAACCAGCTCTGTGACATTCAGAAAAATAACCCTGCCGCTGATTCGTCCGGCCTTCTTTTCGGGAGCAACCTTTGCCTTTGTGCGGAGTATGACTGCAATCAGCGCGATTATTTTTCTTGTGTCGGCACGGTGGAACCATATGACGGTCCTGATTCTTGCTCAGACAGAAATAATGCGTCTTGGGGTTGCATCGGTGATGTCCTTTGCATTGATAGTGATAATAATGGCATTCATTTTTATAATCATGAAGCTCACCGGTTTAGGCCGCGAGCAGATTTTCGGAACCACACAGTAATTACACATTAAAGGAATACTTTATGGACCAGAATAACAACGAAAACTATCTTCTATTGAAACACCTTGTAAAAGACTTTCATGACGGCAGAGGAAATATAGTCCGGGCGGTGGACGACATAGACCTCTCAATAAATCGGGGTGAGTTGGTAACTTTGCTCGGCCCCTCGGGCTGCGGAAAAACCACCACCTTAAGAATGATCGCCGGTTTTGAAGTGCAGACCGCCGGAGATATTGTGTTGAACGGAAAGAAAATCAATAATGTGCCTGCCTTCAACCGTAACATGCCGATGGTATTCCAGAGCTACGCCTTGTTTCCTCACCTGTCGATTTTTGAGAACATCGCCTACGGATTAAAGCTCCGGAAAATGCCGAAGGAGGCAATCCGCAACGATGTCGCTATGGCGGCACAGATGGTCAATTTGGTAGGCTTGGAAGACCGGTATCCGGGTGAGCTTTCCGGAGGACAGCAGCAGCGGGTGGCCCTTGCCCGTGCATTGGTACTTAAACCGGATATAATTTTGTTTGATGAGCCCCTGTCGAACTTGGATGCAAAACTGAGAATACAAACCAGGACCGAAATCAGACGGGTCCAGCAGCTGCTGGGAATAACAGCGCTGTATGTCACCCATGACCAGAGCGAAGCACTGAGTATTAGTGATACCATTGTGATAATGAACAACGGAAAAATTGTGCAAACCGGATCACCGGAGGACATATATAACCATCCCGCATCTCCCTTTGTGTCCGATTTTATCGGAAACGCGAATTTTTTCGATGGGAAAGTATCCGGGTCGGATGAACAGTTTTTAAAGGTCTCTATGCTCGGGTCTGAAGTCCATATTCCTCAAAGAGTAATTACCGACGACTTCCAGGTTGGTGAAGAGGTCTCTTTGGCTATTAAACCGGAGGCGGTAGTAGTGGCCCCAGGAGAAGGATCCTTTCAGGGTAAAATTGAAGTGAGCAGTTTTATCGGCGCTACCACCGAGTATAAGGTGGAATATGCCGACGGATTTTTAACTGCGATACATCCCAATACTCACGGTGAGGTGCAAAACTACCGCTTCGGGCAGGAGGTTTCCTTTTCTTTTAAGAGCGAGTTTTTCCGGGTCTATCACAAATAGGCTCGGAAGTTT
>CAZDFY010000168.1:0-6051 GCA_964504785.1 uncultured Sediminispirochaeta sp. | reverse complement strand
AAGACGGAACACTTTCGGACCTTGAGATTATTGATGACCTCTACGAGTACTGATGCTATTACCTCATGGCAAAACAATTTTGAAAATACACCTTGGTTGATCAAAATTTTTAGAAATCAAGCAAATGGGCTTTCGAATGACTCTGCAGCCGATACATTTCAGGTAAAATCAATATCAACACAGCGGCTGGTGAAAAAGATTGGATCGGTGTCTCATAATAAATTGCAGGAAATCACCACTGGCATCATGCTGTGCAAGCGTGTGGTATCTGTTTAGTTTATTTCTGGATAATCGTTTCTACGGCATGCTATCTTTGAAAGCCTAGTTTTGCGTAGTAGAATGGTTTTAATATCAAAAAAGTGATTTATTTTGGTATTGATTAATACCGAAATAAGAGGTATGTTTTAAATGTACACAACACAATTCGAAATTGCCAATTTCCTTTGTCGGATGAAGCGATTGGTAGATGCTAAGAGAAACATCTATTTTGTGAGACGAAGGGAAAATGAAGCCACACTGCTTAAATTGAATCTTACTATAGATATGGTTTGGAAAGAGCTATTGAAGCTTAGGCCTTCAAACTATTCAAAAGGGCCAGAGACGGATCATGACGGGAGTGATGGAGAAGTATGGGTGTTTTTGCATCCTGTAACAGGCGTGCGAGTTTATATTAAGCTGAAGCTTTTTGAAGTAAAAGGGCAGGATTACTTGAAAGTCTTATCATTTCATACCTGAGGAACCAGAAGGAGGCAGAAAATGGTCACGATAAAAGATATATGCCCTGTATGTGAGGATACAAGAACCATAGATATCGATATTAGGAAAGAGACTCAGATTATTAAAAACCAAGAAGTGAACGCGAATGTTGAAGTCTCTCGGTGTAGTAAATGCGGTAATGAGTTTGTGACAAATGACCAGATGACCCAGAATCTTGAAAGATTCAGAGATGAGTACAGAAAAAATAACCACATCATAACCCCTGGAGAGATAAAAGTTCTTAGAGATAGCTATGGGGTAAGTCAAAAAGCGCTCGGGAAAATTCTCAATTTTGGTGAGCTTACGATAAATTCTTATGAGCAAGGGGTAATACCTTCGGGGGCGCATAATAATTTACTCAAGCTGATAAAAGATCCTATGATTTTTAAGCAACTCCTGCTTGAAAATAGAGACAAACTTACGAGCACACAGCTCAACAAAATTGGTAGCCGAATTCAGGAAAAGGCTGATTCCATCACGTTAGAAGAGATAGACTATTCAAACCATGTAAAGCGAGCGGTTGGGGTTAAGGATGAATATAATGGGTATACGCACACAAGCCTTGAGAAAACTCTATTCACAATTCAGTTGCTGCTCTATTTTACAGAAAAAGAGATATATAAAATGGCCCTCCTAAAACTGTTGTTTTATTCCGATTTTTTACATTGTAAGCGGCACAAAGCGGCAATCACCGGCTGGCCGTATGCCCGCTTGCCTTTTGGACCTGTACCGGAGGATTACAAAAAGCTTCTTTTACAGGGGGAGGAGAGTTTGCTGTTCACCTCTGCACCAGACGATGAGTCTTTGGGTGAGAAGTACCGTTTGGGATATAATTTTTCGATGGAAAATATAGTAAAGTTTTTCACCAAGGTAGAAGTAGATACTATCAATGAGGTTGCAGAAAAACTTGGCAATAAAACTGCAACTGCATTGGCTGCCCTCACACATGAAGAAAGTGCATGGACTGAAAACGAGCATGCCCAGCTTATCTCATACCATTACGCTTCACGCCTTAAAGCCTTGTAATTGAATTGCGACAGTCAAGTACTCTGTAAAGGGATTTTTAGTATAGGCAATTCCCGCTTCCAGGCTCGCTTGGATTTTATCGAAATGTTCATCCATCATGCGGAAACCTGCCTGTATGGTAGTGCGGGGTTCTTCTAAGAGACTATTTATTCTATTTTTTGATAATAGCCTCGGAGGCGATTTACGGCAAATGGACTATAGTAGCTTCATAGGCTTCTGTCTGCGATCTTTATTAAAAATTGATAGTTTTCGCAAATAAAAACCAGTATTTCTCGAGATTGTATTGATTACTCCGGTTGAGGGTTTTCTCAGCTCAGTATAATGGTCAGATTAAATGCGGCGATAATCAGGGTGACGGCGGCAAATCCCAGTCGGGGTACAACCCTCCGGGATTGGTCTTTCCCGTCTCCGCAGTCATACTCGAGCGCATAGAAGAATATAGAGCGGTCCTACAGCAGTACTCTCACAAGCTGCTCCCCATGCCGAGTTCCTCTTCTCCTGTGTACATCAGACGATGGAGCGAGACTTACCGGAAGAAGTCGAGTTTCTGAGAAGGGATGATGAGGTCAGGAGGATGGAGGAGCTGTATAGAAATACAATAACAGACGGGTGATTAATTTAAACAAAAGAAGATGTCGAAGAAGTGACTCCTGCGATAATCTGTGAAGTGGCCTTAAATGCCATCCTTCACTTTGCACTGCGACCCAATGAATCTCCGGCTGCTGCCAAGCTCTTGCGGTTAGTCGAGCAATCCGGTCTTGAGATGTATTACTTCGGCGATCTCGACCCTGACGGGCTGCTTATCTTTCAGCAGGCCCGGAGCCTTTTGAAGGGCCAGCTGATCCCCTGGCACATGGATGCGGAGACTTCCCAAAGCTATGTGCGTTTCGGATATCCGCTCTCGGAAGGGAGTGTGGCCCGCCTTTCACAGCTCCATGAACCCCGCTTAAGTGATTTGAGCGGTCTGATACAGCAGTTCGGCCGGGGCGTAGAGCAGGAAGTGATTGATGTACTGAGCTCGGGTGAATGAGTAATTTCAGCTAAGGATAAGCGTCAGATTGAAGGCTGCAATAATCAGGGTGATGGCAGCAAATCCTAAGCTGATGAGTGTGTGCTGCTTATCAAAACGCCGGTTCATATCGTCGAAACGTTGGTTCATATCGTCGAAGTGGCGTTCTTGGGCGGTAAAGCGCTCGTCTATCTGTTTCTGCTGAGCCTCTAAGCGTTCGTCTACCCTGCGAAAGCCCTCCTTCATGGAGGTCAGCATCTCTTTGATGCTGCCGCTGAGTTCGTTGTACTGCCGGTCGTGGATGTTCTGTTCTACGTAGTTGCTGGTCAGCAGGTAGATGTAGTGGTGCAGTGATTTGGGGTCCTTAACCTCGACTGCCTCAGAGAGCTGTTCTTCCAGCATTTCGGCCAGATCTTTCATGTCCATACTCCTATTATTCATCGGTTTTACTTATATAGACAGGGTGGGCGTGATGTGTGCTTCAAAATTGAGTAAATATACCCTGCAGGGTATTTTTTCATTTTATACCTTATAGGGGATGAAGATGGAATATGTGGTCAACTTTCCCGAACAGCTTGCAAAAATACTGTGGGCGCGTTGTGGCAGTCTTGATCTCATTCAACAAGAAGTTGCCGGAATGTGTTGGACTGCTGCCTAAGACTGTATCGGCGCTGGAGAACAGGGCTGAGAACAGAGTAAACAGCCCTGTTGCGCCATAACGGAAAATAATGCTCTTCGTTTTTCTTTCGAATCTGAGCTTTCGCCGATAAGTAATGTGAAGCTAAAAGTTGAAATAAATACCCGGGAACACTTCTCTGTTTTAGGATATACAAATAAAACTTTTGTTCTTACAGCGCACCCCCATGACCGGCGCCGCTTTTCAGATAGTGTGTGACCATTGGAGAAATAACGTGCAGCACTATATCGGCGGAAAAGTGGGATACCATGGCAGCCGCCAAACCATATTTCCAGTACAGCCATCCAAAAATGATGCCGGCAATTCCGTTGAGGACGAGAGTGCGGGTCAAGAGTAGAGGCGTCAGTTTTTCTACCATTTGCAGCAAAGCGGGTAGATGGCCAAGGCCGAAGAGCAAGGCAATTGCGATATTCACAATCCAGAATACTCCCTCCAGGGCTTCTCCCTGCGGTCCGCTCCATACTCTGGTAACGAGCCACAGCAAACCCGAAAGCAGAAAAAACCGCATGAGCAATTCTTCACTGATTCCTCCGTATAGGGATGCCAGCAATCGCTTCCAGATGGCAATATCTGGAGCTGCCCCACCATCAGCGACTGCAAGTGCAAGTGCCTCGGGCAGATGCGGTTGAAATACCAGCAGCTCCAAGGCAATAATAACTGCACCGGCAGCAAAGCCTAAAAGTATGGCCAGAGGAAGTATCTGGGGTGATGAGATCACCTGCAGTCCCAATTTTTTAGAGGCCAGCATACCGACACATACCGCAATCGCTGTGAAAACCGCGCCCTGAAGAAGTGACAACAGGAGTAGTTTTAAAGATAGATTCATCTGACTTTGCAATGCAGCTGAATACGGTAGTATTGCTGCAGAGCCGACGATACCGAGCACAATCAATATCACCATCTGCTGCACATTAAGAGTCATACCCATGAGAAACCTCCGGAAATAAAGTAAGAGATAAATAATAACGCTCGCCTGCCGATTCAGCAGCGTTTGAAGTGTACTGCTCTAACAAAGCGGCTAAGTCTTTTTGAAAAAGATGAAACTCCTCCGGCTTTATATCTACCGGCAGACTCTGATACCCCATCTTTCCTAAGACCGCCGGGGTCTCCTGTGCAAGACGGTGTACTCGTAGAAATTGGTTGTACAGAGTGGCCATAAAAGCGGTAAATAAGTTGTGCTGCATATCCGGGCTCATAGCGCGCACATCATCCTCTGAGAAATGGGCTCTCTCCGGTGAAGCGCAGGTATATACCTTTTCCAGGGTTCCCCGCACGTGGTGGGTCTCCACCACTTCAATAATTCCGCCATTCTCCAGTCGCTTGAGGTGACGATACAGCCCCGCCTGAGAAATATCGGAAAGGCGTTGAGCTATCTGGCCGGGGGTGAGTTGCTTCCCATTCAAAACCCCAATAATTTGAAGCCTCTCCGGATGCATAACCAGATCGGCACGTCGTTTCTGTTCCTGCTGATTTTTTTCGTCTCTGTTTTTCATATCAATTATAATAATATTATCAATAACGATAATAGTCAAGTAGATGAGATGCTCAGAATCCAATCATATGCCGCTGTGACCACATGCAGGAATGCCCAAAAGTATAGCCGAATAAATTACAGCAGATCACCACTGGCTTATGCTGTGCAGAGGGTGCTTTCCCGTTCGACTGGATAAAGCCGATCGCCGGCGGTGAGGTTTCTGACTATATGCTGTTTTGATTTGTGTCAAAGCCCCCGAGATTCACATCTCTGTGTCCCAGCTGAATTACTATTTCGTTAGTTGGTTCAAAATTAGCAGTGACGGTTTCATCAGCCTTGCCGATGATGCTATGAGAATGAAAAGATACGGTGGATAATTATTAACACACTTATATTAAATCGATATATTTTCTAAGAAACAATGCTGTCTGGGGAAGTGATTGTGCTTCTATGGTGGTATTCCTCACCGCTTCTTGGTGGATTCTTAAGCTGTGCACGATGTGTGCGTGCCGCCTGTAACACTATATAGATATGATGATTTTCGCAGGGGGTTTCTATCATCTGCGTTCAGCCATTAATATCAGTTTATCTTTCTATTATTTTGCATACTATAGGTATGCATTTTACAAAAGAGGTAAACTGAGGTGGCTGAAGGGAGTTTGGATTCAGTGGTACAAGAAGGGCTTCTCGTTGACCGGAAGTGGCTAAAGGACAAAGGTTTTGACCGTCCGGCGGTAGATTATTACTTAAGATCAGGTAAATTAGAGGCTGTCACCCATGGTATCTATCGAAAGCCCGGACCTCCTCTTAAGTGGCAGAATGTAGTGTATTCCCTGTCCGTACTTGGATATAGGCTTCATGTAGGACATAAGACTGCGTTGAGGTTTCATGGGTTCCAGCATTACCTTGCTTTTAACGGGAACAGTCGCCTCTTCCTCTATTGCCGTGAGGGTCTCCCCAAATGGGTCAACGCTCTAGATATAGGATATGAGTTTCTCGACATGCCGAGAGATCCATTCAATACGAGTGAAACCGGTTTAGAGGAAGTTCCCTACGGTACCTGGGATTGGCCTATACCGTATTCTTCAC
>CAZDFY010000167.1:4678-6189 GCA_964504785.1 uncultured Sediminispirochaeta sp. | reverse complement strand
CCGGTGGTTCCGCCCTCGGAAACGGTCTGGCACTCATTTCCGGTTTTTCACTGGCGGTTCTCACTATTTTTATGCGGAAACAGAAGGCCGCCTCGCCCCTTGATTCAATTATTCTCGGCAGCGGGATGATTGTGCTCTGTGTTCTGCCGTTTTTTCTGTTGAAGGCCGGTGATATGCAGCTGTTCTCAATGAATCTGGCACTGCTGGTATTTCTGGGGGCCTTTCAGGTTGCCCTCCCTTTTTTGTTTTTTGGCTATGCGGTAAAACACATCACCGCCTTTGAAGCAACAGTGTTTAAGGCGGTTGAGCCGATGACTAATCCTGTGTGGGTGTTTCTTATTACCGGTGAGCGTCCGGGGATGATTGCCCTTACAGGTGCCCTGCTCATTTTTTCTATGGTCCTTGGGCGAAATATTTTTGTTCTGAGAAGCCCTAAGTAAGAGTGGGGCTCTGCAGGCTGTACAGTACTTGGTGACCGGATTATTCTATGGCCTGTTCCAAGGTCAATTTTAAGGGTTATTCCCGGAAGGGCGAATAAATCCACAGGGCCGTTGCAAGGGTGTCGCCGCAGTTTATCCACTTATGCTTCTCTGAGGAATGAAAAAACAGGGAATCCCCGGGTTTGAGGGTATAGACCTGGGTATCGTTTAGGGTGAACTCGAGTTGCCCCTCCATGAGGTACACGAACTCCTCACCAAAGTGACTGTGGTCGGTGTAATAGCCGCAGCCGGGCTGAATAGTGTAATACATACTTTTTACATGGGCGGTTTTATCCGCCACTAAATTGCGAATTTCAACGCCCTTCAGGCCTATATCTATAGACGAGCCGGTATTGTGTTTTACCAGTTTTGTATCTTCATCTTCTTCTTCAAAAAAATAGAGTATATTCTGATTGTAGAAATCTGCCAGGCTTTGCAGCACATCGAAGGAAATATTTGCCTGCCCAGTTTCGATTTTGCTTAGATACGAGGGGCTAATGCCGAGCTGGGTACTGACCTCATCCAGGGTATATCCCGACTCCTCTCTTAGGGTGCGCCACTTCTTACTCAGGAATTTTTTAGAGCGCTGAGGATTGGTGGAGCCGTTTTTTTGGTCGGCCCTCTGCTGCATAATCTGATAACGCAGCATCTTTTTAATGACATCGTAACTCAATCGCTGATCAACGGAGAGGTCCTTTACCCGTTTGAGGAAATTGATATCATCGAAGCTGTAGACCCGATAGTTATTTGTAGTGCGGCGGGCAGTAAACAGCCCCTCCTTCTCCCAGTTACGGATAGTACCGGGGACCACGCCTATCTGTTTAGCGACTTGGTTTATATTGAATAGCAATTCATCCGGATTTTTCATTAGAGCATGAGTATATACGATTTTCTCCAAAATGAATAGGTAACCCCACGCACCCCACGTACCCCCGGAAGCTGTACACAACAGCCCCAGGTGTGGGGCTGTGCGCGACACTGGGCACAATCTCGGAACTGGGCCCTAGCTTGGGCCCGGGCCCAGCCCCGGGC
>CAZDFY010000167.1:0-4578 GCA_964504785.1 uncultured Sediminispirochaeta sp. | reverse complement strand
CCCGGGCCCAGCCCCGGGCGGTATGCGAATTATTCCCCAATTCTTACTCTAAAATCAGCAATATAAAACCGGGAGGTGTGCGGAGAATAGAGCAGGGGGTTGAGGTCTATTTCTGAAATCTCCGGAAAATCCACCAGTAGTCGATTCAGCCGGAGCATCTTCTCGACCAAGTCGTCGAGATTCATAGGGGTGCTGCCGCGATATCCGGTCAGCAGGGGGGCGCTTTTTAGGGAAAGAATGGTACGGCGGGCCTCCTCGGCGTTGAAGGGCACATGCGCGAAGGCTACATCTTCCAGCAGTTCCACACTGGTGCCGCCCAAACCGACCATTTCCGCATGGCCGACGGAGGGATCCTTCACCGCCCCGATAATCACCTCGGTTGCTGAACTGAGTTGCTGCTGCACCAGAACTCCCCGGGCACCGGGAAACCGGGAGTTTAGATCGGAAACAGTAGAGACCAGCGAGGACTCATCGGCAATATTCAGTACAACCCCGCCTTCGTCGCTTTTGTGGATCACATCAGGGTGATCTATTTTAGCTACAACCGGGAATTCTATTTGAGATTCGCCGAGGGCAGTTTCAATTTCTGCAGGATCGGCGGAAGCCTTTACGAATAGAGAAGGCACTGTGTGCAGGCTGTACGCCCTAAGGACCTTCTCGGCGTTTTCGGCAGTCAAGAAATCTCCCGGGGCGGCGGATTTGAGAAGGGCCTTTACCTCGGCCTGGGTTTCTCCGGACACAGGGTAGGGAGGCTCTTCATCGGCGCTGTAGGTGGCCGGCACCTCCCGCATCGCATCCAGAATCTCGGACAGCTGTTCGGGGTATTCAACCACCGGAATGCCGGCCGCGCTCATGGCCTGACGTCCGGCCAGACCCAGATTCGGGCCGAAGAAACAGGAGAGAATCGGTATATTCCGGCCCGCCCCGCCGAGGGCCTCGATTTCGGCGGCCACCCCCCGGGCCACGTCGCCGGTATCGATGGTGGCCGGGGGAATACAGAGCACCATGAGGGCGTCGTATTGCCCGCTCTCCACCATGGCTCGCAGCGCAGCGGCATAGTGCTCCGGCGGTGCCGGGGCCACCACGTCGATTGGGTTGCGGGTCGAAGCCTCCGCCATAAGCTGCGGGGCGAGGGACCCGCGGGCCTGCCCGCTGAGCTCCGGCAGCTCGAAGCCGTGGTGCGACAGGGAGTCCGAGGCCAGAATGCCCGGGCCCCCACCGTTGGTGACCACTCCGACCCGGTTCCCCCGCATGCGGGGCATGCGGCTGAGGGCCGCCGCCAGAAAGTAGGCCTGATGGATACTCTCGGCGCGGATAACCCCGCATTTGCGGATGAGCGCGTCGGCGACTTGGTCGTCCCCTGCCAGGCTGCCGGTGTGGCTGCCGGCCGCGGCGGCGCCGGCGCTGGTGCGGCCGGCCTTCAGTAGGATTATCGGTTTACGGCGGCTTATCTTGGCGGCCATTTCGGTGAAGCGCTGATAATCTGCGATCTGCTCCAGGTAGAGTAAAATTACCTGGGTCTGCTCGTCCTCGGCCAGCAGCGGCAGCAGATCGTTGACCGTCACGTCAGCCTGGTTTCCCAGGGAGGCAATGGTCGAGAAACCGATGCCCAGGTGTTCGGCGTAGTCCAGCAGTACCGCCGCCAGGCCGCCGCTCTGGGTGACGAAGGCAATGTTGCCGTCCCGGGGAGTGTCATGAAGAATGGTGGTGTTCAGCCTGACCGCCGGGTTGTTGTTGGAGATACCCATGCAGTTGGGGCCCAGCAGACGCATATTGTATTTATTTACGATGCGGATCAGTTCCCCTTCGGCGGCAACTCCCTCGCCCCCGACCTCACGGAATCCGGCGGAAATGCAGACGATGGCCTTCACGCCCTTCTGTCCGCACTCCTCGGCTACCTGCAGCACGTACTTAGAGGGAACCGTAATCACCGCCATATCGAGCCGGCCGGGAACATCCAGCACCGAGGCGTATCCCCGAGTGGAGGAGACATTCTCCCCGCCCCGGTTTACTGCAACCGCCCGGCCGCCGAAATCAACAGACTCAATATTCTTTACAATAGCGTGTCCGATACCTCCGCGGGCCGAGGCGCCGATTACGGCAATACTCTGGGGCCGCAGCAGGGCGGCGGTGTCACGGGCGTACAGGGGTTTGTTTTCCTCCCAGCTGTCGATGGAGATACCCAGCGGCGCGGCCTCGTTCCGATAAAAGACACGCCCCTGACTGTCACGGCTGAAGTTGCCCATGGCGATTTCGTACATCGTGCGGGCGCCGACTGCCCGGGACTGGGCATTCACCTGCCGCAGGTAGTAGCGCATGAAGTCCTTCTCGTCGTACTCCTTGGCCTTTTCGTAGTCGACGGGAATCTTCGGGGAGATAAGCAGCAGCGGGCCGCCGTCCAGTTCTGCAGTGGCAATGTGGCTAGATGAGCGCAAGAACGGCTCGCCGGCAGAGAGGGCATCTCCCACACCGTTCGGCCCGGCGTACATCCTTTCACCGTTCTTCTGCAGGGTCAGATCGGCGGGGTGCACGTTGATGAACATATATTTGTTCAGCAGTACTTCGGTGGTGGCCCATACGTAACCGGCCAGCAAAACCAGATCGGGGCGAAACTCAGAAATACGCCTTGCCGCCTCGCCGTCGTACTCTTTCCGAACCTCCCGGTCCTTCAGTTTGGCGCCGCGTTCTTTATAGTAGGCCCTAATATCGATGGAGGCGCAGGGAATACCGTATTCAGCCGCGGTAGCCACCCCCTTTGCTTCCGGGTCGCTGGAGAACGCCCCCACCACTTCAAAGGGACAGCCCTCCCAATTTTCCTCTAACTGTTTCTGCAGCTCCAGGGCCTGCCAGAGAGTTTTTCCAGAGCCGGAGATAAATCCGACTACCCGTAATTTTCCTTGTGCGGGATTATGCAACGGTCGTAGTGCCATGTACGCCTCCATTTTTCTTGACGTGCCTTGAAGGTATGGTATACTTGTTGTCCTAACATTGTCAAGCACATTGTAAGGCTTCAGAAAAATATTTATAAACATTGAAAATATGTTTGACAAGGTTAGTATAATGTTGTGTAATAGAGTGTATAAGACTAAAAAAGAGTTATGGAGGAATACTGCATGGGATATATGGAGAAAGGCAAATGGTGGGTCAGCCCGTCGAACTATGCCGAAGATGTAGCATCTAAGTTCAACTTTCCTGAAAAGATCGAAATATTGGATACAACCCTGCGGGACGGTGAGCAGCAGCCGGGGATTATCTTTACCCGTGAGGACAAGGTGAATATTGCAAAAAAACTCGCCGAGGTCGGGGTGCATCGAATCGAAGCAGGTACGCCGGCGGTATCTCAGGCAGATGCCGACGCCATCAAAGAGATCGTCGATCTTAACCTGGGGCCGAAAACCTTCTGTTTTGTCCGCAACATGGTAAAAGACATGGAGCTGGCCAAGAAGTGCGGGGTCGACGGTGTACTGGCGGAAGTACCCGGCAGCGAACACCTCCTGAAGTTCGGCAAGAAATGGACCGCCGAAAAGGCGATTGAAGCTGCCATCGAGGCAACAAACGCCGCCCATGAGCTTGGGCTGTACGTGACCTTTTTCCCGGCAGACAGCTCCCGGGCGGGACTTAACTTTCTGCTGGATACCCTGCAGGCCATCGAAGAGGGCGGCCATATGGATGCAGTAGCCCTGGTAGACACCTTCGGCGCCTTTTCACCCGAAGGGGCCGCCTACCGCATCAAGAAAATGCGCGAGCGCTTCTCCCAGCCGATAGAAGTTCATTTCCATGACGACTTCGCCATGGGCGCGGCAACCACCATTGCCGGGCTTGCCGCCGGAGCTTCCGTGTGCCACGTATCGGTCAACGGAATTGGTGAACGGGCCGGCGGCGCGGGACTTGAGGCGGTTGCCATGGGGTTGGAAGCACTGTATGGAATAGATACGGGTATCAACACAAGCAAACTGAAAGAGCTCTCCGCACTGGTTGAGGATTTATCCAATTTCAAATGTCAGGCAAACCGCGCAATAGTAGGAGACCGCATCTTCGGATGGGAAACCGGAATGCCCTCAAGCCTCTGGCTGAATGCCAAGGACAGCGAACCATTGGCCATGCTGCCGTACCTGTGGACCATGACCGGGCAGCAGGAGCCGGAAATCTACCTGGGTAAAAAGAGCGGCAAGGACAACCTGAAGAAATGGCTCAAGGACAACAACCTGTCGGTCCCCGAAGAAAAAGAGGGCGACCTGCTGCAGGCGGTAAAAAACCTCTCGGTCGAGCTGAAACGCGACATCACCGTCGATGAGTTCAAGGAACTCGTACAAAAATATACCGAGTAAATCGGGTCGGCCCGGCCTCCACGGCCGGAACGGCCGGCCTGCATCCGCAGCGTCCGGTCGCCGACAGCGAATAACAATAGAACTTAATTAAAGGAGTGTTCTATGGCGGATTCACAAATGAACGAGTCGAAACGGGGTAATTTTACCTCTAATATCGGCTTCGTGCTTGCAACTGCAGGCTCTGCAGTTGGCCTCGGAAACCTGTGGCGTTTCCCCTACATGACGGGAACCAGCGGCGGTGGCGCATTTG
>CAZDFY010000166.1:0-6290 GCA_964504785.1 uncultured Sediminispirochaeta sp. | reverse complement strand
TAGTAAAAATAAGCTGTAACGGCAAATAGCCTATAAATTCCTGTCCCCATTTCCATCTTCGAAACTCTTAAGCTCGTCGGCCCGAGAGCGCATAAAATTGATGTTGAGGCCAAGGATAGTGAACGACAGTACAAAGGCTCCGACAACAATAGACCACGGATGGCCGCCGATCGATATATGGGTAAAAAGCGGTATGTCTAGGGTGAGGGTAAAAAGGAGGGTCACAAAGGGCGTGAGAGTTACGAACATGATCGGAGTCCACTGGCCGTACTTGTACTTCACATTCTTGAAGAACAGCAGCACTATGCTCCCCCCGATCAGCATGGAAAGCAGATATTCCACGGGGATAAAGAAGAGGGAAACCCCCTGCATGGTGCCAATTCCGCCGCCTCCCTTGAATCCGTAGAAAACTGGAAGGCAGTGGCCCACCACTCCGGCGATTCCCATCAAGTAGAGTATTGAAAAATGGAGATTGGAATCGTCGGGAAAAAGGAGGATACGCGCCAGAACAAGGAGCCCAAAGATTTTGAATGCATCCAGAAACCCCACGAGGAAGCCCCATTTTTTTCCGACACTTCGTGTTACGTTGGATGTTCCCGGATTCTTATTTCCGATTGTACGGATGTCCTGACCAATAACCGCCCGGGTCACGAGAATAGCATAATTCACCGCCCCCGAGAGGTATGCCGCCAAAACCGCCGCACTAGAGATCAAAATAAAGCTTGTTGTGCCTCCCATGGCTTACTCCAATGATATAATTAAGGCTTCCCTGTATTGGCCGCCGTAGAGATATTCAATCTCCGGGCTATCGAACTCGGCACGCAGGGTATCTTCGAGGCCTCTGATCTGTGTGAGTACCTCCTCATTCTGATAGAAAAACATAATATTACCCACAACGACAGCCGCATTGGTTTTACTGGTCGCCCTTGCTCCGTAGGCCCGTAGGCTCTCCAGGGCGACCGCAACAAGGTCCTGCCCAACGGCCGTAAGGTTTTCTCCGCACAGTGCAAAGTATTCCCCCGGATGGATGACCCTGCCATCGAAGCTGGATTCCATGCTGCTTTTATACAGGTAAATTCCGCTTGCCAGGTCCAGACAGTCTTTCATGTTGGTCACATTGTCCTCGAGACAGTCATTTGCACTGTACCCATATGCGGTGGTAAGTCCCTGCAGAATCGTGCCTGTATGGATGACCGAAACGTGCTTGTTCGTTGCCTCTGCGGAGGCCAGAACTGCTGGGATAATGTTTTTGTTGTTCGGCAGAACAATAATGTTCTTTTCCGCCATTGTATCAATGTACTTGAGGACATCTCCCACCGCAGGCAGGTGTGAGGTGTAGAGTATGCAGTGGTCCACCTCCAGAGAGGCGAATATCTCCCGATACCCCTCACCGGGAATGAAACTCAAAACCGCACAGTCGGCATCAGGGTCCGTAACCGCCGAATAACGGCTCACCTGTTCATTCAGATTGTCGATCTTCACGTGGTCTACCGTTCCTATCGACTTCATGTATTCGATGATCTCTCTCGGATGGTCTGTGTGGATATGGAGCTTGAGAAATTCATCTTCACAGACAAGGGCAATACTGTTGCCCCGCTGCGTGAGAAACTGCGATACCTCTTCCCTCGAAAAATTGCGGACCCGGTTCACACACAGCTCGGTGCAATAGGAGAAGAACCTCGTATCCACCTCGGTATCCTCTTTGGTATCCGACCGGCTATCCGACCGGCTGGCCGGCGAGACCGGCTCAAAGCGGTACTCCTCATCCCTTTCCCGCAGCACAGGTTCCCCCGTCAACCCACGCCGGAACCCTTCAATAAGGAAGATGAACCCCAGGGCCCCCGAATCAAGCACTCCAGCCCTGGATAGGATCGGAAGGAGCCGCGGCGTATCGGCCAAGGCCTCCCTTCCGGCGGTAAGAGCACCCTCAAGAAGGACCGGAATCCTGTGTGCAGCGTGGCTGACGGTGGCGAGCACTGATTCTGAGGTCGATGCTTTTAAGGCCTCCGTCATGGCCCTAATAATGGTGATCATTGTTCCCTCGACGGGTGCAAAGAGACTGGTGTGGACCTGGTAGAGTCCACTGGAAAATCCCGTTGCCAGGTGTTCAGCTGTAAGTTCCGGCACATGACCGGCGGATTGAAAAAATCCGTGAAAAAACCGGGCCAAAATAAACCCGGAGTTACCGCGGCTGTTTCGCATGAGTTCGGCGTTTAACCTGCCGGCGATACTATGGATTGTGTCCTTATCTTCAGCGGGGGACCTCAGGGCCCGGACCCCCGCCTCGAAGGTGGAGAGCATGTTGGTCCCGGTATCACCATCGGGAACGGGAAAGACATTCAGATTGTCCAGTATATCGTAGTTGGTTTCGAGATATTCCCCCGCCCTTCGAAGACACTCCTTCAATTGTATTGGAGTTAAAGCTCCATCAGCCATAGGCATCACCCATAAATCACATATCCAATATCGTAAAAATCGGGTCCTATATGGGCCATATTGCTGTGGTTTGTGTAGTGGACCTCCACCCGGGTCTCTATATCGAGGGCTTCCACCCGGCTCTTGAGGTCCTCCGTCTCCCTTTCATGCGGTCCGATCATGCTGATAACCGCGTGCAGCTCCTTTCCTCGTTTCTCTTCAAGGTCCTCTTGTATGATCTTCATAAAGCGCTGGTTGGCTTGCCCAAAGTTCTTCGCCTTACCGATAGACTTCAGGGTCCCCGCCTCTTCACCGGAACTGAGCAGGGCTATGATCTTCATGGCCGTCCCCAGGGCTGCCTTAGCTAGGCCGATTCTCCCGGTGCGGTGGAGATAAAACAGGTCATACACAACGCCAAGATGGCGGGTGCCCGCCCGCATACGGTCCAACAGCTTCATGATCTCTTCAAAACTCTTGCCCTCTTGTATCGCCAGGGCTGTATCCTGAACGATTACGCTATAGGCTGCAGTAAGAAATCGTGTATCCACGTAGGTAACGTCAAGATCATCATGCTCGGAGATGACCTTTTTCACTGTAGCCATAGTTACTGTCGACGCGCTGCTCGACTGGTGAAGGGAGATGATCTTCTGGCCGGGATGTCGTTTATACACTGCCAGTAGGTCCTCCTCGCGGAGACCCGAAGTGGAAAAGGCATTGTTTTTGTCCTTCAACATAGTGCGAAGGGTTTCCTTTTTTTCGGCACTCATATCAATGGATACCGGATAGGGCTCGCCGTTCAAATACATCGGATACTCAACAATTTCCACGCCAAGCTTTTTCAATGTCTCCGGACTCAACTGACATGCTGAATCTGCTACCACTACCATAGCTACCTCCTCCTGCCGATTGGATTGCGGGGTACTTCTATTACCAAGTCCGAGCGGGGATATGATGAACAGGGATGAAACCACCCAAACTTCAAGTCCGCCTGACGGCGTCCGTCGTTTTCTTCCGGCACATAAATCTCACCGCTTACAAGACGGCTCCTGCACCAGCCGCACTCGCCGCTGCGGCAGAAGGCGGGGGGATTGAGTCCCGCCCGCTCCAAAGCGGTGAGGACCGTTTCCGACGGGTCGGCGGTGAGCACCTTTTTTTGCCCCGCATGTCTGCTGCCGTGGTCCTTTTTCACAGTAATTACCCAGCCCATAGGTTTATTATCTCTTCCGACTTGAGCAGGATCTGCTGCAGAATGGCCGTAGTTTTCTTCTCTTAGCCGGCGCGGGGGCAGCGAGAAAGCCTCCAGCTCACAGGATACGAAATCGTACATCGCCGGGGGGCCGCAGATAAACACACTGGGCAGTGCGGGCTCTTCATTTGTTTTGGCACCGCTCTTACCACCACGCTTGGGAATATATTTTCGTATAAGCTCAGCGGTAATGAAACCAGTCTCATTTTGTTGGCCGGCACCGCTGTGCACCCGGTCCTGTTCTGTCTCCTCGGAGAAAACTCTTACCAGGGAAAAGCGGTCGGGATAAGATTCCTGCAGCGCTGACAGTTCATTCCCGAAAATCAGCTCATTCGGTCCGGTTACTCCGTACAAAAGGGTAAACCGAACGTCCGGATAATGGTGCAGGCTGTCCCGCAGAATAGACCTGAAGGGGGTAATCCCCGAACCGCCGGCCAGGCACACCACATGCCGGGTATCACGGAGGGGTTCGTAGTAAAAAGTACCGGAAGGCTCGGAACAGGTGAGCCGGGTGCCAACCTGCCATTCCCGTTGGGACCAGGGGGCAAAAAAGCCGTCTTCGCCGGTTTTTATGGTTACTTCGTAGAAATTGTTTTGGGCCGCCTCGTCAGGAGTAGAAGAGATTGAAAACGGCCGGGAAACCGGCGTTCCCTCCACGGTCTCTTCAATCGTGATATATTGTCCCGCCCGGAAGAAGGCGAGGCTGTCTTTTTCATCCTCCGGCTCGAGGCGATACGTACGGGTGGAGGGCGTATCCTGTTTGACGGCGGTAATCCGCATCCGTTGTTCCCGCGGGTGGAGCGCAGCCGCCAGCAGATTCATAGGGGCGGGTGACAGGCTTTTCAGGATTGCTTTTTTAAAGACCCGGTTTCTTTTTTTAAGAGTACGTACAAAAGCGATAGTGTCCCGTAGGGGGCCCTTTATCGTAACCTTCATGCCTGGGCCTCCAGGAATTCAAGGGTTTTGTCTACAGCCGTTTTTCCTGAGAGAATAGAGCTGCCGTAGCCGTGACAGCGAAATGAGAACCCCCCGCAGAACTGCAGGTTTGCAAAATAGGTTTCGTTGCCGGCGGACAAGGCGCGGGGAACAATGGAATCCCAGGGCTCGGGCTCGTAACCGTACACGATCCCGTCATACGCACCGGTGTATCTGGCGAAGGTCTGGGGCGTGGCAATCTCGATCTCTTCGATGTGTTGCCGTATACCAGTACCCGTGGCCTGCTCGAACTGGGTAATTAGTCTATACGCTATGCTCCCTTTTACATTGAAATACTCCTGGGGCGTTACGCCAGCCCAGGCCTCAGAGCGAAAACCTGCAGTCAGGGCAAGAATGCTAGTACCCGGTGGAGAACAGTCGGGATTGGCTATGTTTAGGCAGACAGCAGCCTGCATGATCCCTTCGTTGTCCAGCTCGTGTATCTTCTGGTACAGCTGGTCAGTATACATATGCGGTGCGATGAAGTAGCTGTAGTCCTCAAGACCCAGTTCGTCCGGCCCGGCATCAAGGCCGAGGTAGACCACAACGAGGCTGAATCCGTGCTTTCGGCTGCTGATGTTCTGACGTGCCGCAGCCGGCACCTCAGTTTTAGGAGATATCAGCGAATCGAAAAGTAGGGTGGGTGAAGCATTAGAGACGAGGGCTCGGCAGCTGAAACGCTCGCCGGCTTCGGTCTCTACACCGGTAATCCGGCCATCAGCGGTCAGGACCTGGTCAACCCTGGTGTTGAAACATACCTCTCCGCCGTTTTCTTGAATACCCCGGATAAAAGCGGAGGATATTTCATGGGATCGGCGCTTAGGGATGACCGCACCCCAGGAGATATAGGAATTGAGGAGGGCCGCCCAGATGGAGAAAGACATGCGGTCCATAGGGACCCCCAGGTAGCACCAGTAGGGATAGATCAGGTCCCGGGCTTCCCGGGGGATCTTAAGACTGTCGGCTACCTGTTCGGCGCTGTAGGCCCCGGTACGGATAAAATTGCCGTGTTTTTTCAACAGATCACCGTAGTGAAGGTCCTTTTCATGTTCATTAAGGTAACGGAAGGTGTCCTGGATCTCTTCGCAGAGATCCATATATGCGGTTACCGGGCCACGGCTGCCGGGAACTTCCCGCTCAACCGCGTCTATAAATGCGGGCACGTTGAAGGGCATGCGAACATCAACATTTTTATCGGTAAGAATAACCCTGTACGCATCGGGTATAGAAACAAAGTCGATATCCAAACCAGCCTCGTCCTTCAAATACCGCACCACCCCCGAGGCCTCTTCAATGGAGCTGACATCCGGCATTTCATGCAAAGAGGGTTCGAATTCAAAGCGCCCTCGCACGAAACTGGTAGCAAATCCCCCCGGAAGATTATGCCGCTCAAGCAAAAGGACCTTCTGTCCCCTCTTGGAAGCCTCAAAAGCCGCGCAAAGACCGCCAAGCCCGGCGCCCAACACTATGATGTCATACTTATTGTCCATAGTATAGTTATAACCTTGCACGGGAGAATTCTCAATGAGAATTTTTTCAGAGGATCCTCTTTAATTAAAGAAGTCGAATCTACCCAGTTAAATCCACACTTTATGATAGAAAAGATTTTAAAAATTTTGAAAAAAGAGAAATTGAATTAACACTTCGAGAAATA